>JAJEGI010000055.1 GCA_022819945.1 Candidatus Poribacteria bacterium
CGTATGCCCTTTAAGTGTCTGAAGCAGCGAACCCGTCGCTACATCCCATAGCCGAATGTCGTACCTACCCCCGCTTGCGAGCGTTTGACCATCCGGACTAAATGACACGCTATTGACATCATCCGAATGCCCCACGAGTAGGGCAAGTTCCTTGCCAGTCGCTACATCGTATATCCAAATACCGATGCTACTTGCTACTGCCAGACGCTCACCGTCCGGGGAATATGCGATTTCGTTGACCGTGCCTTTACCGAGGCGGATTTTCGCACCTTCGGGCAAACCCAACATTGCGTCGTCTGCCGCGAAGGTGTTTGGTGGAAAAAGGGTGAGCGCACAAAGGCATGTCAAAGCAATTAAAAATAGGTTGTTTTTCATGAAAGTTCTCCTTGTAGTCGTGCTGTGTCTGTAGAAAAACGGATATTCAAAGTTGTTCATTAGGAAATCCGATGGATTTAGGAGTGGTAACTTTGGTTATAATGGGTCAAATTTTGTGTTTATTTGAAAAACAAAAAACTATGTCTAACTATGAATTATAGGATACTTTCAGGGAAAAAGCAAATTATATTAGAGGCATTCAATTTTATAGTGGATTCTCTAATTTCTTGGACATCTTCTGAACTCCGAAACCGCTACGGCACAGGCTAACAGCCTATGCTACAAAAGAGCAGCATGCGTAAGTCCTATTTAAGAATTCATTGGATTTCACGTCTTTTTTCAAGAATCCGGTTCGGTTGGGAAACCGAACCTACCGGGCCGGGGGGTGAGGCGGTTGTTGCTTCTGAAATTGACACTTATGGTTCGCTTTGAGGTATTTTCAATAAAAACTTGCTTTTTAGTTTGGTGCGTTCTATAATGTCTATCTATTGTCCAATTGTCCGATTTTTATAGAAACGCGGTACCCATTGACCTCATGAAAAATGACCAAGATTCCTCAAAAACATCTTCTCGGAAACAGTTCTACTTCCTGACGTTATCACATACCGTTCTCGATTCATACGCGACGCTTCTCTCACACCTGCAACCGCTCCTACTGACGAAGTTAGCCACGGCTGCGACACGGAACAGTTTAGCGGGGAATTTCGTCGCTATTTACAGTGTATTTAGCTCATTCGGACAGATACTCTTTGGCTGGCTGTCAGATCGGCTGCGGACAGTGCATTTTCTGACGATCGGTGTCGGGTTTAGTGCGCTCGGTTTAAGTCTATTATGGCTCGCGCCATCCGCTTATATTGTATATCTGCTGTTGGCTATTGGGGGTATTGGGGTCGCAGCGTTCCATCCGCAAGCGACGACTTATGCCGGCGCGCTCGCTTCTGAGCAGCGGGGGATGGGTATCTCCATTTTTCTGACAGGTGGCAACGTTGGACGTGCACTTGGTCCGGTGGTCCTCTTGTTCATTCCGTACCGTTTCGGCATGGAATACCTCGTTTGGGAGATGCTACCGGGTTTAGTTGTGGCGTTGCTGGTGCCGAAAGTATTGAAATTTGAGAAGGATCTTGATTTAACTGCCACCACCCGTGGAACGCCAAACGCGGAGCGAAGACCGCAAGAACCGCTTTGGACTGTTGCTTCCCCGCGTATGCTGCCCCTCGTCGTACTTTTCATTATTGCGGCAATCCGAACCGTTACACTCACCGGTATAGAAACCTTTCTTTCTGTCCATTTAGCCGATCAAGGCTACTCAGACCAAGGGCGTTCTCTGGTCCTCGCGCTCTTTATCTTCGCGGGGTCTATGGGTATTTTGTCAAGTGGGTGGCTTATGAGTCGCGTCAACACTTATGTGCTGTTATTGGTATCGCTTCTCGGTGCGCCACCCCTTCTTTATTGGTCGTTGCACACTGACGGGTTCAGTTTTCTCGCGTTCCTCTTTTTAGGCAACGTCATTCTCACGAGTTCCATAACCGTTAACATTGTGCTTGCGCAGATAATGTTGCGCGGACACGAAAGCATCGCCTCCGGTTTGATGATGGGTGCAGCATGGGGTGTCGGCGGATTATTGAATAAGATTGTTGGTGTTTTGGGAGATCAATTCGGTTTGCCGATTGTGTTGGACGGTTTAGTGATGCTTCCATTGGTGTTAGCACCGCTCCTGATTCTGCTACGCGATCAACCGGATTTATCGAAACCGACCATTTAACGGTTAGGTCTTACGCTGATTTTGACAATGGACAAAACGGATGATAACAAGCGTGCGTCTTGACAACACGCCTGATTTGTGGTAATATTATACATATTGATTACTATCTTTATGGAGGTAACTTATGAAACACCTGTTTCTTATCTTATTCCTTGTGTCGGTATGCACTACTTTTGCCGCTGCTGACTTACTTGAAGGGCTTGTCCTATACATGCCGCTTGATGAAGGTACCGGTAAAGCGACCGAAGATTTCTCAGAAAACGGTTTTGAGGGCGCGCTCACGGGTGGTGCGAAATGGGTTGATGGCAAATTCGGGAAGGCTCTTGAATTTAGTGCATCCAGCGACTTTGTCGAAGTTGGAGACGATGAGGTTTTTCACATTGAAGATGAAATCACGCAAGCCGCGTGGATTAATCTTAATCGGTTACCGAGCGCGCACGCTATTGTTTTTGGGACTCGTGCGGGTGGCGGTGCAAGGCACATCGGATTCGGCTACGGGATGAATCCTGCAAACGGCATCAAGGTCTGGACAAACGGTGCTGGCGGCGGGTTCTTGGATATAAATGATAATGCTACCAAACTTGATACCGGTAAGTGGTACTATCTCTCTTATACGCATACATCGGGCAACAAAGGTAAAGTTAAGATTTACGTGGATGGTGAAGTGACGCACGAGCAGGATTCTAATAATCCAGTAGCACCGGCAGGCGTTACGAGCCGAATTCAGATCGGTACTTGGTCGGGTGAAGCGTGGCCCGGTATCGTCGACGAGGTTTGCCTCTGGAACCGTGTTCTCTCTGATGACGAAATGGAACAGAGTATGGAGATGGGGGCGGATGAATTCTTGGCTGTTAATCCGAAGGATAAACTTGCCACATCTTGGGGCAAAATTAAGCAACTTCGCTAACGGAAATGAGGCGGCAACATTGTCGCCTCTCTTTATTACAAGTTATCAGAATACTGCGTCCTATGGAACAATACGCATCCATCTTAAGACGACTCGAAAAAACTGCAAAACAGTATACCAACATCGCACCCGAGAACGGGCAATTTCTCGCTATCCTGATCCGCGCTATTCAGGCACAAAACGTCCTTGAAGTCGGAACGAGCAACGGGTACTCCACAATCTGGCTTGCTGCGGCCTTGAAAGAGACAGAGGGTAGACTCATCACCTTGGAGTTTGATCCAGCACGCGCAGCGGAAGCAGAGTTGCATCTTCAGGAAGTCGGATTAGACGGCATCGTTGAAGTCCGTGTCGGAAATGCACTCGACGAAATCCCGAAGTGCGACGCAACATTTGACCTTGTGTTTCTTGACGCGGAGAAACACGAATACCGACGCTATCTGGAATTGGCGTTGCCGAATATCCGTCCGGGTGGTTTAATCGTCGCTGACGACACCATAACGATGCGCGACGAAATGCTCGACTATATTGAATTCGTTTTTAATACTCCAACACTACACTCTGTCGATATTCCCTTAGACGACGGTATCATTTTGAGTTCTAAAACCGGAGATTAGCGTATTATTTAGACATGGACATACATTAGATATAAAGGGGGCATTCAAAATTTCGCTCCAATCTAAACTCTCAGACAAATCCACCCGCTTCAGTGAATCCGTTATCCGTGGCATGACGCAGCTCTGCTTGCGCTACAATGCAATTAACCTTTCACAGGGGACCCCTGCCTACCAACCCCCTCCCGAAGTCAAAGCCGCTGCGATTGAGGCGATCCAAGAAGGATATAATCAATATAGCATCACGTGGGGGGCACCGTCGTTTCGAGAAGCAATCGCCCGAAAAATGACGACATTTAACGGTATCCCCACAGACCCTGACAGAAACGTCACCGTCACCTGCGGTTCAACCGAAGGTATGCTCTCCGCACTCCTTGCTATTATCAATCCTGGCGACGAAATTATCATCTTTGAACCCTTTTATGAAAACTACGGACCGGATACGATCATCTCTGGCGCGAAACCCGTTTATGTGGCACTGCAAGAGACACCGGCATCCGATGGCACTGTGCATTTTACCTACGATGCTACTGAGCTTCGAGATGCTTTCTCTGCCAATACAAAGGCGATTGTCATAAACACCCCGAATAACCCGCTCGGTAAGGTCTTTACGCTTGACGAACTCGAGCAGATTGCCGAATTATGCTGTGAATACGACTGCCTCGCGATTACGGATGAAATCTACGAGCACATGATCTACGATGAAAAGTCGCATATCAGCATCGGTTCCCTGCCGCAGATGCAGGATCGGACGATTACTGTATCGGGGTTAAGCAAAGCGTATTCTATGACAGGGTGGCGATTGGGGTATGTGATTGCACCGGAGACGCTAACCAATGCTATCCGTAAAATGCACGACTTTCTCACAGTCGGTGCACCGCATCCGTTGCAACGTGCTGGCGTGGTTGCCCTTGACTTGCCACCGAGTTACCATAAAGCGTTGGTCGCGAGGTATGATAAGAATCGTAAGTTTCTTGTAAATAACCTCACGAAAGCTGGGTTCCATTGCCATGAGCCAGAAGGTGCGTATTATATTATGACGGACATCACTGATTTCGGATTTCCCGATGATACAACCTTTGCCCACTGGTTAGTAAAGGAGATTGGCGTGGGCGGTGTGCCAGGGTCCAGTTTCCACAGCCGTTCATATCTCGGTAAGACAAAATTCAGATTTATGTTTAGTATGGCAGATGACATTCTTGAGGAAGCCAGTGAACGATTAATGCAAATCAAATCCAAAATTTAAAAGTAGTCGGCACGTTCCGCGCGCCGTTCACAATCATTATTGGAGAGACACCAACATGGACATCTCCCTTGAAAATGAAACCCTGAATATCTATCGGAAAGAAATTGAGGCACTGATTCAGCGCGATGAGAAGTATAAGGACTTAGGTTTCGCTGAACTTGAGGCGATTGTGCGCGCCTTTGAATTTACTTTGACAAACGGACGCGAGAAGGTCAGAGCGCAAATGCTTTACGACCTCGTTCATGAGAAGAGAGAGGGGTAATATGCTGCTTGAGCGGATACGCCTTAGAACTTTCGGCTGTTTCCAAGAGCGAGACTTTGAACTTCATGAAGGCATCAATCTCATTTTCGGTCCCAATTTCAGTGGAAAAAGCACGCTTGTCAACGCTATCTTCTTTACACTGACTGGGAAACCGATTGTCCCGCGCGTTGATGCTTCAGCGATAAAGAATGCTAAAGCTTACAAAGGGACAGCTGGTGTTCAATTTGTTGCGGATAGCGAACGCTACATGCTCTATCGGGGCACGGGAAGACAGGTTCAACTCCGTTCAGAAAAAAATGGTGCATGGCACATCCTTTTTGACGATACGCGTATCAAGGCAACGGAAGCCATGTTACAAGAGCGGTTTGGCATTAGGCACGAGCAACTCGCGCTTACGACGTTCCTCCGTGAAGGCGAAATTTTTGAATTTCTCGCGCGTCAATCCGCCACCCGACGTGATATTCTCCATACCCTTCTCGGTATTGATAGGTTGATAGAGGTCCGACAGCGGTTCATTGAGACGCGTCGGATCGCTGGGCGTGAGCAGAAAAGAATCCATGCCCATCAGAATAGTTTGCGGTTCAACGCACAGAATGTGAACGAGGCTGAGATTGCACGGATTGAAGCAAAATTGAAAGACTTGGAAGCCGCTTACGGTGCCCAAACAGGTGATACAGCACTCATCGCAGAATGGGTGCAAAACAGGAACCGTCTACAAAAACATCTGGACACCCTCACGCAGCAACAAAATGAAACTTTGAGCGGTTTCAACGATATTGCACATCTGCGAGAGATGATGGCTACAATTGAAACTGCGATTCAAGAAGCCTCTGGATTGGAAGCGGAACGGGAGAAACTGATACAACAGATCGGTCGCTTGGAATCCGAGATCGAAGCGTTGACGAAGGTTTGTAACACCCTCCGAACGCTGCTTGAGAGTGGCGAACAGCACTGTCCAACCTGTTCCCAGAAAGTTGAACGGGAGGTGGTGGAAAAGATTATTGACGAAAAACAAGTAGAGAAATCACAGCGATGCACCGAGCTTGATACCCATAAACAGTCGTTAGAGGCAGAAACCACTAATTTAAAGGATCGGCGAGCACTTGAACAACGTCTTCAGACTTTGCAAACACTTTCAACGCAGTATCAACAACGCGCCCAAGACATTGACAAAACTCAGACTGAACTTGATGCATTCGCATCTCGATTAAGTGAGAAAGACATCCAGTTGAGCGAACAAGTGCCTTCGGATACGCTCGCAACCTTGGACAAGCCAAAGTTAAAAGCACAAATTGATAGTGAGCGTGAGCGACTCGGTAAACTCAAGCAGGAAGAAGCCGTCCGTTTAGATAGACGCAACGCCCTCCAACGCGTGAACAGAGAGGCATCCAAGGTTAAAACGACACTCCTGAGCATAGAACTCGCCTGCGCTGGGATTGATAGGACCATTGAAGCACTCCAACGGCAAATCCTCAAGCCTGCGGAAGCGGAGCTGCACCACTGGCTCGACAAGATGCAACTCTTTTCTGGTGCTCGCGGGAGCGGGGGACAAACGCGCGTCGACTTACAACGCGAACACCTGCTCCCTTCGCTGAACATAGACGGCGCAGACCGGAGTCTAATGTTGCTCAGTGGTAGTGAAAAGATGTTCTTATATCTCTGCTTCAAAGTCGCTCTCGCTAAGGTTTTAGGCAACCCCGGTTTCTTTGTATTCGATGACCCTACTCTCCATTTAGATGACGAGCGAAAGGCGTTGATGGTGGATTTCATCCGTGAAGTCGCCGAAGAGCAACAAGTCGTTGTGACGAGTTATGATGAAGACGTACGCGCAGGTCTCGAAGGCGCGCATCTCATTGAAATGAGCAGGGCATAGATAATCTCTTAAAACTGCTGAAGGTAAATATCTCCGTTGTCCTGTTGTGTGTTGCTCCAAACAACGACCCACTTCCCGCCTCCAACAGATACCACAAATGGCGGATAGTGCTCCCCTTGGCTCGTAGAAATAGCTGCCCCATTCTCTTCCCATAATGATTTACCTTCCAAATCAATGAGCTGCCCATAGATAGCATCACGACTCTCCTCACCAAAATCTTCTCGGTAATCCAGCCACGCTACAAAAAATTGGCCGTTCTCGGTTTTAACGATAAACGGTTTGTCCTGATGTCCGCCTGCAGTGCAAAGCGGGATACCGTCCTTTTCCCAGACCGGTGTGCCATCTGGGCGGATGTGTTGCATATACAAGTTGGAATAGATATCGCGTTCATCTCGCCACACTGCAATGAACCCGCCGTCTCCACCACCGGTGACTGAGGCGTGCTTCTGAATACCGGGAGCAGTGCAGATGGGAACACCCGTTGCTTCCCATAGTTTGCTGCCATCCGCGGTGATCCGTTGTGCGTGAAGTTGATCGTTAATAAAGTTTTCGTATACTTGCCATAGGACAATAATTCCGCCTTCACCATCGGCAATCACGCGAGGTTCACCTTGCATGCCGTCCATCGGAGAAACGAGGATTGGAGCGTCCCACAACGGCTTCGCGTCTAAACTCAACCGATACGCCATAATATGCCACGCGTCATAACCGATAACGTCCCACCAAACCACATAGAATCCACCGATGCCATCGGCGACCAGAATTGGGTCACTCTGTAGCGATTCGGATGCGAAAACAGGAATACCGTTAGGTTTCCACATCGGTTTGCCGTCAGCAGTGATCCGTTGGATATAGAGGTCTTGGAATTCGGAACTTCGGCGTTCATCTTCCCAGACACAGATAGCACCGCCTTCGCCATCGCTCAAAATTGCCTGTGTTGATTGATCGGTGGTATTTATGCAGACCGGGATCCCATCCATTTGCCAAAGAATTTCACCATCAAGGTTTATGGCTTGGGCATAGATGTCCCAGTTACTTCTGTCGCGTCTGTCGTTCCATACAACAATCGCGTGTTTGTCGTGTCGAATCATCCGTAGGCGACGTTGATTTCTATCTGCCTGGCAGATTGCCACACCATTTTCTTCCCAACGTGCTTTTCCGGTGCTATCAATGCGCTGGGCATAAACGTCCCAATCCCTTCCGGTCCGGTAATCTTCCCACATAACGATGACCCCGCCTTCACCATCGTTTACGACCCACGGCAGGAATTGTCCATCTATAGCCGTCGAAACCGGGATTTCAGGGGATGCGATACTGTAGAGTGCCCAGGAAGACACAAGCAAGAGCGTTAACAGGCTGATTAATCTGTGAAAAGTGTTTTCGGAGTCCATAAGTTGACCAAGGTTCCTTTTGTATACAGATCGAGTGCATCCCAGTGTTGAATCGGAAGTTCAATGTGGGCAAGTGCCGCTGTCGGCATCCGTTCGATTTGTCCTGTCAAATGGTTCAGGAGTTGTTCCATTGTTGGATTGTGCCCAACGACCATGACGCGTTGGTATTTATCCGGCAGTGCTTGTAAGATTTCAAAATAGACCCCCGGGACGGTCTCATAAAATGCCTCTAACTTTTTCACTTTTCCGGTGTAACCACACGATTTTGCCACTTTATTCGCAGTTTTCCGTGCGCGCTTTGCGGATGAGGTAAGAATCCGATCGGGGGTCAGTCCTTGCTGATGTAGGTATTTCCCCATGCGTGGTGCGTCCCGTTTGCCGCGTGAATTGAGCGGACGATCATAGTCAGAGCGTTCTGGGTACTTCCAACTCGATTTTGCGTGTCGTAGAATGAGCAGGGTTTTCATAGCGCCTCCTGGTGTGTTCCTTGTTCTTTCTCATATCCTATCACAATAGCGTTGGAATGTCAATTCAGGGCTATTTAATTCTCTATCCCGATTTGATCATATATCACGTCTGCAGTCAATGTTGATTTCACAACAAGCCCTAAATCCGTGCAGTCTGTGTAATCCGTGTAATCTGTGATTCAGAAAAAGAAACAACCGATTATATAACACATCTCAATTCAAACTTTTGAAAAATTTTGTCTTGCATTCTCAAGGCTTTTGTGATAATATTTTAAGGAAGAGTTTGTCAACGCTTTTGGCGATGTATCCGTTACAGAGTCTAAATGCAAATTAAACTCAGGAGGGATAGATACATGTTAGCCAAAATCGACAAAATTCTCACGATACTCTTAGCCACGCTGTTATTCGGTGGGATCAGCGGGTGTGACAATATAGACGATGAACCCCCTGCCGTGCCACGCGGGGTCAGAACGATCACAGGCGATGAGCGGGTTATCGTTGAATGGTACCCTAACGGTGAATATGACTTGGCAGGTTATCAGGTGTGGCGCGGACAAAATGACACCAATTTTGACTTGTTGGCAGAGGTATCAGAAAACACAACCCGTTATGTAGATACAACCGTACAGAACGGAGAAACCTACTACTACGCCGTTTCTGCTTATGACACTGACGGAAATGAGAGCGAACTCAGTCCCGAAGACGCTTGGGATACACCACGTCCTTCAGGACAGAATATCACCCTTGATGACTATAATGTTTTCCCAGGAAGAAGTGGGTTCGATTTCTCGCGCCCGGAGAAGGGCAGCATCCCTTGGGACACCCCAGCCACCGATATCTATTTTGCGTTTGATGCTGACCGCAACGCTACTTACTTCTACTCTGACAATGAAACGCTCATGCAAGATTTAGGGTATCACGAGGATCTTGATGCCGTAGATATGGTGCCGGAAATCGGATATGTAAGTTTATTTGTTGAGCTCATTGAGGGACATGTCTATGCTATCAATACACCGGATGATAACTTCGCAAAGGTTTATGTCCGCGAACTTTATGAGGATGCAGTCGTTTTCGACTGGGCATACCAGACGGATCCGGGAAACATCCAATTAGCACCATCATTCAAGCGACCTTGATAAGGAGAGGCCTTCATGAAAAAAGATAGAGAGGTAGCGCAAATGCCGCCTCTGTTTTACATACTTCTTACGTCTATATTCTTTCTCAGCATCGGGTTCGTTGGTGTAGCCGCTGAAACCCCATCGGATGAAACGGATACTGCCCCTGAGACGGAGTCTGATACTGTGAATCAGGAGTCCCAGTCATTTGTTTCCCGTTATACGGAGTCTGATATTGCGAATCAGAACACCCGCCCCTTCGTTCCGGGTTATATGGATGAACCTGAGACCGAACCGAATTACTCACTATTTCGGTTGCATCCAGAGCGGTACTATCCGGAACTCAATATTCAAAAAGCACAGCGTCTATCGACTTTTATGCCCGGATTGGGACAGGCTTACGCCGGTAATTATACAAAGGCGACGCTTTTCCTCACCGTCGAGTTGGGAACTTTTGCACTCGCTGGGTATAACATTGCTCGGGTGCTGCATTACAACGAGCAAAAGGTGTTTGATACAGGGTTTCAAGACGCAAGAACCGGTGAATTCTTGACATACAACCAAGGGCGAACCCGCATGAAAAATCATGCTTTTTTTAGCGGTATTTTTCTCGTGACAGGCATTGGTATCCATATCTGGAATATCCTTGATGCTCCTAAGACGGCCGAAGCGTATAATAATCGAAGATTTTCCGTACAAATGCAACAAACAGATAGTGGTCTTCAATCTCTGGTATTTACACGGAGATTCTAAGATCTACCGCAAAAGGAGAAGTAACCAGTAGCCAGTCACCAGTAACCAGTTAAAGAAAGAAGAGGTCTTTTCTCACTGGAAACTGTTAACTGGAAA
>JAJEGI010000077.1 GCA_022819945.1 Candidatus Poribacteria bacterium
CGTCTTAAACTCGGAGGTGAATTGCCTGCGTTTGGCCATTAGATAACTCCTTTCAGTGAGATTGCATTATAGCACAATCTTGTTTTAGGGAGTGGCCTAAAAAACCGTAGGCAGTACAGCTGGAGGAATTACACATGCTATTATGTCATCAGATTGTATATCTTTGAGTTTAAAGATTGTAAAATCGGTAGGGGTTACAAAAACTTCTGAAATTTCACCTTGGACCTCGCCCGAATGAGCCTCTAAAGTGTTTTTCCAAGTTGCCGTTAGAGTACTAACAGAAATTGGTTGAGATGTCAAAGGATTTTCAGGAGAATTTATTTCTGTGACGACAAATCTATATTCGCTTCGAGTTCTATAGATATCTATCTGTCCTTTGACAGATATGCTGTTTCCGACTGTTAGCAAATTTTCTTGGATTGGTACCTGATCGTTGAAAATGACGCATTCAATTTTCTTACTCGGATTTTTGAGAGTAAAATGGACATTGCCATTTCGGGCATGATTGACATCTGAAATTTCACCTTGTATCCAGATATCTTGCAAGTCTGAATTATTCTGTATAATTTCCCTTAACTGTTGCGTAACATCGCTAACATTTGTTGGCATACCTACTCCTTTTTATATTGATTCTACACATAATTTATTCCTCCTAGTTCGGCATGGTAAGGCCTACTGATCTTGCTATACCACTTATTCCACGCGAATATGTTCCCTCAACTTTTCCAAAGTCTTTTCACCAATGCCCGGAACTTTTCTAATATCATCCACAGAATTGAAATTGCCGTGCTTTTCGCGGTACTCAATAATGTCTTGTGCCTTTTTCGGACCAATACCTTCAAGTTCGTCAAGTTCTTCAGCAGAAGCGGTATTGATATTAAGTGTAGATGAATCTTCCGGTAATTCAGGTTTATACGGCCGTGGTTTTGGCAGAGGATCTATCAACTTCTGATGGAGTTCATCGTTTTTGATTTTTAGGTCTAAAACTTTAGAATTTAGAGTTTCGATTTGCGTGTTCTTTTCATGTAGTTGTTTTTGCAAGATTTTGTTTTCACGGCGGAGAGTTTCATTTTCCTCTTCCCACGGTGTTGGATCCGGTGGGTTTTTAGGTATTTGTGCCTGCAACACTTGATTTTGGCTAATAAATTTCTTGTTCTCGCTTACGAGTTTGTTTTGTTTGTTTACCAGTGCCGCCAGAATCGCGATACAGATACATAGAGCCACACTTAAAACACCAGTGATATATTGCCAAGAACGACTAATCTGTAAGTTAGCTGATTGTATTTCGCTCTTTTTTTTCTCCAATCTCTCAACTTCGTTTTCTAATTCAGTTTTTTTTCCCTTTAATTGATTAACTTTTTGTCCAAAGCGACCATGCGTCTTAGTTTCCGTTCTGTTTTTCTCTATCAATTTTTCATTGTTTTGTTTAAATCGCTCAATCTCAATTTCGAGTCTATATCTCTCTTCACGCATGGACTCTATGGAGCGTTGTAAAAGGGTTTCTTTCTCGAATTGATTACGCGTAAGTTTCTTAAATTGATTCCGCCTTAGATTTTCATAAAATTCCCAATCATTGGGGTCTGTGCTGTTCGCAAAAACCCCAAACTGTGTATCAGTTGCACAGAGGTAAGCCTTCAGTTGATCGGGACCGTAAGTTACGACACCGGTTCGTTTGCACTCTATAATAGCGATAAAATTTTCCGCCTTATCAAGAAGCACAATATCCCCTCTGCGATTGTCAACCCCCATCTGAATTCCACATTCTATATTAATAAAAAGTTCCTGAAATTCAGGTTTAGAAAAATAATTGACAGCAGCTTCTACGATTATAGTCTCCCGTGGTGCTTCCGTGCGACACATAGGACAAGACTGAAAACGCGGGTAACGAGGTTGGGAACGTGAGTGTAAACAACACAGGACTGTATCTAAGGTTCTCATAGTATCTACGAAAGTTTGGACAATTTTTGGACATAGCACTCCGCTGGAGTGCGTTTACGGGAATTTCCTGCCTTTCTATAGACATATCACGCCGCTGGTGTGAAGAAACTTCGACCTATTCAGAAGTCTCTTTGCTTCAGCGTACCAATATTGCCTTGCAGGGAAAGTAGCAGTAAATCATAATTCCCGCGTCCTTTAGATAATCTCCTAACACAATCTCAATCCCGATACGATTCCCTTTAATCCGAATGACATCTTCTTGAACGAAGTCAAAGTAATCTTCCAGTTCCATTGCTACGCTCCGTCGAATTTTTACATCTGCTTGTAGAGAATAGGGAGGGTTCCGTACAAGCAGGGATACACATTTCTCCTACGCAGGTTCAACTCCCATTTGATGCCAAAAGGGTTTTGAATTCATCCAGGCTACTTACCTGCATCGCGGCACGGCGTAAATCTTTGAGGTGCTGTAATTCTTCAATAGATTCAAGCATCGGTTTTAACGTTTGCACACCAATCTCGTCGAATTGAATCTCTAATGCCTCAAGAATACCTTCGATGGTACTTTCTCGCGCACCTTGTTCAATGCCTTGTTCAATGCCTTGCTGCAGGATATATCGGTAAGTCGATGATTCTAACATGGGGCCCTCCAACAGATGGCGAATTAAGGAAACTTAACACTGTCTTGGTACTGGCTGGCTTGTGTCACAGCGTCTTATCAAGTTCTTTCAGCAGATTTCGTTGTTTTCGTGACAACGATTTTGGAATCTCCACAACCAACCGTACCCGCAAATCCCCCTTCCGTCCAGAAGCATCCGCCGCGCCTTGCCCGCGCAAGCGGAGTTGTTGCCCAGGTTGCGCCCCCGCCGGGACTTTCATATCTACCTCGTCTGTCAGCGTTTGCACCCGAACAGAGCCGCCCAACGCCGCTGTGGTCATTGAAATCGTCGCATCTGTTAGTAAATCCGCGCCTTCACGCGTCAATGTCGGATGCGATTGGACAGCGACTGTTACTAATAGATCGCCAGAAGTCCCTATACCGACGGTTTCTCCACCGCCTCGAATTCGTAAGGTTTGACCATCCTGAATACTCGGTGGGATTGTAATGTTGATACGTTTTCCTTGGACATTGACCTCTTTCTTACAGCCCAACACCGCATCTGCAAAGGCGATATTGAGGTTCATACGGATGTCACGTCCACGCGTAGGAGCCGTCGTGCGTCGCTGTCCGAACGCATCACCGAAGGCATCGTCGAATCTACCGAACCCACCGAACCCGCCGAACCCGCGCCCGAAAAGATCGTCCAAGTTTATGTGTGAGAAGATGTCGTCCATATTTTGGTAGCCTTCAAACCCCATACCGTGAACGCCAGCGTGCCCGCGGGTATCATAGACCCGTCGTTTTTCGGGATCCGAGAGTACCGAATACGCATTCGATGCTTCTTTGAACCGCTCTTCCGCCGCTTTGTCACCAGGATTCTTGTCTGGATGGTACTGGACTGCAAGTTTGCGATAGGCTTTCTTGATTTCTTCAGGAGTAGCACCTCGGTCCACACCGAGGATTTCATAGTAGTCTCTCATATTTTTTAGTTATGGCGGTTTCTGCTCGGTTTTTCTCTGTTGTCAAAAAACCTGTTTTTGTTTAGGTTTATATCTTCATCTCAAATGGCGGGCAACTTCATCAAGACCCGTTTACTGTTAACGGAAGCAAACGGTGCGAAAACTATCAAGATTAAGAAAGCATCGCGATAACCGCTGCGACATCTCGTAAAGATTGGCATTGTTTGACAAGGGTTGTTCCAAATTGAAGGGCTGCCTTCTCTACACTTAGTTTTTCAGAGAGATCAGCAATGCCTTCAATATCTTTGACATGCGCTGCACCGATGAGGCGGCGCAGCACTTCCAATCCTGCGAACCCAACGGCATCTTGGAAGATGTTCCCCAACACTTGTGCTTTCAACCCGGTATCAACCATTGTGAATTCAGCCGTATAGGTGTCCCATACTTTCTCAACTGCTGTTTTGAGTGCTGATTGCACGCGCGAGGTATCTTGATGCGAAAAATAGGCTAAGAAGTAATTCGCCCAATATAATCCGATGTCAAATCCTACGGGACCATAAAAGGCAAATTCGGCATCAATAACTTTGGCTGTGTTGTCTTGAACGAGAACGCTGCCCGTATGTAGGTCGCCGTGGGTTACGCCTTGTTGTGCCGTTAGAAAAATGTGCTTAAGATGCGCTGCTTGCTGCAAAAAGTCGGTATCTGCTTTTAACTGCCGGACATCGGGTGCTAATCCGGAGGTCCAGAAGTTTGTCTCATGCTCGGTAAAGGGGAATGTGAACACATAATCGGCAGTTATCGACTGCATAGTCGTGTTCGCAAATTGCTGGCTATAGTGTTGTGCAGTCGCTTTTGGAACGTTATCCACATAGGTTTGACTATGTACGATGCCCATAAACCGCCCGACCTGTTCGGCGATAGCGGTGTCTACTTTGCCAGCAATCAGATCATCCCGTAGCACGCTTGCATCTCGGAGGTCCTCCATCGCTATGACTGACATCGCCGCATCAAAATCGTATTGTGCAGGCACGGTACCACTTACTAACTGGTTGTAAATCTCAAGGGCACGGGATTCATAAGTTAAGCGTTCCGTGGATAGCGGATAATCGGGACCCAATATCTTAATATAGGGCGGTGCATGCTTCAAGACAAGCGAACGCTCTGGATGTGCGACATCCGAGACGCGATAAACCGTATTGAGGTTCCCATCGCCAATCTCTTCTATATGGAGGGGTACCTCCGGTTCAAATATACGAATTTTTTCGTGTCGTTGATGCAGGTAGTCCGGCAGCGTGGCAAGATTGAGTTCCATATATCCTTAGGGGCGTTACAGCAGGTTTTCGGCTATCTGGATAGCATTCAAGGCAGCACCTTTGCGGAGGTTATCCGCGACGACCCAGAGATTCAAACCGTTTTCTATGGATGCATCATCTCGAATCCGGCCTACATAAACGTCATCTTTACCGGCGACATCAACAGCGAGCGGATACTGCTGATTGCTCGGGTCGTCCAGAAGCGTTACACCCGGTGCATCAGCGAGGCACTCTCTGGCTTCTGCTGGGGTGAGTTTCTTGTGTGTTTCAACGTTTATAGATTCGGAATGTGCGAAAAAGACTGGAACTCGAACAGTGGTCGCGGAAACGCCAATTGTATCGTCGTTGAGTATTTTCCGCGTCTCATTGATCATTTTGGCTTCTTCTTCGTTGTCGCCGCTGTCTAAGAAGGGCCAATCGAATGCGACATTGAACGCCATCTGGTGTGGGAATTTATCCAAGGTGATCGGTTTGCCTTCAAGGGCTTCCGTTGTTTGTTGGACGAGTTCCAAAACAGCCCGTCCACTCTTACCAGAGACACTCTGATAGGTGGAAACAACGATCCGTTTGATGCCAGCGGTATCATAAATCGGTTTAAGGGCCACCATCATTTGGATAGTGGAGCAATTAGGGTTAGCGATAAGCCCATTGTGGGTGCGTGCGGCATCCATGTTGACTTCAGGGACAACTAACGGGGTGGTCGCGTCCATACGGAATGCACTGGTATTGTCAATAACAAGCGCGCCTTTTTCAATAGCCGTGGGGATGAATTCGCGGCTGACGGAGGCACCTGCTGATGAAAACACAACATCTACATCTTCAAACGAGTCGTGTGTTAATTCCTCAATGACAATAGGGTCATTTTTAAACGACAGAATTTCACCAGCAGAGCGGTGTGATGCCAGAAGTTTCAGGGAAGCAATAGGGAATGACCGTTCTTCAAGAAGTTGCAACATAGTATTCCCGACAGCACCCGTCGCGCCGACAACTGCTACACGATAACTCTCACGCATTTCTGATATTTCCTCTATTCTACTATTCAAGCAGAATTGTTTGTAAGATTTAATTTATAATTTTACCACAAACATGCCCTTTAAAGCAAATATTTCGGTGGAGTCTGGTATTATGCGTGAAAAATCACGATTTTAGCGGAAAAAACTTGACAAATCGCGTGATCTATGGTATTAATTTTAAAAGATAGACGTATTATGTCAAGGGATTATTATCTGATAAACTTCTATTTCTGATAAGCAGTGTAAGTTGAACTGATGCCTATATCGTAATAATTTAGGCTAATTTTTAGCATTGGTCAGATTTTTCTTGACATATCTATATCTGTATAGTATAATATAATTACTATTAGTTTTTGTTAAATCCATTTTATGTTTGAGGTCAGAAGGCTGCGATTTCCAGATTGCGGAGAAAAAGCGATGTTTTCTTACTCAGACAAAAAATTAGAGGGACATTTGACATGGCAAAATTAATGAAGAGTAATGTCGTTGACAGCATCGTTGAAGCAACAGGTCTCAGCAAGAAAGATGCGAACGCTGCTGTTGACGCTTTTGCTGCGACTATCTGCGAAGCTTTGAGTAACGGCGATTCCGTCGGTCTAATCGGTTTTGGAACGTTTGAAGCTAAACGCCGCCCTGCCCGTACAGGTCGCAACCCACAGACTGGCGATCCGATTGACATTCCGGCGAAAACGGTTCCTGTTTTCAAAGCTGGCAAGAAACTTCGCGATGCCGCCGCTTAGGATCAGCGGTTATTTCGCTCAGTTTCTCGGAAAAGCCGCGAGGTTATGTCTCGTTTCCGAATCGGGGGTAGCTGCGGCTTTTCCACATTTACACCCATTCATTAGGGTGTGCTGGCGCTGACAATTCAGTGCGTATTGTCTATCATAATTATCATACACGCACAGACGGATTGTGTTTGGCATGGGGGCGATCAACACTCTAATATGCGTGCGATCCGATATGATTCTCGCCATCGGTTCGGTGGAGAGGTAAAACGCCTACGGAGTCCGTGTAAGCCCCACATGCGGGACAGTGGACGATGAAACAGGATCACTAAAACAAGATATGTCCACTTTTGTATAGATGTATCAAGTTTTGAAGGAACAGACGCGTCATGTTAATCCGCACGAGAGCCCCAGTCCGCATTGATTTTGCTGGTGGGTGGAGCGACGTTGCCCTCTTCACCGAGGACTCAAAGGGTCTCGTCGTTAATGGGGCTATTAACCGATACGCTTATGCAACCCTCCGTTGCGAACGCCAGATAGCACGAGATGATTCCGTTGAACTACAACGGATTTTGGACAAAAGCATACGTATCTACTCTGCGGATTTCGACACCTTTATCGAAGCAGACGATGTCCGGCAACTCGAATATGACGGGAATATCGACTTGGTGAAGGCGGCTGTGCGACGGATGTCGATACAGATCGGGGGTTTCGACCTAATTACGCAGTCTACCGCGCCGCCAGGTAGTGGATTAGGGACTTCGGCATCAATGGGCGTAGCACTTGTTGGTGCCCTTGGTGCGCTTAAAGAGGCGACCTTCCTTCCGTACGAATACGCTGAACTTGCGAGTACTATCGAACGTCATGAACTCGGAATACTTGGCGGAAAACAGGACCATTACGCAAGCGCGATTGGTGGCATCCACTTTATGGAATTTCAAGGAGAAGAGGTGAAAACTTCCGCCTTGAGATTTTCACCACACATCCGCTATGAACTTGAAAAGAACCTTGTCCTCTGTTACACTGGAAAATCCCGCCTCTCTGGTAATATACATCAAAATGTTACCGATGCCTATAAAAGTGGTCAACCGAGTGTTCGTGAAGCATTAGAATCCCTCAAAGCGACCGCCGAAGCAACGAAAATCGCGCTGATGCGTGGCCGCCTGACTGAATTCGGCGAACTCCTCACCCAAAATTGGCACAATCAGAAAAAGTTGCATTCCTCTGTTACAAATGAACAGATCGAATCTCTCTTTAAAATCGCAATGGCTCATGGCGCGATTGGTGGGAAAGCTTGTGGTGCAGGTGGTGGCGGATGTCTCCTGTTTTACTGCGAACCGACACGTGAACACAACGTCCGCCAAAAACTCGAAGATGCGGGTGCGCGGATTATTGATGTCAACTTTGATTTCGACGGACTTCAAATGTGGAAAGTTTCAAACGATTAAATTAAAACATGGAAAATAATACACAAACTCCGCAAGCCACCACCGATATGGAAGCTGCTGAAACTCTGAAAACGGCAAGAGAAAATATTTTAGGAGAACTCAAAAAGCGAATCATCGGGCAGAACGCGGTAATAGAACAACTCCTCATTGCACTTTTCTCACAGGGGCATTGCTTACTGGTAGGGGTGCCGGGGTTAGCGAAGACGCTGCTAATTAGCACGTT
>JAJEGI010000134.1 GCA_022819945.1 Candidatus Poribacteria bacterium
CTCAATTAACTTAAATTCGGTCGTACAGCGAGGTTCCGCTATGTATAACACCAACGGATTTTCGGAATTAGCGAAACTGATGTTCAAGAATTCAGGGGACGATGCGAAACTCAAACAACTTCTGAATGCTAACTATTCAGAAACGGATCTGGTCACCTATCTTCGTAGCAAAGACGCATTGCTTGGGCGCGCTGCCGGTGCTGCGTTACGATTAATTGGCACCCCAGAAGCAATTCCAGCACTGGTAAAAGCACTTAAAAATGATGATCCCGGGACCCGCTACAATGCTGAATACGCGCTCTGGGAAATCTGGTCGCACTCTGGTGATGATGCCGTTGACGCAATGCTTGTGGCTGGGAAAAATCTGCTCAAGAATGAGGCGTATCAACAAGCAGTTGAACGTTTCACCACAGTCATTGAAACGGCTCCGAGTTTCGCTGAAGGCTATAACCAACGCGCAATCGCATACTTCATGCTCGAAGAATGGAGCAAAGCAGTTCGTGATTGTAAACAGACGATCTCACTGAATCCAAATCACTTCGGTGCGTTTGCTGGCATGGGGCACGTCTATGTCAGACTCGGTAAAATTGACGAAGCCATCGAGGCATATAAGCAGGCGTTAGGTATTAACCCGAATCTTATCTCTATCGCTGAGGCAATTTTACGGCTCCGGAGCCAAATACAAGACGACAAATAGCGTCAGTTTAGTCACAAACCTATGAGCGGTCGCAATTATTTCTTCAAGACCTTTTCGGTGTGCATCATCGCGAGTCTTCTGATGTGGGTCACCTATCAACTGTTGATACAGCAGAAGCTCGGTTCACCCGCAGAATGCCTCTTCATGGCCCAAATATGTGTCGTGCTTTTGACAGCACCTTACCTCGCTGCCTACACTGTTCATACCAGTTTTCTGAGAACACGTTTTAACACCAATACCGCGCCTTCCACTATCGGGTTGCTCACACTCAGTCCTCTATCTTCTGGACGTTGTTTGTTGCGGCAGCTTCTGATGAGTCAGGTTCCCGTGTTCGGTTGGGTACTTTTGTCGACCGCTGTGGTTTTATGCGTCACAAATATCCCGTTTACGAAGGCGGTACAGATGTTGACAATGTTAGGGATTTATAGCCTGTCTGCGGGCGCAGTCGGTATGTGGGGATCGCAGGTTTTTAAGGATGCACTTTTCGGGGCAGAATTGGCGGTGCTTTTATGGTGTATTTTGATTGGGAGTGCGTTTTTGCTCAATCCGTTCAAACGTTATATAGACGACTTTCAACCTTTTATACCACTCGTTTTACACCTAAATCCACTTATTGTTGTATGCTGTCTTTTTGAAGGGTTCGATATCTTTAGAAACCCGGTCCTGTATGATCTAACACCTGTTACTTCATACGTTTATATGTATCCAAAACCGTGGTATCTTGTAGGGGTATGGCAGTTGATTATTGGCGGATGCTGTTTTTTGGGGACATGGCAAATTTTCAAATCCCGCGCGCATATCGCTTAAAAATACTCAGGCCTTACGCATTTTTCCATTATAATGCCGGTGCGGTTCATGAAGTATAAAAAAATAAATCGGTAATGCGGCGGGGATACAATCCCTGAAGAAATACGCAGAAATACCCAAGCAAAGACCCCTATCAATACGCAGAAATACCCAAGCAAAGACCCCAAGCAAAAACACCCCAAGCAAAAACCCTGCAGGGGAGGACACCTGCCTTGTGCAGAATACGGAATTACCGAATTAATAAATTAATCTTCATCAAACCGCACCTACCGGGTCTGGGGATTACCGATTTATTTTCTTAAACTTCATTAAGCAAGTTTCAGTATTAAATAAGCACATTGTACATCGCTGGCGGGCGGGGAAACCCCGCCCCTACGGGGGTTCAGCACCTCTCGGAAATCCGAAAATCTAAACTTATTATCTAATAGTGCTTAAACCCTGCCTGAACGAGGACTGCGTAAGTCCTAAATACTATAGAATAAGGATAACATGAACAAAACAGAGAAACCGATCATTAGCGTTTCGGGGATCCGTGGAGAGGTTGGTACCTCGCTCGATATTCGGGTTATTACACAATTCGCGATGGCTTTCGGTACTTTTGTCGGTGGTAAAACGGTGGTCGTCGGTCGGGACTCCCGCACCTCAAGTCCGATGCTTCGACATGCGGTACTGGCGGGACTCTTTGCGACCGGCTGCCACGTCATTGATGTGGGGCTCTGCCCAACACCGACGATACTCCTGATGGCGAAAGCACTGCGCGCACACGGAAGTATAACCATCACAGCCAGCCATAATCCGGTCGCGTGGAACGGGATCGAATTTGCCGCCGCATCGGGTAACCTTTTAACACAACCAGAACGCGATGAATTATTACGGGTCTACGAAACAGAGGATTTCGCGCTTGCTCCTTGGAACGCACAAGGGACACTTGAAAGCCACGAAGCCGCATTGGCATACCATCTTGAACAAATTTTAGAATCCTCATGGCTTGACCCGAATTTAATTCAAGGCACCGATTTGAAGGTGGTCATTGATGCCGGAAATGGTGCCGGGTGCGTGATTAGCCCGTCTCTCTTACGAGAACTTGGATGCGAAGTTATCGAACTTAATTGTGTCGCCGATGGACACTTCCCCCGTTCTGCTGAACCTACGCCTGAAGCATTAGGTGAACTCTGCAAAACTGTTTTGGCATCTGAGGCAGATATCGGCTTTGCGCATGATGGTGATGCCGACCGGCTTGTTCTTGTCACCGAGCGCGGTGTCCCGCTAAGCGGTGAATGGACGCTCGCTTTCGTCGTTGATTTCATGCTCAGTAAAACGAAAGGAGATGTCGTCGCCACGGTATCGACGAGCAGGATGTTAGATGATATTACCGCGAATCACGGGGTTAGGCTCCATCGTACAAAGGTCGGTGTGGGTTGGGTGGTTGAGAAGATGCATGAAGTTAACGCCATCATCGGCGGTGAAGGTACGGGTGGCGTTATCTATCCAAACGTACACCACACGACAGATGGTATTACCTCCATCGCTGCCATCGCCCAATACCTTACGGAATCCGATAGTACCGTGACACAACTTGTAGAAAATATGCCGCAATACCAGATGTGCCGGAAGAAATTGGAGATCCCATCGCAAGAGGTTGCGACGCGTCTTGTAGATTCCGCCTTAGCGGTTTATGAAAAGGAGCAGGAGGCTGGCGCAGCATCCATCCTTGATCTAACGGACGGTGTTAAACGCGTCTGGAACGATCGATGGGTGAATATCCGCAAATCCGGGACGGAACCTGTGATCCGCATTTTTAGCGAAGCCCCGACTGCCGAAGCAGCGGAGCAGTTATGCGACGAGACGTTTGAAACCTTGACAACCTTAATGAAACAAATTCCGTATTAATTGCGTTATCTATTACGTCGCCTTGTGGGAGAAACAGAACATTTACAATACGCGGAAATTCTGAAGTTTTGACGATGTTTTGACGACTTAATGTAAAAAAATCCGCGGTTAACTTGGAGAAATTATGACTTTGAAACTTGCCTGCATCGGAGGCGGAAGTGGGTTATCTGCTCTACTCAGCGGTATTAAGCGGTATGCTGACTTGGAGATAGGTAAAGATAATATTATTGATTTAGATAGTCTGGCAGCGGTCGTTACCGTTTCGGATGATGGCGGAAGCTCAGGACGGCTCGTTGAAGAATTCGATATGCTACCGCCCGGGGACATCCGAAGGCTTCTGTTTACCTTATCCGATGCTGATGAACTTGCTGGGCTTTTTGAATATCGCTTTTCAAGCAACGGTGAACTCGGAGGCCATACCGTTGGCAATATCCTGTTAACGGCGTTGACAGAGTTGAAAGGTAACTTCCCGATGGCGATTCAAGCCGCGTCCCGCCTTCTCGCCGTTCGAGGCAGGATCATCCCCGTTACTTTGGATTACACAGTCCTCTGTGCAGAACTCGCCGACGGCGAAATTGTGCGTGGGGAATCAACGATTCCTCTCAGAGAGAATCGCGAACCCATCAAACGTGTCTTTTTTGAACCTCGCGAAAACGGAAAAACCCATCATCCGACAGACGCGTCTTATGAATGTGAAGCCCATAAAGGCGCGACAGACGCACTTCTGAATGCTGACGTTATCATTATCGGACCGGGGAGCCTGTATACCAGCATCATGCCGAATCTCGTAATCAAAGGGATTGTCGAAGCGATACAACAGTCGCCTGCTATGAAAATTTATGTTTGCAATGTGATGACACAACCCGGGGAGACCGATGGATATGCCGTGACCGACCACGTTAACGCCGTACTGGATCACGCTAAGATCGCACTTGATTACGTTCTTGTGAACAACGAGCCTGCGCCAACAGAGATTATTCAAGAATACGTACGTCAAGAATTGGTCGCACAATTAACCCGAATCCGTTCACTTTCAGAAGAGGGACTCTCAATGCTTTACGGAAATACTGCGCACCCGATGGATGTACTCAATTTGGCAAGGCATATTTCTTTACTCTCAGCAGAAACAATGCAGGTTGCCGACGCAGCAAAGGTACAGGTTTCCTATAATCATGAAGGGGAATCACTTGAGGAGGAAGGTATAAACGTTATTGAAGCGGACCTGATTTGCGGAATGGTTGTAACGGAAGGCGGTGTCGAAATGAACGTGATCCGTCACGATCCCGAAAAGTTAGTCCGCTCTCTGGTTAAAATTTTTAAAAATCATCCAAAACTCCAAGAATCAGTCTAACAGCGGCAGAAAAAATGATTAAGAGTCTGACCGCTTAGAAGTGGCACTGTCTTTAGCAGCAACCTGGTAAGCGAGCGTATCACAAATCTGAGATAAGTTATCAATGAAGCGTTCCCAGCGAAATTCATCTTGACGCGCTTTTGCTATAGCAAGACATAAAGCTGTTTCATATAAGGATGGACGATTCTTGCGTACTTCAGTAGATTTCATGGTTTCACCTCTTTTTTGGAATTAATATTCTCATCAATACTACGTTGTTTAAACGGATACTTTTGGAAATTAGTTACACTAAAAAAAATAAAAATATGTTTATTTTTTCGTAGCAAGTTTCGTGCCAAGCCTCTTAAGAAAATGCTGTATTTGTGTCAAAACGTCTGACAGATACGCCTAAAACATAGGTACACCCTTAGTTATCAGAAAACGGATGGGTCTTCATTTTTTTTTCAAACTATCGTTAAATCCTGTCGTAGTTCGTTTTCCGCCTGCCAGTAAGCAGAAATTGTATGCTCCCCAACAATAATTGTGATTCGCTGGTCCTCTCGGCAGTCGTAGACATTGCAATATATTGGAAAAGCCCTTTTGCGTAAGGTGTGTTTGCCCATTTTTTACGCAGTCTCGATGTATTTTAAGGCAGTCCACAATCAATAACATAGTGAACCGCAACTTCATACGCCTATCGTCTCAGAAACCGTAAAAGCGTTGGGTTTCACTCGATTTCTGGTTAATGCAGCACGTATGGAAAAAATTCATTTCTCTATTGCTTTCCAAAATTTGATGGTATTCAATTTTAAGAAATTATTGGGTTTCACGTCTTTTTTTCAAGGATCCGGTGCGGTTACAAACCGAACCTGCGGGACCCGGGGGTGAAAATTCGATCGAAAAATGGACAATTGAATGGCTCTGTTACAATAACGATGAAATCTTGACTTTACCGCGTTTTGCGGGTATAATATATTAGTATATGTTCCAACCCGCTTAGACGTACCGCTTTCCAAGAGCGGAAGTCTCTGTAATACGCCCAAAACACGACAGCTATATCGATCGGTAGAATAAAATATGAAGCATTCAGATCCCCATTTAAAAGAAAACGTTAACAATGTCTCTGATACAAACTTTATCCGTCAGGAGATAGAGGAAGACCTCAAGACAAACAGATACGAGGGTAGGGTGCATACCCGGTTCCCACCAGAACCGAGCGGCTACCTTCATATCGGACACGCCAAGGCTATCTGTATCAGTTTCGGGACTGCTGAAGATTATGACGGACTTTACAATTTAAGATTTGACGATAGCAACCCCATCACAGAAGAGAGTGAGTACGTAGAGGCGATCAAACGCGATGTACATTGGCTCGGATTCGATTGGAAAGATCGAGAATACCACGCTTCTGACTATTTTGAGACGCTCTATGGGTACGCAGTCAAACTTATAGAAAAAGGGAAGGCTTACGTCTGTGACCTAACACCAGACGAAATGCGCACGTATCGTGGCACCTTGGTTGAAGCCGGGACAAACAGTCCTTATCGAGACCGGTTAGTTGAAGAAAATCTGACGTTGTTCCAAGGGATGCGTAACGGTGAGTTTCCAGACGGTTCTCGCACACTTCGGGCAAAAATTGATATGTCAAGCCCGAATTTAAACATGCGAGATCCCGTGATGTATCGCATCTTGCGTGCACACCACCACCGCCATGGCGACACATGGTGTATCTATCCAACTTACGATTTCACGCACGGGCAATCCGATTCAATTGAGGGTATAACGCATTCGTTATGTGATGTCCAATTTGAGGATCACCGTCCGCTCTACGACTGGTTTTTAGAAGAACTGGAAATCTATCGACCTCGGCAGATTGAATTCGCTCGACTGAATCTCACCTATACTGTCCTTGGCAAACGGAAACTTCGGGTCCTGGTAGAAGGCGGACATGTCAGCGGTTGGGACGATCCAAGAATGCCGACGCTTGCAGGCATGCGCCGACGCGGCTACACACCTGAGGCTATCCGAGATTTTTGCAACCGTATCGGTGTTTCAAAGGCTGATAATCTCATTGAGATGGGGCAGCTTGAGTACTCGCTTCGCGATGATCTGAACCGCCGCGCACCCCGCGTTATGGCTGTTCTTGATCCGGTTAAGGTCATTATTGACAACTATCCAGAGGGACAAGTCGAGATGTTTGACGCTGAAAACAACCCGGAAGATGAGAACGCAGGCACGCGAAAAGTCCCGTTTTCACGCGAAATTTACATCGAACGCGAAGATTTTATGGAAGATCCGCCTCGGAAATTCTTTAGATTGGCACCCGGGCGGGAAGTCCGACTGAAACACGCTTATTACATCCAGTGCGAACGGGTCGTTAAAGATGAAAATACAGGCGAGATCGTTGAGATTCATTGTACCTATGACCCGGAAACACGTGGCGGTTGGTCCGAAGATGGACGCAAGGTCCGAGGCACACTGCATTGGGTCTCCGCTGAACACGCAGTTGATGCCGAAGTACGGCTCTATGATGCACTCTTTACAGAACGCGAACCCGAAAGCGGGACAGAAGGCGAAGACTGGATACAGTTTCTGAATCCGAACTCTTTAGAAATCCTAAACAATTGCAAAGTTGAACCGAGCCTCGTTGACGCACCGCCCGAAAGTCGGTACCAATTCCTACGGATGGGTTATTTTTGTGTTGATTCAGATACAACGCCAGAGCAATTGGTCTTCAATCGTACAGTACCGCTAAGAGATACTTGGGCAAAAATCCAGAAGGGGCAGAAATGAACGAAACACCAAATGGCACAACTCCCGTTGTGACAGATAAAGTGCGCGTCCGAATGGCACCTTCGCCTACCGGTTTCTTACATATCGGTGGCGCGCGCACGGCTCTCTTCAATTGGCTATTCGCCAAACACCACAACGGCACGTTCATCCTCCGAATTGATGATACGGATACAGCGCGTTCCACTGATGAATCTATGCACGAAATCTATACGGCGCTGCAGTGGTTGGGGTTGGCGTGGGACGAAGGCTGTGATAAAGGCGGACCCTAT
This sequence comes from Candidatus Poribacteria bacterium, assembly GCA_022819945.1. Taxonomy (GTDB): domain Bacteria; phylum Poribacteria; class WGA-4E; order WGA-4E; family WGA-3G; genus WGA-3G. The sequence continues at coordinate 7,787 of JAJEGI010000134.1, forward strand.
GGACCTTATGTGCAGTCCGAGCGTAAAGCCATCTACGACGGTTACGTTACACAATTGCTTGAGAGTGGCAATGCATACCACTGCTACTGCACGCCCGAAGAACTTGAGGAAATTCGTGAGCAGGCGCGCGCGGACAAACAGACACGCTCCTACGATGGCAGGTGCCAATACCTAACATCGGAAGCCGTAGACAGATTTGTAGCGGAAGGTCGAAAACCGACGGTACGCATAAAGATGCCGGACACGCCGATTCTTGTCGATGACCTCGTCCTCGGTTCACGCAACATTGACCCCGCTACGCTCGAAGACGAGGTGATCGTGCGTTCAAACGGGATGCCGAACTATAATCTTACCTCAATCATCGACGATGCAGAGATGCAGATAACGCACGTCATCAGGGGAACAGAGCATCTTAACAACACACCGAAACAGATCGCCATCGCAAATGCCCTCGGATTAGCGGTGCCGCAATTTGCACACATTCCGCTGGTGCTGGATAATGGCGGTAGGAAACTCAGCAAACGTCATCACGGGGATCTCGTCGCTGTTAACCGTTACCGAGAGCAAGGATACCTCCGGGAAGCGATGCTGAACTTCGTTGCGAGGCTCGGCTGGTCCTACGACGATAAGCAAGAGATTTTCTCCGTTGATGAACTCATAGAAAAGTTCGATCTCGCCCGGGTCGGTAAAAGCGGCAGTGTCTTTGATATTAAGAAACTGGAATGGCTCAACTCACACTATATTAACCAACTTAGTCTATCAGCACGGACAGACGCGGTGATCCCGTTTTGGCAAGCAGCAGACTTAATCGATTCGACTGAAAAGCGCGACTGGCTGGAGAATATTGTAGCAGCGGTGGGTGAACGTCTCACAACACTTCAGGACATCATCCCGCAGACCCGTTACTTCTTTACCGATGAATTTGCATACGATCCGAAAGCGGTCAAAAAATGGTGGGGCGGTTCAGAAGAAAAGAGAGGGAAAACCTCCGAGATTCTGACGCACCTCGGACAGATTTTAGAAGAAGTACCTTCCTTTGACGTAGAAACAGTTGAAGCCGCAATTTGGAAATACACAGATGAGAACGATATCAAACGCGTCGCAGCGATGCAGGCACTACGGATCGCATTGACAGGGACATCGTTCGGACCCAGCCTCTTTGATATTGTGATACTGCTTGGCAAAGACGAGGTTCTAAAGCGAATTCCGAAAGCGATCGCGCACCTCTAAAAAATCTTCAATGGAAATTAAAAGTAAATTGCAACCGTCTGTCAAGGCGTTATGCGACTTAATCGACGCTCTAAGCCAAAACGAAATTCACATACCTGTTTTAATGACAGAAATCGAATATCAAGAACTTGCGGCACGGTTAGACGATTTACTTGATATAGTAGGCGAGAAAAATCATCCCTTGGTACCCTTGATGCATTTTGTTGGTACCCTTATTAAAAATTATAAGGACGAATACGTTCCGAAACTCACAGAGTTTTAGAGGTTTTTTACGATAAATTCTTAATCTTCATTACCCTCACCAGCGGAAGCCCACCGCAAGGAGCATACTCATGGCAGGGAAACTCGCAATACACGGTGGCAAACGAACGATTCCTGATGGACTGATTCAACCGTGGCCACAAGTTACTGAATCCGATAGAGACGCGATTGCCGAAGTCATCGCTTCCGAAAGAATTACCGAACAACAACGTATCCAATCCGAAGGGCTGGCAAACGAATGGGCAGAATACATGGGGGTTCGGTACTGTATCCCAGTTAACAGCGGCACCGCTGCGCTGCATCTCTGCGTCGCCGGGGTCGGCATTGAACCGGGAGACGAGGTTATCATTCCCGCCTTCACTTTTTGGGCAACGGCAGCAGCGGTCCTCCATCACAACGGCATCCCCGTTTTCGTTGATATTGACCCCGTGACTTACTGTATTGATCCAAACGCGATTGAGGCAAAGATTACCGAGCGAACGCGTGCGATTCTGCCGGTGCATATTCACGGTATGCCGGCTGATATGGATCCGATTCTCGCCATTGCCAAGAAACACAATTTGAAAGTCATTGAGGACGTTGCACAGGCACACGGCGCACGCTATAAAGGTAAACTCTGCGGTTCATTTGGTGATGCGGCGGGATACAGCACACAGGCATCGAAAACGCTCAGCAGCGGTTGCCAAGGCGGTCTGTTCACGACAAATGACGAGCAAACTTACAAACGCGCGGCGTTGTTACAGTATTTCGGAGAGATCGTCGTGCCGGGACGCGAACGTGAGGAGCAGGAATACAACGCTTATGGACTCGGATGGATGTATCGCGGCGATATGTTCAGTCAGGCATTCATACGGAGTCAACTCAAACGGCTTGATGCGAACAACGCACTCCGCATCGAAAATTGTAACTATCTCACGATGCACCTCAGCGAAATTGACGGCATCGAAACACCTTTCACGCCAGAAGGATGTGAACCGGTGTATTACAACTACGTCGTCGGTTTTAACCCAGAGGCGTTGGGGTTAGACATTCCCGCCAGAACCTTGCGTGAAAAGGTGCAAGCAGCACTCCGTGCAGAAGGTGTACCGACGGGACAGTGGCAGCGGCTACCCGTGCCATCTCAAGAGATCTTCCAGAACCGAGTCGGTTACGGCGCAGGCTGTCCGTGGCGATGCAATAATTCGACGGTCGAATACAAGACAGAAGACTATCCGAAAGCCGTTGAATTCATGGATTCTCACTGTTACGTCTTCGATGTCAACCCACCCAACGATTTCGAGTTAATGTGGCTGTACGTTGAAGCGTTCCACAAAGTGATGGATCAACTGGATGCGGTACTTGACGCACCAGAGACAGTGTAAATTAAGTCTATTGTTTCCTTGAAATCAATAACATTTCATGATACACTACAGAGATATAAGACAGCGAGTCTACCTTGAAACAACTGTTATCAGTTATCTGGTAGGCAGGCAAAGCAGCGATGCAAGGTTAGCATCTTGGCAAGAGGCAAGTCGGCGGTTGTGGGAGGATTATGCGGATAGATTTGCGTTTGTGATTTCACCAATAGTTCTCGCCGAGGTAAGTCAGGGTAATCCAGAGGCAGCGCAGCGGCGGCTTAAGGTATTATCGCATTTGACAGTATTGGAAGTTTTACCAGAGGCTAATATTCTAACACAAGAGTTGCTAGATACCGGCGCAGTACCGCAAAATTCTAGTCCGGACGCACAGCATATCGCTATTGCCACGGTCCATGGTGTGGAATACCTCGCATCGTGGAATCAGAAACATATTGTGAATGCTAACAGACGTGAGCATATCCAACAAGTTTGTCAAGAGGCAGGTTTTGAACCGATCACTATCTGCACACCTACAGAATTAATTAGGGAGTTTCAGATGAAAGAAGAAGATTTTGAAAACTACACAGATCCCATCCTTGAAGAATGTTACCGAATGAAAGAGGAGTTCGCCGCCCAATTCAGCTCTGTCGAAGAGCTCTCCGCGTATTTGCTAAAGGTTCAAGAAGAGTGTAAACGGAAGGGTATGAAAGTTGTTTCGTATTATGTGCCACCCGAGAAGCGTAAGCAGACAGAAGAATCAGGCGATGTTGAAAATTAGAAGGAACACTGCTACAAAGACTTCGGATGTGCAGACAGAATCCCGTTCCTATCCGCACCCATAGAGATAATGAAGACACTGTATATATGCCAACACTAAACTGGATCGGAAAAGAAGCCGTCATCAACCACCACGATGAGGTGCCGATACACACGCTCACGCACAACCCTGATCTCTCCTTAGGTACCGAGAACGAGCCGCTCGGCACCGGTAATCTGCTTATTGAAGGCGATAATCTCATTGCCCTCAAAGCACTCCTACCTTATTATGCTGGTAGAGTCAAATGCATCTTCATTGATCCGCCTTATAATACAGGCAACAAGGATTGGATGTATAACGACAATGTCAACAACCCAACTATCCAGAAATGGCTCGGAAAAACTGTCGGCAAACTCTCTGAAGATCTCTCCCGACATGATAAGTGGCTTTGCATGATGTACCCACGCCTCTGTCTTCTCCATCAACTCCTTCGAGAGGATGGTGTAATCTTCATATCAATTGATGATAACGAACAACATCACTTGCGAATGCTGATGGACGAAATTTTTGGAGAGAATAATTTCATAGCTACATTCCTCTGGAAAAAAAAAGGCACATCGACTAATACTGAAGGTGCTACCGTAAGTCCTATTGCTGATTACCAAGTATGTTACCGAAAATCCTCTTTAGGATCAATTACTCCAAGAGTTACCTTGAGAGAAACCAGGAAATATCCACATCAAGATGAACAAGGAAATTACAGAATGGAGATAATTGAAAAGAAAAATACCGGAAGCTCTGAAAGAAAGACTATGCGCTTCCAAATTTTGGGACAGTACCCTCGTGAAGGGAAAAGATGGCAAATTGGTAAGGACACAGCACGAAAATTGGAGGCAAATAATCGTTTTATTATCCACAATGGCCTTGTTAAGAAAAAAATTTACGATTTTGAGGACAAGGATACTACTTCTGCTCATCCAACTTATTTACCTGAAAGTTGTGGTAGTAGTGAGAGTGCAGAAAAAGACCTTACTAATATATTAGGCGATAATGAATTTGAAACTTCTAAGCCTCTTGAATTGGTTTCATATCTACTTAAATTGTCAAGTAATTCAAACGACATCATTCTAGACTCCTTCGCTGGCAGTGGAACAACAGGTCACGCTGTATTAGAACAGAACCAAGAGGATGATGGCAACCGCCAATTTATTTTGGTGGAACTGGAACCGGAAATAGCCCGTAAAATTACGGCTGTTCGGCTTGAACGTGCCAGTGAAGGCTACACCTATGAACAGAAGGGTAGACTACAGCATGTATTCGGCACCGGCGGAACCTTCTCCTATTATCATGTCGGCGAAACCTTCTTAGAAAAACAGGAAATTCCGTTTAGTGAGATGGCACAGTTACTCTTTTTTAAGGAAACAGGGACCCCGATGTCAGTAGATATCGCCTTATCCCTTGTAGAAGGAGATCAGCCCGCGTATAGTTCTTGCACCACCGATGAAAAACGTCAGCGCGCCTTTTTAGGCAGCGCGGACGGGGTTGGAGTCTACCTACTCAACAGTGACGATATCCTCACTGAAGACCTGATAAACCGCTTACCGCGGCATGATGGGATGAAGATTATCCATTGCGGCGGCACGCGGCTCACCGAAGCCACTTTAAAGCAGCTGGGTATCACCTTTCGCCAAATGCCTTACAATCTCGTGTAGGGGCGTACGGTAGTAGGCACACGTCGTGTGCCGTCACGTATGCAGCGTACAGAGCCATTCAATTTTAAGAAATTATTGGGTTTCACATCTTTTTTCAAGGATCCGGTTCGGTTAGGAAACCGAACCTACCGGGCCTGGGGTGAAGATTCGATCAAGAAATGGACAATTGAATGCCTCTGATGCAGCGTATGATTCCTTTTGACAAATTCCTTTAGACAGCGTATACTATCCTATAATCCGTTCCTCCGATTACGGCGGCAGTTTCCTCGTAGCATGATGCACGTCGCATCTGGGCGAGTACGCCGCAAAACTTTTAGTTTGTGCATTTACACAAAGGTTTCGGGTTAGGAGAAATCTTATGCTTCATGCATTAGAATTAGAAAATTTCAAAGCGTTTGGTAAACGGGCACGCATCCCCTTTGCCCCGATCACACTCATTTTCGGCGAAAATAGCGCAGGAAAAAGCACAATCCTGCAGGCACTTAACCTGCTCAAACAGACGCTGGAAAGCCGGGACACCGGGACTTTGCTGCTTCCCCGAACCGAAAATGATATTGTCGATCTCGGCAGCTTTCAGGAAATGCTTTTTGACCATGACCTGAAGCGGACGCTCTCAATTCGTGTTGAAACTACGATAGATATAAGATATGCGCTTCGACCATCATTCAGCGAAGACAAAATAGCCATTGAATTTAGCTTCAAACGTTCACCCTTTGACCAAGAAGTTCTTTTAGATCGCATTGGGATTTACCATGGAAAATCCGCTAAATGTATCGCTAAATTTCAGCCATTAAGTACGACTGAAGAACCTGAGGAATTTTGGACGAGAATGGGGTTTTCTACTCCTCTACTGTATAAGATACATCATGATTCGCCTTTGCCCTCGAAATTGTCTGCGATAGAGTGTGTTTGGTTAACAAAAGAATCGGAGTACTGGAAATCAGAATTTGAGTGGTGTAAAGAGAATCGGGAGGAAATACGTAACCAACTTGAGGATCGAAAGTCGCATTTAGAGGGGGAATTACTTCAGCGCGAAACGGATAAAGAAAAAGAGAACGATGGAGGGATCATGTGGTATCACAGAGAAATTAATTCATCAAAGGCTGCCCTTGAATTTCTCTCATCAGATTTTGATTTGGAAACCTATATTTCCACGAGATGTGCGGAAGAGATGAACACGGTTCTGGAGTTGGAAGGTCCTCTTCCGGTTCGGAGCATATCTGACGAAAGCGGTTCTTTCATAGAAAAGTCTTACTCACTATCGTACGCGGGATCTAATGGTATAAAAGTGTTTCACATTGCTGAACTCGCTACGGCAGCAGGCCAGGCATTGGAGCGAACTTTAGAAGATCTTTTTCCGATTAGTCCTTTTCGAAAACCCCCCCAAAGATGGTACATTTTTAGAGGAACCAGCCCTCAGGATGTCGGATATCAGGGGGATTTGCTCCCGGACTTACTCCTCCGTCGGCCTGAACTGGTTGATGAAACGAATGAATGGCTCAAACGACTTGAAATCGACTATGAACTTGAAGTAAAACCGATAGGGACCGATTCAGGGGATTTTTTTGAAGTGAGACTCATGGATACGCGTCGAAAAGAACGCGTAAGTGTAGCACTGCCAGATGTCGGTTTCGGTATCAGTCAACTCCTTCCGTTCATTGTCCAGAGTTTGGTGGCAGAGGAACAAATTATCTCTATTGAACAGCCCGAAGTTCATGTGCATCCGAAGTTGCAAGCAGATCTCGGTGATCTCTTAGCGGCAGCCATCAAAGAACCTCGCCAGAACCGATTCATCATTGAAACGCACAGTGAGCATCTGATCTTACGCCTGCAACGCTTAGTCCGTAAACAGCAGCTTAAGCCGGAAGATGTATCTGTTATATACGTCAGTCGTGGACCTGAGGGAGCAAAAGCCGAACGTTTACATCTTGACGAAGACGGTGACTTTATTGATGAATGGCCCAACGGGTTCTTCTTGGAACGCCTTCGGGAATTGTGATAACAGAAGGAGTTAAGTTAATGCTAATGAGTGCAGTACTTGATCCTTCTGCGTTTGATGTAGAGGATTTTGATGAACTTTATACGATTCAGGTGGAGGATTTCTTGCGAGGAATTTGGAGAAATGGCGTCCTGATTGTCGATTCAAAAAGAAAATTGCAAGAGGAACTCTTTGAAAAAGCTAAATCTTTTCCGGGGACCGGTAAATGGGAGCGGTTGCGAATTTTACTGACCGACCTCCTAAAAGAGAAATCAAAACGAGTTGCTGTGCGTCTTGTTTCACTAAGTAATGCATCATCGGTGGATATTTTAGATTTAACGCGTCATCTAAAAGTACACACTGAAGCTGATATCTTGATTGTTGGAGACAAAGACTTTGAAGAACTAAGGTTTACCCCAGAATACAATAGTCACATTTTCCCTTTATCCAAATACCGAGACAGCGATTTTGAAAAAGAGCGTCAGAGGTATTATGATGGATTGGAACCAATAGATACACTCTTAGAATCAGATGTGAAGGATGTCGTCAGCCGTTCAGTCCGTTTCTCAAAATGGTTGCGGTTTTACGATGCGTATATTGGATCAGGAGACAATACCAGCCATTTCCGGAAAGGTATTGAATATATTTTGGATCTCTGGCGTGAACAGGGTTTCTTTGCAACCGAACCAGACATTGGAAGTGTGGAGATATTTACCTGTGGCGCTGAGCAGATTCGGGACGATGAGACAGATTCTGCCAAAGAAAGTAAATTGGAGCGGAATCAGGAAAAACACCAAAAAGTTGTGCGAGAACTCGTAGAGCCATTAAGTGACAACTTTCCTTGGCCAATAAAGTTGTCTGTGAAAGACGATCCCGATGGCATCTTTCATGCAAGGTATTTGGAAACGCAGCACGCTATTATCCGAATTGATCGGGGTTTTGATCTCTTTAATCAAGACAATGAATTTCGGCGCAACTTTTTTACGCTGAATATGGCAGAGAGTTCGCACTTAAGAGAATGTCGCGAGTTACCAGACGCAGACTTATAACATTGGAAGGCAGAGAAGATGCACCTCCCCCTCAAAGAATACCAAGAACGCACCCTTGAAACATTGACAGAGTACTATCAAAACTGCTTGCGTCTGCAGAACGTCAATACTGCGTTCTATGATCTCACCAAACGACCTTATGCCGCCCTGGACGGTTTACGCGGCATGCCCTACGTCTGCCTTCGACTCCCGACAGGCGGTGGCAAAACCTTTGTCGCATGCCACGCTGTCAGTATTACGGCTTCCGAACTCTTAAAAACTGAGAGCCCAATTGTGCTTTGGTTGACCCCTTCAAATGCCATACGCGACCAAACACTCAATGCCCTTAAAGAACCCGATCATCCCTACAGAGATGCTTTTAGATCCGCTGGACACAACGTGGAGATCCGTACCATCGGCGAGGCACTTTATTTGCAACCGCATATTCTAAATACAAAAACCACGATTATTGTCTCCACCATGCAAGCGTTTCGCGTTGAGGATACCGATGGACGCAAAGTTTATGAAGATTCAGGCGCGCTAATGGGACATTTCACACACCTTTCAGACGATGTCCTATCAGAACTTGAGAGCGACAACGGTAAACCCGCCTATTCACTTGCAAATCTCCTATGCGTCAAACGTCCACTTGTTATTGTTGACGAAGCGCATAATGCCCGGACCGAACTCTCTTTTGACACGCTTGCCCGTTTCAACCCATCCGCAATCATTGAATTTACCGCAACACCGGCTATGGAGGAAAACCGTTCTAACGTCCTCTATACCGTTTCCGCTGCTGAGCTCCAAGCAGAAGATATGATTAAGATGCCAATTCAGTTGGAAACTGATCCGGATTGGAAACAGCTGCTAACCGCTGCCATTGCCCAACGAAACGAACTTGAAGTAGATGCGAGGAAGGAACGCGAAGAGACAGGTGAATATATCCGTCCGATCATGCTCATTCAGGCACAGCCGAGAAGCAAGAGCAGAGAGACATTGACTGTTGAAGTTGTTGAGAAATGCTTACTGGAAGAACATAGCATCCCTGAAGAACAGATCGCGCGTGCCACAGGTGAGGACAAAGAACTCGATGATGTTGATCTTAACGATTCAGAGTGTCCAATTCGTTATGTTATCACCGTGCAAGCGTTGCGCGAGGGGTGGGATTGCCCATTCGCTTATGTTCTCTGTTCTGTCGCTGAAATGAGATCTTCTACTGCTGTTGAACAGATATTGGGTAGGGTCATGCGTCTCCCAAAGGCACGACGCAAAAAACAAGAATCACTGAACAGTGCTTATGCTTTTGTCGCTTCCCGGAATTTCTATGATGCAGCGTCGGCTTTAGCTGACGGACTCGTTCAAAACGGATTTGAGAAGCAGGCAGCTGCTGAGCTTATTCGTCCTACGGAGGAACAACAAGACGAGTTGCCGTTCTTTGAAGGCATGGCACAGCCTGATACTGAGCCCACATCCGCTGAACGCGGCGAAATTTTTAAGGTGCCTAAATTAATGGTCCAAGGGGAACAAGGGCACCTTGAATTTGAAGCGTCACGATTTTTAGAAGTCCCTTGGCAGTTGTCCGAATGTGACGCTGAACTCACCGAGGAAGAGTTTCCATCCGAATTTAACACAGGCGAACGCGGTGAGATTGGACTTTCTCCAGAGGGAAGAGTAGAGATGCGCTTCTTGGGTCAACTCCATCAACAAATGACTCTCCTTGCTCCAGATAAAGGGTGGGATGCTGCACGACTCGCCGATTGGCTTGATAGAACCATTAAACATCTTGATATTTTACAGCGTGAGTCTCTGCCTTTTCTACAGCGGTTAGTCAGCTATCTTATTGAGGAGCGGAACATCCCGATAGAGGTGCTCATACGCAATAAATATGCCTTGAAAGATGCTGCTGAGAAGAAAATTGATAGCCACCGCCAAAACGTGCACCAAGCTGCATATCAAAATTTTCTCCTGCCTGAATTTGCGACTCCTGTTGTTGTTTCACCGGATCATTGCTTCTCCTTTGAGCCGCATGGTTACCCCTATAACACTCGTTATGAAGGGGCATACCGATTTCAAAAACATTACTACCGAGATGTTGGCGATTTGAAATCCGATGGTGAAGAATTCCAATGTGCCCAGTTCATTGACACATTGTCTCAAGTCAAATACTGGGTGCGCAATCTTGAACGTCAACCGAAGTTTTCTTTTTGGCTCCAAACTTCAACCGACAAGTTTTATCCTGATTTTGTATGTCTTTTAACCGATGGACGTTACCTCATTGTTGAATATAAAGGGGACCATCTCTGGTCTGCTGACGATGCGAAAGAAAAACGCGAAATCGGTGAATTATGGGAAGAGCGGAGTGAGGGAAAGTGCTTATTTATCATGCCCAGAGGACCTGATTTTGATGTCATCCGAGCGAAACTATAGTAGATTCCGCAATTACCTATACACTTGCACAATGGCGAGGATACAATCCTCGCCTGCGAAGGAGAGGTATTTTGTGTTTTTATAGTGTAAACTTATTTTTGGATTTTACTATAAATTAACCCAAAATTCCATAGGACTTACGCAAAAAGCAGTAATTTCAGTAGTTTTAAGAAATCCGCAGAAATACCCAAGCAAATACCCCCAGCAAAAAACCCCCTAAATCCCCCTTATCAGGGGGACTTTAAGAGGTAATGTCCAAGTCCTATTCCGTTTGGTAGTGTAAAGGGCAGAACATATCAGTGTTCTGCCCTTTTTCTAATTTCTATTCATCCTCTTCTGGGTAGTCAATCGACCATTTGCCGCGGCCATCGCCAGACGGTTCTTCTTTCCAGAGATCAAGGAACTTCTCAGGTGCGCTATGCTCCGTGAGATGCGACATAAACTGCTCATGCAACTCCTTGACGAGTTCCATGTTATCCGCAGCGATGTTGTTCTCCGCTATCGGATCCGCAGGTAAGTCAAATAACTCCGGTCTGCCGTATTCACCGACGGGTGCGTATCCCCAACGTTCCGTGACGAGGAACGGCACTGTCGCTCGGCGTGGGACACTGTCGTCTCGCGCGCCTATATGGCAACCGGTTACGGCGTATTCCCTATGCTGTGCATCGCCGTTAAGGAGTGCCTGTGCGAAGGAACGTCCCTCGAAGGGTTTCGGTGGATCCAAGTTAACACCTGCCAACTCACAGAGCGTCGGCATAATATCCATCGGTTGCGCGATGAGATCAAGCCGTTGCCCTTGTGGGACATCTCCGCCAGCAATCAAGAACATCTCATGATTGATTTCCGGGTACGTGGGCCAATAGCGTTCATCTTTTGGGTCGATGTTGGATTTACCCGTCCTACCGTGTTCACCGATAGACATTCCGTGGTCGGACAACACAACGACGAGCGTGTCGTCCCATAACTCCAAATCTTCCACCTTCTGCAAAATCCGTCCGATGTGTCGGTCAACGAGTTCGGATTCACCGGCATAGTGTGCCCAGAGGTTGCGCAGCTCCGCATCTGTAAAGAGAGACGACAGACCGTAATTCGGATGTAACATCGGTGCACCGGTGTAATCCGGATCGTAGCGTTTGACGAGATATTCGGGTGGATCCCACGGTTCGTGCGGATCGAAGAAATCGACCCAGAGGAAGAACGGTCCCGAACTGTGATTCTCCTCCAACCATCGAACGGTGGTTTCGGAAGTTCTACTGGAGAACGTCTCTGTCTCGTACTGATAGTAGCGGTTTGTCCAGCGGTGTGTGTTCGGCAGGGTATGTCCACGGAACGAGGGATGCGGTCGTGTCTTCTCATTCGGCATAACGACTTTTATCTCGTCATTGAGGTGGAGTAGTGGTTTGTCTCCCTCCTGCCCGCGGTGCTGGAAAGCGGCATCAAATGCCTGCTGGAAACGGACGTTGAACAGATGTGGTGTGTCACATATCAGCTGCGTTGCGTATCCTTTTTGGCTCAGGAGTCGCGTAATAACGCTGCGCCCACTCTGATCAAGCGGTTGCCACGGGTAATGGGGCCACCCGACTGTTCCCGTTATAATATCCGTACGATGCGGGACCGTGGGGAAACTGCTCATATAGAATTTGTCGATAGCCGTTGCGCGTTCCGCTTCAAATTTATCGAGCATTGGGGTGCGAATCGGTCGCCGTGCGCGTTCACCTAAGTTGTCGTATCGGAAAGTATCCGTAATCAACAAAACAATGTTTTTCATCTTTGATAAATCGTCTCCTTAATCTGTCTTACACAAAGTCGCACCTCAAACCTCTTGGCGCGTCGTTTTTAACAGAAACAGTGTAATCAATAGCAACGGTAGAATGACCGCTGCCGAAACAACAATAGACACCTGCGCGCCGATAAGGCACGGAAAAAAGAGAATAGACCCCACCATCGACCCCTTCAGGGCAAAATAGCCGTTTTTCTCATTCGGCTGCAGATAGAGTGAGATACGGGTCCCAACAGTGGCAACAATGCCTAAGATCACCCAAATAACATAAGGCTTCTGGATGCCCTGTTCCAACCAATACGGCAAAAGTGCTATCGTGAAAGCGAGAACCGTCGCGACTGCTGACACAAAGAGTGCCGGACGGATGCCGATCTGAAGCGGTGTCGTTAAAATTCCGAGTTGTTTGTCGCGTGCGATGTCTTTGAAGGTCGTGGTGATATGCGTCCCTAAATCGTAAAGCGTTGTCGCAGCAAAAGCGTACCATACTAAACGCGGCACAGTACCGCTGACGACCAACGCCCCGAAGATACTCAGTAACCCAATCCCCAAAGGCAGTGTGAGGCTTCCTAAGATACCTTTCGCTTTGAAAATGGCGTTATAGAGATGCGAAATCGCCACCAATCCCATTACCAGAAAACCGGTTTGGCGGTTGAGCAAGAAACCGCCGATGACACACAGCCCATAGATAACACTTGCGGGGACAATTGCGTGTCGTGGCGTCAGCCGTTGTGACGGGAGTGGACGCTCAGGGTTCGTCTGTTTGTCTGTCTCATGGTGGAAATAGTCGTTTTTTATCATTCAGGCGAAGTAGCCGAAAAGCGCAATTACCAGTGCCACCGCAACACGCCATGTAAAACGTCCGTGACTTGCGATGAGTGCGCCCGGAAGCGTCGCTACAATCGGGATCGCAAAGAGCGGGTAACGGATGAGTTCAAGATAGGCTTTGAAGCGGCTCATACATCAATTTCCTGTTAGAAATTTTCTCTGGGCACCCCTGCCTCAGCGACCGGAGAATTTCTCGGTTCAAACGCTTCCTCTACACCGTAAAACTGCTCGCTCTGTGTCCCGATGCTAAGTTCTGTTATGTTAACCCCGACCTGTTTATTCCCTTGAATGAAATTGTCCCGGAGCCTGCCCCCGTCGTAGACGGCCCAACCGATGTTCATTATTATATTGTTAGAAACTATTTCTGGTGAAGCAGTAGAATAGCAGACAATGGCGTTTTCATAATTGGCGCGAAGCTCGTTATACTGAATACGCGGGCGGGAGTCGTCTTCGCAGGTAATTCCATAATTGTTAGCCGTGAACTCGTTGTATTCGACATCCGGTGATCCGCTGCCTTGAACTTTTGAACCTATACCGTTTCTGTTAAATTCGTTAGCCGTAATTGTTGGGCTGGTGCTTTCGCAAAGTACACCCGTATTGTTCTCGCTAATAAGACATCTCTCGATTTGGACTGCGTCGGTTTGAGCCGCGATACCGACCCTCGCGTGTTGGATACGACAATATGTTAGACGGCTATTCGGACTTGTGGCTTCAATCTGAATGCCTGCCCAATCTCCCGCTTTTGGTGGATCTGCTGTTACGGTTTTCTCAATTCCGGTGCTGGTCCGTCCTTGTATTCCCACGGTAGAAGGGTCTGCACCAAATGTAGTGGGGGTTGTCTCTACTGCTGGTTCTTGTTCACGTTCCCGCTGCTTCCCTAAGGAACCGAAAACTATCATCCGGTCTGGTGATCCTTCGGCGTAGAGTTCGCCACGCACGATCAGCGCGCTCGGTGTATCCATCGGTTCAAAACCGACGATCGTTCCCGAACGGATCGTGAGTGTGATACCTTCCGGTACGACGACGGGTCCGGTAATATAAATCCGCCCATCCCAGACCTCATTCTCGGTCAGTTCACCGGATTTCTCTATGATTTCTAAACTGCCACCCTCTATATTGAAATTGAACTTCTCACCTTGGCATCCGCAATAGAATCCCGTTAGGATACAGATAAGGCAGATTAAAGCGTAATAAGGCGTAATTTTCTGAAGTCGTTGTCTGATAGTTGTAGTTTTCATGTTATATTTTTACCATAGATATGGATTGCTGTCAAGCGTGAAAGAAAGCAGAACTATTCAGTTCCCCAATCGTGGGTTCTTTCTTGTAGAAACGATTTCTCGGTCATAACGTTTACGAACTGCTAACCGCTTCTCGAAAAAACTCACTTACTCCCATTTTTTTTCAAGGTTTGTAGTGAAAGGTTTTTGTTTTTAGGGGTAGGTGACCTTTTTAAGGCTATTTCAAGGCATACCACTATCCCCAAATTGACATCTATTTTCTAAATATGTTAGGACTTTGGCAAATTCAGCCTTATCAGGGGAACCACAACGGATGGTTTCTGCTGGGATATGAAATTAAAATTACGTTTTCTTGTGAAAAATGCTATAATGTTAAGGGAACTATAGTCAGCAAACAAAGTAACCGATGCAAGTAGGTTAAATGGATAGAACACTATGTCATTAAACATATTGGTCTTCGGGGCACATCCCGATGACTGTGATATTAAAGCAGGCGGTGTCGCGGCACAGTATGTGCAACAAGGACATCGCGTTAAGTTTGTCTCCGTCACAAACGGCGACGCTGGACATCACGAGATGGGTGGCGGTCCGTTGGCGCAGCGGCGCTATGCAGAAGCACAAGCCGCAGCGGAAGTTATCGGTATCGAATACGAACTTCTGGACAATCACGATGGTGAACTGATGCCGACATTAGAAAACCGGTATCAGATTATCCGCACGATTCGCGAGTTTCGTCCGGACTTGATTATGACGCACCGTCCCAACGATTACCATCCAGATCATCGGTATACGTCAATTTTGGTACAAGATGCGGCGTATATGGTTACCGTCCCGAATATTTGCGCGCTTACGCCACATCTGGCGAAAAACCCCGTTATCGTCTATTTGAGTGACGGTTTCCTGAAGCCGTACCCGTTCACGCCGGATGTCGTTGTCGGTATTGACGCTGTAATTGAGCAAAAGATTGATATGCTCCACTGCCATGTATCGCAATTCTACGAATGGCTTCCGTATAACAGTGGCACGTTGGATGCTGTCCCTTCTGATCCTTCGGCACGACGGGCATGGCTCGCTGAACGGCTCTTAAATCGTTTTCGTGCTACAGCCGAAAAGTATCGCGATTTGCTCATAGCACGCTATGGCGAGGCATCCGGCACACACATCCAATATGCTGAGGCGTTTGAAGGCTGCGAATATGGGGCATCGCTGACAGCAGAAAATATACCGACCCTCTTCCCGTTTTTTCAATAAGGAGTCTCGTTTTAGATAGATGCCTACAGAACAAGCCAGTGCCAAGACGCTTATGTATATTGTTTGCGTTATCGGTCTTATCTTTGCGATTGTTATGGTGATCCTCTTTTTTAATGCTGCGCCTGCGCGTTCCAATATTGAGGTGCATCGCGCTTCAAACGAAGATGCTGAGTGTCTGAAATGCCATCTAAGAGGCGATGAAAAATCGCCGACGATGCCGCATCTCAATCTCGGTAGATGTAACCTCTGCCACGGACTATCGAAGGAGAAACCGGAACCTAAATAGGACACAACACGCTATAGAAACTATTGCCTCAAGTCCCGTAGGTTGGGTTGAACGGTGTTGAAATCAAACTTGGTATGCTAAAATACATCAAATCCAACAGACATGCATATACATCCAAGAACACAGTGAAACCCAACGCTCTTTCTGTGAAACGTTGGAAAGATGGTGGTAGGTCTATCGTTGGGTTTCGCTATATTCTTGATTTATCTGACGGTATAGGGTGCTGAAATATGCTTGAGTTGTTCGTATCGTTTTTCTTACTTCCGCTCAACCCAACCTACGATGCTATGATGCGTTTTTTCTAAAATTGACACCTATGGTGCGGTTTCAAACCGCACCTACCTTGGTTTGAGATTGGAGTCTCGCTTTAATTCCTACCCAAGTGATACTGTCTTCTGTTTCACGGATGACCTGACGGCATTCAAAGTGGTTCGCCTCTAAAACCGATTGAACCTGTTCGAGTTCGGTCTCCAAAATGCCAGAAAAAATGGCAATTCCTGCTGGATGTAGCCGCGATGGAGACTCCGGAATAATCGGAAGAATCGCCTTTGTTAGAATGTTTCCGATGATGAGATGGTATTTACCTTCTACACCTTTAAGTCCATCACCTTGAGATAAACGGACATGGGGTGTCACGTCATTCGTTCGGAAATTCGCTGCGGCGACAGGGATGGCTGTCGGATCGAGTTCAATCGCGTCAACCTGTTTCGCACCGAGTTTGACAGCGGCGATTGTTAAGATACCGGAACCCGTTCCGATGTCAGCGATTTGGTGATGCGGCTCGACGGTCTCTTCTAATAATTCGAGGGCGAGGCGGGTGGTCGGATGGTAGCCTGTGCCGAACGCCATCCCTGGATCGAGTTGAATCAGGATGTCCGTTTCATTGTGCGGTGTCTCGTGCCATGTCGGTGTGATGCGTATCCGTTTTCCGACCTGTTGCGGTGGGAAAGCGGCTTTCCACGCTTCTTCCCATCTTTCGGATTTGACATGTTTTAGGTCGATAGTTGCAGGGGCCGGTTGGATGTTCCATGTTGGCAGTTCCGCGAGAAAGTTTCGGAGTTTTTGCATCCGCGCGCCAACTCGATCATCCAACGGATAGTAGGCGATGAGATGAACATTGGCAGTCGTGTTCTCTTTGAATTCAACGCCGGTGGCATCCATTTCCAAGAGGCAGTTCGCGACTGCCTCGGATGCCTCTTGAGAAGTGGTTACAGTGATTCTTGCCCAATCCATTTTGACATGCACCACTCGAAAACGGAATGACACCTGCTATTCGGGGTCTTCGTCTTCATGTTTACCGAGCAGTTTGTCCCAGAATCCACCGTGTTCGTGCTGAAAGGATTCACCGCGCAATTTCGCAAACTCTTCCAATTTTTTCCGCTGCTCGTTATTAAGGTTTTTTGGCGTTTCAATTGCTACCTCAACAACCAGGTCCCCTGAGTAGGAACGTTTATAATGCGGGACCCCTTTGTTAGGGATACGGAGCTGCGCGCCGTACTGGGTGCCGGGTGGGATTTGCAATTCTTCAGGTCCATCAATACCTTCAACTTCAATTTTTCCGCCGAGTGTGGCTTGGATGAACGAAATTTTGGCGGATGTGATGAGATCGTTTTGCTGGCGTTGGAAACGTTCATGTGGCGCGACGTTGATGACAACAAATAGGTCCCCTGGCGGTGCCCCGTTGGTACCCGCTTCACCTTCACCGCGGTATTGGTATTTAAATCCAGTATCAATGCCTTTGTCAATATTGATCTTAATGTCGCGCGTATTTCGGACAAGTCCTCTACCACCACAAGGTGGACACGGTTCTTGAATGATTTCACCTTCACCGCGGCATTGCGGACAGGTACGGGACATCATGAAAAAACCCTGCGATTGACTAATCTGCCCCCTGCCGTGGCATTGTGGACACGTTATAACTTGTGTGCCTTTCTTTGCCCCGCTGCCACTGCATTCTGAGCAAGTTTCAATTCGTGGCACTTGAATCGTGACCTCTTTGCCGTGGATAATATCTTCGAGTGTCACATCGAGGTTGTACTGTAAACTCCGTCCACGTTTTGGGCTGCGTTGGCTACCGCCCAACCCACCGAAAAGATCGCCGAAGACATCGCCAAAAATGTCATCTAAGTTCACGCTAAACCCACCAAAGTCGGTGTTCATACCTTCTAATCCTGGGTGTCCGAATCTATCATACCGATCCCGTTTCTCAGGATCGCGGAGAACTTCGTAAGCCTCTGTGGCTTCTTTGAATTTATCTTCGGCTTCTTTATTATCAGGGTTTTTATCTGGATGGTATTGGATAGCGAGTTTGCGGTACGCCTTTTTTATTTCGTCTTCATCGGCACCACGATTCACATTCAAAACCTCATAATAGTCGCGTTTTTGCGTCATACACTTACCCTTCCTATGTAGCTATTCAGCGGTATCAGTTTCAGGGGTATCATCTGCGGTGTCATTTGATATTTCTTCTTCTTTACTCGGTCCCTGTGAGACGACCACTTGTGAAGCACGTAGAACACGGGTGTGCAACATGTAGCCGCGCCGGAATTCTTCAATCACTTGCCCTTCTGGCACGTCATCCGATGGTGTCATGAGGAGTGCCTCGTGTTGATTTGGGTCGAATGTTTGACCAACCGCTTCGATCGGCGCGAGTCCATGGATTTTCAGTGCGTCCAGCAATTGTTTATGAACGAGTTGCACACCCTCATTAAAGGTTGTGAACGCTGGCGAGACCTCGTCCGCTTCAACTTTCTCGGTTACGCTTTTAATGGCGGCTTCCAAGCTATCCAACACTGGCACCATTCCCTCAAGGATCCCTTCGTTAGCGAACTTAAGTTGCCGCTGATAGTCGGTTTGCAAGCGTTTTTTTGTATTTTCAGCCTCTGCTGCTGTGCGTAGCAGGCGATCGCGCTCTTCTTTGTATTCTGCATGCACTGCTTCTACAGCGGTTTCTACTTCTTTTTCGATCTCCGCGTGCAACACTTCTTCACGTTCAGTTTCGTATTGTTCACGAACGCGTTGAATAATCGCTTCTACTTCTTTTTTCACCTCTGAAGTCAGGTTGGAAGCACTTTCTTCGACAGGAGAGATACGCGCTTCTATCTCCTTTTTGACTTCCGATTTGACGGTATCAAGCGCGGTTTCAGCCATTTCTCGCATACGTGCCGTAAAAGATTTCTCTTTACTCTCGGTGGCATCGTCATCAGTAGATGCTTCTGTATCGTTAGATTCTTCTATTTTTGCGTTTATGTGTATTTCTTTAGTTTCAGGCATAATGCAATCCTTTTATTTTATTTTAGAGTGAAATCAATGATTAAGTAGACATGAGGGACGATGTTTGGTTTATCCGTGAACAGCGTCAGCGAACGCTTTCATGAGTTCAAAGGAACCGTTTTCTTCGAGGACATTTCCGGTGACGATGAAATCGGCACCTGCTGCGACTTTTTCTGCGGCGATTTTGGGTGTACGGATACCGCCGCCGATGATTAAGGGTATGTTGATCTGGGTTTTCACTGTAGCAATCATCTCATCCGGCACGGGATGTGCTGCGCCGCTCCCTGCCTCTAAGTACACCATCTGCATACCCAGGTACTCTGCTGCCAATGCGTGCGGGCCCGCTATATCCGATTTATCGCGAGGGATCGGAATTGTGCCGCTCATAAATTCAACAGTTGTTCTGCCATTCCCGCCTTCAATAAGCATGTAGCCAGTAGGGATGGGTTTAAGCGCGTAGCGTTGGATCCAAGGTGCTGCTTTAACCTGTTCGCCGATGAGATAATTTGGGTTCCGTCCACTGATCAAGCTAATGTACAGAATCGCGTCTGCATAAGGTGTAAGGTGCATGGAATCACCGGGGAAAAGTACGACAGGGAGTCCTGTCTCCTGCTTGAGTGTTTTTGCAATTGGATCCAAGTCGTTCGTTAAAAAGCTGCCCCCGAGTAAGATTGCATCTGCGCCTGCGCGTTCGACTTCGCGAGCGAGTTTGGCACATTTTTCAACCTTACACTGCTCTGGGTCAATCAGCACAAAGTAGCCAGCATCATGTTTTTTAAGGACTTTGTGGAAGTGGTCGAGAACCCAATTTGATCTCAAATGCGATTTTCCCTTCTTTACCTACGTTAAATCTCTGTCTGTGAGTTGTGATTTTTCTGGTGGGTGTGAACCACCGATTATCTTATGAATTTTATCATATTTATGAGGGTTTGTCAAATTCTGTATCGTCGTGTTAATTCATAAAGTAGGACCCCTGCAGCGACTCCGACGTTGAGCGATGATTGTCCTGATGCCATGGGGATACGGATCAATTCTGTGCAGCATTGGCGTGCTTGATCGGAAAGCCCTGTGTTCTCATTACCGACAACGATGGCTGTCGGCAGTGTAAATTCTGTTGTGTATAACTGGCTCTCCGCGCTGGCTGTGGCACCTAACACGTACCAACCGGCTGCCCGAAGTGTCTCAATTGCCGGACTGATGCTGGGTGTCCGAAACAACGGCAACCGTCCAACGGCTCCGCGTGAGGCACGAACGCAGTTTTTGTGAAAAGGGTTCGCTCCGTCATCGCTCAAAAGAACCGCAGATACACCCGCTGCGTCTGCTGTCCGTAATGTCATCCCAAGATTATCGGGGTTCCCAATGTTCTCTGTAATGAGTAACACACATCTCGAATTGAAGTGAAAGTTGAGGCTGCTGTCTTCTGAAAGGAAGTTGGGATAGCTGAGATGCACTGAAGCGGCTATCGGCGGAATGGGTCGCGTTGTTGTGACTGAACCCATCACGCCGTCACTCACCTGATAAGCAGATAGATTTTCTGTTATTGCGTGTTTGAGGAGTGTCTTTCCTTCGGGTGTAGCAGCAAACCCGTTGGTATAGAGCAGTGTTGCGATTGGAAGTCCGTCGGCTACGGCGCGTTCGACTATCAGATGCCCTTCGATGAGAAATTGCGCGTGTTCAAATTTACCTTTCAATGAGGCTAATTTCCGAACGTGTGAGACGATCGCATCCTTCCGCTTTGAGACGGTGCGCTGTTCGGCTTTTGTGTGACTCCCGCGCTTAATACCTCGATAGAAGGCACCCGTATTGGTCTGAACTATATCGCCCTCTAAAACATCGTGAATTCTATTCTCTATCCACTTCTCAGTGAGACGAAACAACCCAATATGGCGTCGTGGGAATGTGAGCAGGAGTTCCCTCAAGCTCCGTTCGGTTGTCGCCGTGAGATGGACTTGAGAGTCGGCATCAGGCGTATCCTCCGGTTCTAACACCATAACGCCATCGAGTTGTTGCCAACCTGCAACAAATACCTCATAAGCGGGTTGCCATTTACCCGTTTTGCAGAAGGTTTGATATGCCTGTTTAAAACGGGACACCACGTCCACATCGGGATGCGCTTTCTCCAAGAAATCGATAACTTGATCGTAGTCAATCATAAAAATGTTCCGATATAGATGGCACCAAGTCCAACGAATATATCCCACTTCATCCAGCGTTGAATAGATGCGCAATTTTCCTTAGATGCATCTCGCCATAAACGGATTGCTAAGCCGATTAGCACCAGATCAACGCCGAGTACAACAACTATCAGATAATGCCATGAATACCAACCGAAGAGGGAGGGGATAGCGCTGAAGAGAATAACCAATGCCATGAAACCGATGGCGGTCTTTACAGCAAGTTGTGGATTGAGGTTCGCAAGTGTTTTGACGTTGTTTTTCAAATCTCCCTCTGTGTCCTCAAGGTCTTTGACGATTTCTCTCGCTGTTGTGAAGAGGAACGCGAAGGTCGCTGGAATCAGTGTGCCTTTCACTGAATCTATGGCGACACCACCAGCGATGAAGGTTAGCCCGGTTAATCCACTAACGACTAAATTGCCGATAAAGGGGGCGCGTTTCAGCCAGAAAGCATAACTGACAAGCGCGACGCAGACGAGCAGGGCAATGCCTGTCGCGTTTCTATTGATAAGCCCTCCCAACCAGATACCGATTGCGACAAGGGCGATTGCAAAAATCAGGGCATCTCTGCGCTGAATTCGGCCCGACGGGAGCGGTCTTTTTGGACGGTTAATCCGATCAATATTATAATCACAATAGTCGTTTATGGCGTTCCCGGCAGAGAGTAAGACGAGTGCGGAGATAGAGACCAACAGGAGTCGGATGTCGAGAATATTTTCCACCCTGCCTTGACTCGCGAACATGCCACCGAGCCAAGCGGAGGTGAAGGCGATAACGCCGTTAAGGGGGCGCGTCAGTTCGAGGTATGCAAGCAGCGTCTTCATAGCAGAATAAGGACAAGTGTCCAGACGGGAAACAGGAGCGTTGGTCGCAAGATAGCCGCGTAATCCGAAGTGTGGAACGGCTCGGACTGAGGCGGGTCGTTACGATTCATCCTCCAACTCTTGAAGTTTTGCTTCGAGTTCCGCCACCCGTTTTTGGAGTTTTGCGAATTCAGGGAGCACGTCGGGTAGTTTTCGGGTTGCAGCGTGGATGCGTAACTCCTGTTTATGGGGACGGGCGGGAAACCCAGACAGGTGGCTGCCTGCAGGCATATCTTTCGTAACTGCGGACTTCGCGTAAACGACACTATCATCACCGAGTGTTAGATGCCCTGCGGCCCCCCCGTGTCCTGCGATGTTTACGCGATCCCCGATCGTAGTACTTCCTGCGATGCCGACCTGTGCTGCGAGGCAGCAATCCTCTCCGATGACAACGTTGTGTGCGATTTGGACGAGGTTATCTAATTTGGTGCCGCGTTTGATAAGTGTTTCAGAAAGCGTTGCTCTGTCAATAGTGGTGTTGGCTCCGATCTCAACATCGTCTTCAATGACAACGGTGCCGATCTGCGGGATTTTGTGGTGGCGATTGCTCACGGGGGCGAAGCCGAAGCCGTCGCTCCCGATAACGGCCCCACAGTGGATAATGACCCGATCGCCGATGGTTACTTCTTCGCGGATATTCACGTGCGGATAGATCAGGCCCTCTGCCCCGATTTTAGTGCCTTCGCCGATATAAACAAAAGGCTGTATGACGGTATCGTTTCCGATTTCAACATTGTCAGCGATATAGGTAAAGGCTTGGATAGAGACGCGCGCGCCGAGTTTGACGTTTTTCCCTAAAATTGCCGTTTCATGGATGCCTGGCAGTGGGCGCTGGTTTTTGTCCCATGCGAACATTTCGAGAACTTTGACGAATGCCCAGTAAGGGTTGTCAACGCGGATGGTTGGTTTTCCGTTGCCAGAGACGCCGTGCCCAATAATAATAGCGGCGGCTTCGGTTGTCGCTATAGCGGCGACGTACTTCGGGTTGGCAACAAAGGTAATCTGAGTCGGGAGTGCCTCATGGATTCCAGAAACTCCTGTAATTTCAATATCACCATCACCGGAGAGGTCTCCATTTAGGTGTTCACAAATGTCGCTGAGTTTCATAAGCATCTACCCTAATCCTTTCTCCGTAGGTATGAACCGCTTCGTATTACGTACGGAGTTTAGGTGGTATAAGGTTATTCCGGCTTTTCCTCATTTTTTTTCTTGTCTTCATTCATCAAGTCGATTAACCGCTGTGTCAAATCGTATTTTTCTTTGACATAAAGCGTGATGAGCCGTTTTTCGAGGATGATGTCATAGTTTTCGTCTTTGCCAACTTTGATGATCAATTCTTCGAGGTTCTTGTAAATCGGTTCGAGCAACTCCCGCTCTTTATCAATCAGTGCCTGTTGACCGATCTCGCGTTCACGTTGGAATTCCTGCTGTTTTTGGAGGATTTCTTGATCCAAATCTGCAGTCTGTGCTTCTTCAACGAAGAGTTCCGTTTTCGCTTTCTTTTCTTGAAGCGTTCGGATCTCACCGTTTATCCTTTCCAACTTTTTCTGAAGTTTTTCCCCAGCGGCTCTGAGTGTATCGGTTGCCTTTGTCGCTGCCGCGGATCCTTTTAGGACCTCTTCAGTATTCACGACTCCGATTTTGAAGGCTTCCTGTCCGATACTACCAGAGTTGAAACAGAAAGCGACCACAGAAATAATCAAGAGCGTTAGACGTGCTTCAGAAGCACGCAACCGGAATGATTTCATGATTAACTATCCTTTTTTTTTACGAAAGAAATTAAGCAATATTCAGAAACAATTTTAGGTTCTGCGGAAGGGTGGAAAACTGGCAGATTGGAAGAAACGCTGTATTTGCTATTTTCCCAATTTCCAACCTTCCGAACTTCCAATGCATCTGAACATCAAAACATAAATTCAAGATTGAAACTTGCTTAGAACCCGGGTCCAATCGTGAAGTGGAATTTACCCGCCGGTTCGCCGCTCAGGCGATCCAATCCGTATCCCCACCCGATCCGAGCCAACATGCCAAACATATTGAGTCGTGCTTCAACACCGAGCCCTTTTTTCATGTTGATTTCGCTAAACGGGTTTGTAACGGTTTCATCCCATACTTGTCCGATATCGAAAAACAGGGCAGCGGTGAGCTGCGGGGAAACAGGGATGCGATACTCCAAGTTTGCGAAGAAGACTTTATCGCCGCCATAAGGATTCAAACTATCCGGATATATTTCCCACTGTTCATAACCGCGAATGGTATCTACACCACCGAGGAAGAACCGTTCATAAAACAGGAAATAGGCATCGGTACTTTTACTTTGCATATAACCGGCCCGGGCGTGTGCGGCGATAACATGGTTCCACCAGCCACTATAGAACCAACTCGTGTCTGCGGTATATTTTTGGAATTCATTGTCAGCGCCTAAAATTCCGCCTGAGTATTCATAAGAGAGTGTATGAGATGAGCCGCCCATTGGATCATACAGTGAGGTCCGATAATCACGCGTATCCCTTCCAACAGCGAAGAGGATACTACGCGTAGAACGGTCGATCAGCTGTTCTTCGGGGTTGTATGCTTCGACCTGTTCGTTGCGAAGTCGCACGGACAGATCAATATCGTGGAAGATCGGTCTACCGAGCGTTACAGACGCGCCTTTCCGTCCCCAAACATATCTATCATACAGGTAATTCGCTTGTGTTTGGTTTAGCAATCGCCCGACTGTTCCGTAGTATCGGCGGAAGCGTCGATTGTTGTAGAGCCGAGCATTAAGCCGAGTCGGTGTCCCGAAGACCCAGGGGGTTCCAAAACTGAGTTCGGCAGTGTGATGGTCTCGGGTGCCTAATTCACCTTTTAGATGGACGCGATAGGCGCGTCCGAGGAGGTTGTTTTGTCCGACTTCTGCTGTGCCGAAGATCCCACCTTCGCTACCGTAGCCGCCGCCGAGACTCAACATCCCTGTTCGGGGTGTTTCGGCGATATTCACTCTTAAATCCTTTCGATTCTCTTCGGAGGTGTCGCTCGGCACAAAATCAACAGCCCGCATGAAAGATCCCATCTGGAAGAGCCGTTGCCGCGCTTTGGTCAAAGATTTCACATCCAATAATTCGCCGGACTTAATGTTCAAGAAATCCAATTCGCGTTTGACGACGTGTTCCATCGTCTTCTCAAGCCCTGAGATGACCACCTTACCGATAATTATGACATCACCTTCGTTGATTTTCAAGGTGATGTCAACGACACCATCGACTTCATTGAAGAACGGGGTTGGTATAACTTTTGAGAGCAGGTAACCTTTATCGAGATAAGCCTGCTGTAATTTTGAGATGGATTCATCAAAGTTCGCACGGTTGAAAACTTCACCTTCAGCTGGATCGAGCATCCCGCGTATTTTTTTCTCTGAAAAGAGGCTTTTGGCACCAGCCTCCACCTCAAGTGTATAGGTACCGACAATAAATTCGGGACCCTCATCAACGGTGATGTCAAGTATCAAGCCGGTTTTGTCTTCCGTGAAACGTTTTTCGTAGCCGACGACCTTTACTTGTGCAAATCCGCGGTCCTGATAGTAATTACGGAGGTTCAGGGAAAGATCTTCCTCCTCGAACAGCATCTGATCGAAATGTTTACCGGTCCGGGTTTTGAGTTTTTTCTCTAGTGTTTTGGCGGAAATATTCGTATTCCCAATAAAGTTGATTTCCTCAATTCGGACCCTCGGTCCTTCATTTATTTCGAAGGTAAGTTGGACGGTCTGCGTCTCATCCGCCTCCTCATTCGCGTCATTCACGTCGAGATGGGTTTGGATACCGATGAGGTAATACCCTTTTTCGTGGTAGACTCTTTTGAGTGCTTGCTCACTCTCCCACCGCCGCCGGTCACTAAAAATTTCGTCGGGTCGGAGCGTAAGTTCGTCCTTGAGTTTTCCGATGCTTAAATTTTCGTTTCCAATAATATTAATGCCAGAGATTTTAGGGTTCTCAACGACCTTATATATGATTTCGAGTCCGCCGCCTTCAAAGCGTTCTGTATCTACTTGGACATCAGAAAAGAACCCTGTGTCTTTGTAAAGGCTCTTTATGTCCTTTGTGAGGAGTTCCTCTGATACTTCGTTCCCGATCTGTGTTTGGATAAGCGTGCGCAGCATGTCTTCAGACACGGTATTTACGCCTTGAAAAGAAATCTTTTTGACGAGGAACATTGGATCCACTGTCGGTTCATCGGTATCTGGGGCAGCTTCGTTATCAGTTTCGGTAGTGGGCGTTGTCTGAGGATCAATTGTCGTCTCTGTGGCTTCTTTTGTAGTAGGCACTTCAGGTCCAAACACGACACCTGTCTGTTCTTCTGCTACCACAGTGGTTGCAGCGAGTCCAATGATTAGACTTATCAGCATCAGACTGTTTTTTATTGCATCCATAATTTTAAAGGTCCTCCTGTATGTCGCTGGTACTTTTGCATCCTGTGGGCGCGGTATACTAATCCGTAGTATAGATTGGGGTGCCGGTGCTATTCGCTAATTGTCGAAATGCGGCGATGAGTCTCTGTGTTATTTTTCCGGGTTGTCCGTCCCCGATCGCGCGTCTGTCAATCTTGACCACCGGAATAACCTCAGCGGCTGTCCCCGTTAGGAAACATTCGTCGGCAATATAGAGGTCGTGGCGTGTGAAGACGCGCTCTTCCACGCGTATACCGGCTTCACGTGCAAGGTCTATGACACTGTTCCGAGTAACACCCTCCAAGATCCCCATGTGTACCGGTGGCGTGACAAGGATGCCGTTCTTTATCCAGAAGATATTGTCCCCACTGCACTCAACGACATAGCCTTCTGGATTGAGCATTAACACCTCTTCTGCGCCTGCCTGTTTCCCTTCAATTTTCGCTAAGATGTTATTTAGATAGTTCAACGATTTAATGCGCGGGTTAATGGCTTCGGCATAATTTCGTCGGACAGAAACCGTTACAATCTCCAATCCGTCTTCATAGTACTTTTGTGGATATAGGACGATTTTATCTGCAATAATTATTATACAAGGGTTTGGACATTTATCTGGGTCTAGCCCTAAATCTCCGACACCGCGAGTTACAATCAATCGAATATAGGCTTCTCTGAGGTGATTTCGGCGGAGTGTCTCCAGAACGGTTTCTTTCATTGTTTCAATGGAGATCGGCATCTCTAACATAATCGACTTTGCAGAATCATAAAGCCGTTCGAGGTGTTCGTCAAGTTTAAAGACTCTGCCGTTATAGGAGCGGATGCCTTCAAAAACCCCATCGCCATAGAGTAGCCCGTGGTCAAAGACAGAGACTTTCGCTTCTGATTTTGGTAAAAATTCTCCGTCGATATAAATCAACATAAATGTATCCTTTTTAGTTACCAGTTAGCAGTTACGAGTTACCAGTTAAAGAGAGTTACTGTTCTATTCCAGTTCCCTTTTAACTGTCCACTGGTTACTGGTTACTATTCCTCTGACAACTATAAAACTACTTTCCCATCAACGAGTTCGACAACTCTGTCTACTTGTTGGGCAATTTCCTGGTTGTGCGTTACGATCACAAAGGTTTGTCCAGATTTTGCGTTCAAATCCCACAGAAGTTTGAGTATTGCTTCGCTGCTTCGCCGGTCGAGGTTACCTGTCGGTTCATCGGCGAGTACAACTTTCGGTTTATTAATCAATGCGCGTGCGATAGCGACCCGTTGGCGTTCACCGCCGGACAACTGGCTTGGGTAGTGCGCTCCCCTTTCAGCAAGTCCGACGTAATCGAGTAGGGCTTCCGCTTCTTTATAAACCGTTTTATCGCTTGTTGCCGTGATTAAGGCAGCCATTGCGACGTTTTCAAGCGCGGTAAATTCTGGCAATAAATGATGAAATTGAAATACGAAACCGATTTCCTGATTCCGAAACCGAGCGAGTTCGGTATCGGGTAAGTTAAAAATGTCTTGATCATTATATAAAACGCTCCCCGCTGATGGGCGGTCAAGTGTGCCAATGATATGGAGTAACGTGCTTTTTCCGACACCGGATGCGCCGATGACGGCAAGTAATTCTGACGCATTCACTTCCAGATTGAGACCTTGAAGTACCGGTAGTTCCGCTTCGCCATCATAATAGGATTTATGCAAATCTACGATACGGATGAGTGTTTTTTTGGAATTCGTCACGGTCTTTCTCTTTTTTTTTAGGGCTTACGCATTTTTCTATGATAATCTACTGCAGGCGGGGTTTCAAACCCTGAAGAAACCCCCAAGCAAAAACCCTGCAAAGGGGCTGCGTCCATCCTATTCATGTTGCAAGGCTTCAACCGGCTTCAGGTTTGCTGCTTGCCACGCGGGGTAGAGTGTCGCGAGCCAGCAGATCGCAAGCGAAAGCGCGTTGATGAAGATCACGAACACCCAATTGACTTTTATCGGCATTAGATGCATCTGGTAGATTTGGCTAAGTCCAAGATCTACGAATGAAACCGGTCTGACTGCACAATAGAGTGCGAAGCCTCCGCCAATCAACCATAAGACCCCGACAGCAAATTTCCAGCCGCCTTTGTTTCGGATCGCACGCTGGGACGCGATAAGTATTTGTAAGAAAACTGGCACAATAAGCACGAGCGCGTACCAGTAAGAAGGTCTCACGGCATTCCAGCTAAGGAGCCAACAGATTATAAGCCCTAAAGAGGTTCCGAGCATTATCCCGAGAATCCCGATGACGCTGCCTTGAATCATGAAGATTCGCATGATGTTTCCGCGTGACGAACCGAGTGTTCTCAGGGTCCCAACATCCTTTGTTTTTTCCATCACTGTCATGATGAGCGTGCTTGCGATGTTAAAGGATGCGACCAAAATGATAAGCGTTTCAATGATGACGGTTGCTATCTTTTCCAACCGAAGTGCCGAAAAAAGTGGTGCATGCACCTCCATCCATGTCCTTGCGTCGGGGATTCCTTCTAAGACGCTAAAGTTAATGGTATCCTCAATCTTTCTGGCGGTCCGGGCTGCCAACTCAGCATTGGTTAATCGGACGAATATGGAATTTACGAGATTCTTTTTATTATACAACTTTTGCGCGGCATCTATATGTATAAACCCAAAGTTGTTATCGTAAGCCTCTATCTCGGATTCATAGAACCCGATTACAACGAAGTTCGCCAAGTCCGGTATCAGCAATGACGCGTCTATTGGGTGCTGTTGGAGTTTAACGAGTAACCGGAGGACATCGCCTTCGATAATGCCGAAGCGGCCTGCCAAACGACTTCCAAGAATAATACCGCCGGTAATTGTTTCGTCTCTGATAAACCGAGCCCTTTCAATAAGTTCTGAGTTTAGCAGATCGGTTGAACCTTGTACTAATGCGGAGAAACCTGTAACCTTGTTCTCTTGCGCTGGATCAATACCTTTGATGATAATTACGTCTTGAATGGTGCCGGTATGCTCCCGAAAAACACCTGTTTGTGCCAAGATCACTGGCGACGCGGCTACGACATCATCAAGTGCCTCAATCTGTTGAATTCGGTTTTGATAATTACCGAAAAAACTATGATCGAGTAGACGTAAAACAACATGCGCCTCGTTTGAGAGGAACCGCTCCTTGAGTCCTTGCTCAACACCGTCTAACACAGCAATGACGAGAATTACTGTTGCGACACCGAGTGCGACACCCCCGATTGAGATGATACTGATAATTGAGATAAAAGACTGTTTTCTCCGAGAACGCAAATATCGGGAGGCTACAAACCATTCAAATTTCATATTTTTAAATATTGGCACCTGGGCATCGTTCCACTACGTTCCACGATGGTTTCTGATTAATTCTAACCTGGTTCGGGATATGTACGGTTTTATAGTGGATTTTAGAATTAATGAAACACTCCACAGCGGGCGAGGAAACCTTAGAAGAAACACCCCAGCAAAACCCCCGACGAAGGGTGGTTTCCGCAATCACTGGAATGTCTCTTTAATTATTGACTTTACTATAAATTGGTTAGCTTTGCTCATTAGACGAGATCGGAGCCAGTAAATCGTAGTCTGCTTTTAGCATCCCGTATGCGATTATATCCTCAAAGTTATCCCATTTTTTTATGTGTTGTCGGAGACAGCCTTCATACTGCATCCCGATTTTTTCCAGCACGCGCCCGGAGGCGGTGTTCCGTTTGAAGCAATAAGCGTGAATTCGGTTTAGTTTCAACACTTCAAAACCATACGCAACAACAGCCTTCGCTGCTTCGGTGGCATACCCACAGTTCCAATAGGGTTTCCCTATCCAGTAACCGAGTTGACTGTTTTCACTCTCTCGGTCAAGTTCAAGCCCTATTACGCCAATGAAGTTCCTGTCTATTTTCAGTGTAATTGCGAAATGCAGGCCCTCTTCTTTTTCAAACGTGTCGTAACAGGAGCGGATCCATGCTTCCGCCATACCCTCTTCGTACGGGTGCGGAATGCGAATTACTGTTGCTGCGACATCACGTTCACCAGCGAGGTGTTGTACATCTTGTGCGTCCTCAAGTGTGAGTGAGCGCAGTAGCAATCTTTCTGTAAGTAGTGGTGGTGCTGTCCTCATGCTAATTCTCTGGGCGCATCTGTGGAAACAGGATTACGTCTCGGATAGAGTATTGATTCGTTAGCAGCATCGTCAATCTGTCGATACCGATACCGAGTCCGCCCGTTGGGGGCATACCGTATTCGAGTGCACGCAGATAATCTTCGTCCACCATGAAGGCTTCGTCATCGCCAGCCGCTAAACTGTCTGCCTGCTCAAGAAAGCGTTGCCGTTGGTCGATCGGATCGTTAAGTTCACTGAAAGCGTTGCCGACCTCCATACCGCAGATAAAGAATTCAAAGCGTTCGACGAACTCTGGATTGTCAGGCTTCTTTTTCGCGAACGGTGAGACCTCAATCGGGTGATCGGTTATAAATGTCGGTTGAATGAGTTTCGGTTCCACAAATTTGTCAAAGAGTTCGGCAATAATTTTGCCCTTCGTTTCATCGCCTGCCAATTCAACGCCTACACCAACCGCTGCTTTGTACAACTCATCCCCTGACATCGAAACCGGATCGATACGGGTGTGTTCTCGTACTGCATCGACCATACTTAGCCTCTGCCAGGGTGGCGTGAGATCGAGTTCGTGTTCCTGATAAGGGATTTTCGTTGCCCCGTGCAGGGCTTTCGCTGTCTCAGCGATGAGGGTTTCGGTGAGTTCCATTATCTGAATATAGTCAGCATAAGCCTGATAGAGTTCAAGCATCGTAAATTCAGGGTTATGGTCTCTATCCATCCCTTCGTTTCGGAAATCGCGCGAGAATTCATAAACGCGTTCAAACCCGCCAACAATTAGGCGTTTGAGGTAGAGTTCATTTGCGATCCGCAGATAGAGCGACTGTTCCAGCGTGTTGTGATACGTTGTGAACGGCCGCGCGTTCGCGCCGCCGTAAATTGGTTGAAGGACGGGTGTCTCTACTTCAATAAAATTTTGTGCGTTGAGCATGTCGCGGATCGCTTGGACAATTTGTGTTCTTTTGAGAAAAACGTCCTTCACCTCTGGGTTCATGATGAGGTCGGCGTAGCGTTGTCTATAGCGTGTCTGTTTATCTTGTAACCCGTGCCATTTCTCAGGGAGCGGTCGAACAGATTTCGAGAGGAGTTCAATGGCATCGACGAGAACGGTCAGTTCGCCTGTTCGTGTGCGGAAAACGGTTCCTTCAGCCCCGACAATATCACCGGTATCAAAACGCCGATAGATTTTATAGGGTTCTGTGCCGACTTTGTCGCGTCGGACGTAAATTTGTATCTTGCCTTCGCCGTCCTGTAGCGTTGCGAAACTGCTTTTTCCGTGGTCGCGTTTGGTCATAATTCTGCCTGCGACGCGAACGATCTGGGTTTCGTCAGGTGTCTCTTGTGTATCGGCAAAATCTTGGTGAATGTCGGCTGTCGTATGTGTAGGTTCGTATTTGTGCGGATACGGCTCTACACCAAATTGGCGGATTTCGTCCAATTTTTCACGACGTTGCTGAATTAAGTCCTTTGTCTCTTCCACGGATTACGCCTCCTTTT
This sequence comes from Candidatus Poribacteria bacterium, assembly GCA_022819945.1. Classification (GTDB taxonomy): domain Bacteria; phylum Poribacteria; class WGA-4E; order WGA-4E; family WGA-3G; genus WGA-3G. The sequence continues at coordinate 40,235 of JAJEGI010000134.1, forward strand.
TCAAATTTTCTGTTTCTGAGGTAATGTTTTATCCTTAATAATTATACTTTAGTTTCCTGCATAAAGCAACCAAAAATCGGGGAATCGTTGTCAGTTATCAGTTGTCAGTATTCTCATTTCTGTTGTGCTTTCATTTTCAGGTAACGCTCGATGAACGGATCTAACGCGCCATCTAATACGGCGTTAACGTTACCCGTTTCGACATCCGTACGCAAATCCTTGACGCGTTGGTAGGGATGTAGCACATAGGAACGGATTTGGCTTCCGAAGTTAATCTCCAAGCGTTCACTGCGTTGCTTGGCGATTTCGGCTTCCCGCTCCGATCGATATTTTTCGTGAAGCCGCGAGCGCAGCAGCTTCATGGCGATGTCTCGGTTCTTGTGCTGCGAACGTTCATTCTGACACTGCACAATAATCCCAGTGGGTTTATGTGTAATCCGAATTGCGGAATCTGTGACATTGACGTGCTGTCCGCCAGCACCACTTGCCCGATAGGTATCTATTCGGAGATCTTCGGGTTGGATGTCGACTTCGACGGTATCATCAATTTCGGGGGTTACATCAACAGCGGCAAAAGAGGTGTGGCGGCGTTTGTTAAAGTCGTAAGGCGATAGACGGACGAGCCTATGTACACCGGTCTCGGATTGAAGATATCCGTAAGCGAGCGTGCCTGTAACAAGGATCGTTGTACCTTTAATACCGGCTTCGTCTCCGACAGTGATGTCTAAGATTTGCGTTTCATAGCCGCGTCTGTCGCACCAGCGGAGATACATGCGCATGAGCATCCCTGCCCAATCTTGTGCATCAACGCCGCCTGCACCGGGGTGGATATTGAGAATGGCGTTGTTTTCATCGAATTCACCATTCAGCATCAACCGGAGCTCCAGTTGTTCGAGGGCACTGGCGACAGTCTCGAGCTCGTCTACGATTTCGGTCTGTAGGCTACCATCGTTTTCTTCGGTTGCGAGTTCAACAAGCGTCTGAATGTCTTCGATGTTGCGGTTGAGTGCTTGGTATTCGCTGACTTCATCTCGGAGAACGGAGATACGTTGATTGATTTTTTGGACGCGTTGTGTATTGCCCCAAAAATCTGGAGCAGTCGTCTCTGCTTCGAGTTCTTTTAATTCTTTCTGTTTTTCAGACAGGTCAAAGATAACCTCCGAGTTCTAAGAGGCGGGTGTACATCTCTTCAGCCCGGTTTTTTAAATCTACAAGCATGTCGTTCCTCATTAATGGTTAGGCGAGTTTCACTATAAAATTTATGTTTTCGATCTTCAGGTGGATTGGAAGGTTAGAAGACTGGCAGGTTGGAAGAGCAAGATTCCACCATCCTTCCGCTCCTTCCATCCTTCCACTTCGTCCGTTGCTCTTTTCCGTTCTTCCTCAAAACCTACGGTTTGTTTCTTAATATCGCTTAAGAATGTTCACGGCGGCGGTGTAGGACGATTTGTGTCCCGAACCATCCGACGCAGGCGATGGCGCAAAGTATTGGAAACCAATCACCGTAGCGCGTGTAGAGCGTCTTTTTGTGTTTCGTAGACGAAAGGAGCGGGACAGGTGTAATGAGAATTTCCTGATCCGTGTCAGGTGTAATCATCGGAGTCGTGATCCTACCGAACTTGTCTACGACACAGGTAAATCCGCCGTTTGCGCAGCGGAACACAGCGATTCGGTTCTCAATCGCGCGGAAAGGTGCCATAGAGAGATGCAGTTCCGGGAAAGCCGTCCCTATGAACCATGCATCGTTGGTGAAGATTCCCATCACGTTAGCACCTTTTTGGACGGGTCTGCGAAATTCGTCTGGAAATACCGATTCAAAGCAGATAGAAGCCCCGACGCTTATTCTCTGAGGATCCGTTCCACCTGCATCGGTAAACACAGCCTCTTGGTAGGGCGGTCCCAACCCGTTCCGTGAAAGTTCCGTCTTATCTTTAACGTTAAACACAGGTAAAAGGTTTACTGTTTTTCCAGGCGTGAAGGGTTTGAACTGGATAAAGTTGGGAATAAAATCGGGGAGCAGGTCTGCCAAAGGCACGTACTCGCCAAACGGGACGAGGTGCATCTTGGCATAAGCACCGTGTATCTTTCCATCGGGTGCTATTGAGAAAACGCGATTGTATATTTCGACATCTTTCCATGCCTTTTTTTCAGCACTTTTGGAATATTTCCCTATTGCTGTGTCTATCTCTTCTCCATAGTTGGCTGTGCCGATGAGTATAGGGAGTCCTATATCGCGAAGCGTTTGGGAGAACCGTTCATAATATAGGGGCCATTGACCTGTCAATGCCTCGCTTCGGATTGCCGTTTCGGGCCATACAATTAGATCCGGGTTTGCGTTGGCTGCTTTGGCCATCAAGTTGAGATACCGCTGCAAAATCCGTGGAAATTGCTGGCGATCCCATTTCTCAAGTTGCGGGATATTACCCGGGATAAGTGCGATGTTCAGGGTTTCGGTGTCTGTAGCTGCTGTGGTATCTACTGTGCGCGTTAAAGGTTGAGCGTCTTTGAGTTGGAGCACACCGTACCCGAAGCAGCAGATCGTCAAAATCAGCGGTAGGATAATCGCACGGATTTCACGTCGCCACGCATGGCGGTTAATGAGTACGGTTGCAATACCGGCATTAAAAAGCACGATGATGAAACTGATGCCGTGTATACCGATGAGCGAGGCAGCCTGTATCCCCACGAGGTTATTCCACTGCGAATAGCCGATGCTGCCCCAGGGGAACCCCGTCATGAGCCAACTCCGCACCCATTCGAGTGCCGTCCAGATGCAAGCGATGGCAAGCGGAAATAACACGCCTGAGTGCACTGGTACGAATTTCATCAGCACCGCGAAAACGGCGAAATAGAGGGCCGTATAGCCGACGAGGAGCAGGTATCCGAACAGCGTCGCGTAGATATTGGCATACGGATAGAGGAGGACAATGGCAAAGAGCAATCCGCCAAAGAAAAGTAAGCCTGTTAGGTACCCGATCCAGAAAGCGGATTTCCAGCCTGTTGCGTGCGTGAGTGCAATGAAGAGTGGCACCAGCGCGACCCAAGCGACAGGAAAAAGGTTTGCGTTCGGGAAACTGAGAAACAGCAGGAGTGCTGAGAGTGCTGCAAATAACCAGTGTTGGTAGCGTTTCAAAAAGGGTTTCGTGGGGGTGTCCTCCAACTTTTTGTGTATGTTTCCCTTTAATTTTATCCTGCAGAGGGGCTTATGTCAAGGAAAATTAGCGGTCAGCCTTTTTGCTGATAACTAAAACAGATCGGTTTTTAATAGGTGTGCGACTTTGATGAATACGATCCGCTCGGTGTCGCCGTCTACGTCTCGGTTGTCGTTGTAGACGATGAAGAAATTGCTTTCGGGTCGGTATTCATAGGCGAAGAGTGCGAAAACTCGGCGTTCTTTTTCTAATGTGAATTCTGCACTGGTTCTGGCATACATCCGCTGCGCGAATTGATAATTCACGATGAAACGCCGGGTCCATTGGGAAAGCTGCCACTGCGATGCATCCTGTTCTTTTTCATGGAGCCGCTGTAAGATAAGCTCAAAGCTGAGTTTCGCGGTGGGGCGGATCGTAATCTCTGGGCGGATGAAAAAGGTGTCTTTGCCTTCGCGGATACCGAAACTGCCGGTATTTCGGATTTGCACATATTTCGGTGGGAACCACCCCGTGAAGAACCGCATCGTTCTGTCGGTGAAGGGTTGATTGTCGTCGTTAACGTGATAGTACCACTCCGGTCCGAGGAAGAAAAAGACATCTTTAACGCCGATGAGTCCGCTAAGACGTGCCCTATGGTTTGTGAGTTCGCCTGCATGGTTGGCGAGTCGCTCATATTCTGCTTCGCCACGGAGTCTTTCGAGGATGCCTTTGTATTGCTTATTATAGCGACTCCGAATGACCAATCCGCGTCTATCGACGCGCGGGACAAACCCAGTTTCGGGGTTAAAGTGTTCGCCGATGTCTGCATAAACCGCATCCAGAGAGAATACATTTGTCCGGCGATCGAGTTGGACGAAAATCAAGTTGTCCGCGGTGCTGTCATCCATGTCAAGCCCGCCTGCTTTCCATTCCCTTGCGTATTCCATATTGAGATTCACATCCGCTGGCAGCCGGATACGCGCGTCCAATCCACCGGCTCGGTCATACTTGCTGCCGCGTTGTTTATTTACGCCCAAAAAACCGACAGACGACGTTTTTCCGAGTTCCCGTTGTAGTCGGAAGACAGAGTAGTTATAGTTAGCAAGTGGTAACTCACCGGTTTCTACCTCTTCATCTGGGTTCTCTGGTCCAGCGATAGCCCCCATAAAGGCGAGGTTGTATTTACTGAATTTTCCGATGACTTTCCCACCGCCGATCAAATCTTCGACCCGTCGGCTGTAGAACAGATCGAGCGGCATCTGAAAGAGTTCGTTCCCTTCGAGGAAAAACGGACGTTTCTCAGGGAAACGGAGCGGGATGTCGCTGAGGTTCACGAGGTCGGGGTCCGCTTCAATTTGTGCGAAATCTGGGTTGAGCGTCAGGTCGATTGTGAAATCTTTGATGGGATACCGGAGGTCAATCCCGGTATCCGGTTTCATTTCAAATGTAGTTTCGCTATCACTCGGTTGCGATACCTGCGGTTTTAGCGTGGCATACGGTTTGAATTTTAGGGGGCGTTTCGTAACAAGGTCGGTAATCGGGAGGTCTGTCAAACGTCCGAACCTCGAAACGGCGTATTGGCGTTCACCGAGGTCTGCCCACGTCTGTTCTTCGGCGAAAGCCTCGTCATTGCGCCAAAAGTTGATGCCCCAGGTGGCGGTTTCACTCTTCTTTGAGAATCGGAGTTCAGCGAAAGGGATAGCGAATTCTGCTGTCCATCTGTCCGTCCCTTTTGTAGCCTGACCTTGCCAATCGCAGTCCCACGAGATAGCGGTGCCGATGTTAGATTGCCCGCTCCGTCTGTTCGCGCCTTCATTAATCAACCGCCGATCGGTCTGTGTGCCGAGTGCATTTAAGGCGAAGGCGTAGCAGTTCCTGCCGTCGAGGAAGGTATCAATCAGAATTTCGACGTGGTCATCGGAGAAGAAGAAGGAATCGCGTCGCGTCTGGTTTGCTGCGAGGTTGTCCATATCGGTTTTGAAACATTCAAACGCCACGTAGAGTTTATTTGCGTCGTAAGCGAGGTAAATGGTCGTCGGCTGTGTAGCGGGTTCGCCGCGCTGGGGTTCAAACTGGATGAGTTCACCGGTTTTCGCGCTGTTTTGCCAGCAGGCATCGTCCAGTTTTCCATCGATTTTCGGTGGTGTCTCGGTGCGGGAGGCTCTAATCGTGCGGTGTGCGGAGGCTTCAGTGGATTCGGTATCTGTGTCTGCCGGTAGTCCGTTCGCTCCACATAAACAGAGTATAAGAGAGGCGAGCAGGTTAAAAAAATATCGGTTTTGGAGCCGTGCTTTAATGGTTCGCATCGGTTTATGTGTTCAGCACATCCTTTCGGTGTCGATTCTTTTGCGATTTTAGCACGGATTTGTTTTTTTGTCAAGGCGGATCTGACGGTTATCCAGAGCCATTCAATTTTAAGAAATTATTGGGTTTCACGTCTTTTTTTTAAGGATCCGGTTCGGTTAGGAATGCACGTCGCATTTGGGCGTGTACGCCGCAAAACCGAACCTACGGGGCCCAGGGGTGAAAATTCGATCGAAAAATGGACAATTGAATGTCTCTGGTGCCCCTTAAAAAGTGATTGACAATCGACTACCAACACGGGTATAATACCTACAGAGCCGTTCAGTTTTAAGAAATTATAGAGTTTCTCATCCTTTTTTCAGGATCCGGTTCGGTTAGGAATGCACGTCGCATTTGAGCGTGTACGCCGCAGAGGCACGCGCTGCACAAGAAGCCATCGCACGACAGAAAACCGAAGAAGAAGTAGAACAGCTTAAAGAACAACTCGCACGCTTACAAGCACGCACTTAAAGGATTTCAAGGGCAATACGAGTCCGTTTGGAAAATAGGGTGAAACTTAAACCTAAAACCACTTTTTCGACAACTGAGAAAAAGTACCAGATGCCCCATCATTAAAAATATGAAAAACTGGAAAGTTGAAGTCTCCTATAAACCTGAAGTCCCTGACACCGTTGGACACGGTATCCTTGAGGATATCGCCGACCTCGGTATCAGCGGCGTTAATTCCGTCCGTACCGCCACTGTCTACTGGATCGAAGGTTCACTTGACGCACAAGCAGTTGACAGAATCGGTGCCGAACTCCTCGCTGATCCGATTACACAAACATACACTTTCGCGACCCAAAATGACGCTGCAAAAGACTGGACACTTGAGGTGCAATTCAAGCCGGGTGTTACCGATGCTGTTGGCGATAGCACTGTCAAAGGGATCAACGATTTAGGCATCACGGATGTCACTACTGTCCGCACGGGACACAAGTATTGGCTGACGGGTACTTTAAACGCTGAAGTCATTGAGACGATCGCACAACGCCTCCTCATGAACGATGTCATCCAAACGTTTTCCTATCAAGCACCGACATCTTGACGGATATTTCAAGTCCCCTGATAAGGGGGATTTAGGGGGTTCTGGCAAACGATTTATGAGACACACATTAACTTGCATACACCCGAATCACCGTGCCTAAGTGAAACTGAACTAACGCAGCAGTCGCCACTTGACGGATTGCAAAACGGAGATCTGTTCTTGGACTAACGCGTTTCGGTTTACCTAACCTAACGCGCTGAAATCCGTGTTTCTGAAGCAGTTTCGGCAAGGACTGTGCCGAGAAATAGTAAAGATGATCGTGCGGGTGGACGTAGGGCCACTCCGCTTTCTGGAGCCGGCTCTGTAGACTCTCACCATTCGGTACTTCAATGACTAAAGTACCTGTTCCCGGTTTTAGCACCCGACGTAACTCACTCAGGAACGGGTTGAGTTCAGAAATATGCTCTAACACATGGTAGAGCACAATCGCGTCGAAGGACGCAGCCGGAAAGTCCGCCTCAAAAATATCCGCGCACTGTACATCCAATTTATACTTTTTCTGTGCAAATGCACTCCCGCTCTTCGAGGGATCAATCCCGTGGGGTTCCCATCCGTGTTCACGAGACAGATGGAGAAAAGTACCGATACCGCACCCGACGTCCAACAGCCGTCCTTTGCTTGGATGCTGTTTCTCCAACTCTGTGAGACGTTCGTTCATCTGCAGCCACTCCATGCTATCCGTACGGATGCGTTCCACTTTATCTTGAGGGTAGTAAGTCTCGGTGTATTCCGCCTCAAGCGTCTGACGGTTGACGCGTGGATTCACATACCGCAACCGACACTGCTTACAGATAACCACCGATAAGGTATCTTTCTCAAACAGCGGTTCCGATTTATCCGCTTCACATATAGGACAGTCAATGTGTTCCAAGTTGTTCGTGTTCATCATTCTGTAGGAGGGATTTGTAATCCCGATTAAAAAAGTGGCACTCCTTGTGCTTCCACATAAACCGAATAGAGCGATTGACTCCCCATCATAAACAGTCGATTCCGTTTCACACCGCCGAAGCAGAGGTTTGCACAGATTTCAGGCAGATGGATTTTCCCGATCAGCGTTCCGTCTGGTGCGAAGACATGCACGCCGTCGTACCCGTCCCCGACCCATCCGGCACTTGCCCACAGGTTTCCATCAACATCACACCGGATACCGTCAGCAATACCGGGAGCCATATCGCAGAACGCCTCTTGCGCACCCAATCGTTCACTGTCTATGACATCGTAGACGTAGATATACCGTGGCGTTCCCTCTGTATGCGTGACCCCTGTATCAACGACATAGAGTTTATCATAATCCGGTGAAAAGCAGATGCCGTTCGGTTTTTCGAGTGCATCTATCACAACGGTTGCTGCTCCGGTATCGGGGTTAAGGCGATACACACAGGTCGGCAATTCAAACTCGGCTATATGGCCTTCATAGTTGAGCATGATACCGTATCCTGGATCCGTAAACCATATCCCTCCATCTGGATGGACGGCGACATCGTTGGGTGCATTGAGCGGTTTTCCATCGAAACTATCCATCAGCACAGTAATTGTGCCGTCGTATTCTGTCCGTGTGACGCGGCGTGCGCCGTGTTCACAACTGATAAGCCTTCCTTGCCGATCGCGGGTGTGTCCGTTGCTGTAGTTTGACGGCTTGCGATAGACGCTTACTTGCGCCGTAGATTCTTCCCATTTCAGGATCCGATTGTTCGGAATATCGCTCCAGAGTAGGTATCCGCCATCGCCGAACCAGACGGGTCCCTCTGCCCAGCGCGACCCTGTCCACAACTGCTCCACAACAGCGTTGCCAATCTTATATTCCCCAAAACGGGGATCTATGACTTCAATCGCCGGATCTGGATAACGGACAACCGATCCATCCCAACTTCTTTCTGGTGGTGTATGCATCCAATCTTCCTCCAAGTTCGCTTTCATTTTCCGTAATAGTATATCACAAATGAAGAAGTTGTATACAGAAAATCTCAGGGTTGTTAGCCGTCAGCAATCAGCGGTCAGTCATACGCGATAGTTAAGACACAAACAAGGATGTTTGTGGTACGAGCAGTGTCAGCAATCAGCGGTCAGTCATACGCGATAGCTGTCTAAGACATAGCACCCCATAGGTGTCAATTTAGGACTGTAGGTTGAACGGAACTTGGAAGACAAATGTGTCGTCCAAATACCTCACAAATTCAGTTGGTGTCCGCAATCAAGAACGCAGTGAGCCCCAACTTTATACGGTTAGGGTTCCAGAAACCACAAAGACGTTGGGTTTCTCTCGGTTTCTGTTTGATGTGCCCTCTACGAAGCAGGTTCATTTTCTATTCTTTTTCAGCGTTTTGGTGGTATCCGTTCAACCTGGGAAAACACCCAAGCAAAAACACCTACGATGTTACTATAATATTGTTCAGATGAAGCAAGTTTCAGTAGTAAATAAGCACATTGCCCATCGCGGGCGGGCGGGGAAACCCCGCCCCTACGGGGGTCGGATCCTCTCGGAAAGGCGGGGAAGCCCCGCCCCTACGGGGGTCGGATCCTCTCGGAAAGGCGGGGAAACCCCGCCCCTACGGGGGGACGGATCCTCTCGGAAAGGCGGGGAAACCCCGCCCCTATGGGGGGGCGGATCCTCTCGGAAATCCGAAAATCTAAATTTATTATTTAATATTGCTGAAGGTTAAAAAATAAATTGGGTAAGTGTGGGAAGTCTGTTATGCTGATAAAAAAGGCGGAAAAGTATTATGGTCAAACGCTACAAACTTCATCTCAGTTTGCCAATATTGCCATGCAAGCAGTGAAGTTCAATCACTTAAAGAGGTATCCACATGCGCATAAAAATCTTAGCGGACGTTGGGGACGGACTCACGCTCCCCATCAACTATAACCACCTACTCACGGGTGTTATCTACCGGTTTCTTGGTGAGTCGAACCCGGAATACGCATCGTTCCTGCATAACGAAGGCTATCTCGCGGCGGAGAAACGTTTCAAACTCTTCACTTTCTCACAACTCATGGCGGAACGCAGACGCATTACTGGCGACAAGATCCATTTCGGTTCAACCTTGACGTGGTATGTCTCTTCACCCGTAGAACAATTTCTATCTCACTTTGCGGATACACTCTTAACCGAGGGAGGGTTATCGCTCGGACACCGCGAGTTACGGATTAAGGATGTTACGATCCCGCGTATCCCGCGTTTCCAGTCGGAGATGCGTTTTCGGTGTCTCTCCGCGATCGTGATGACGACTACGCGTGAACGGGAGGGTAAACAGGTGATGCACTACTGCCGACCCGATGATCCCGCGCTCTCTGACCTCATCCGCCAGAATCTGATGCGTAAACACGAAGCCATCCTCGGTCGCGCCCCGCATGACGACACCTTGTCGTTTGCTTTTGATAAAGCCTACATAGACAGACGGCAGGGACGCGTCACCCGTCTTATAGACTACAAGGGTATCAAGATCAAGGGTGTAATGTGTCCGTTCCGTGTTTCAGGGAGTGTCCCCTTAATTCAAATCGGTTACGAATGCGGTTTCGGTGACAAAAACAGTGCAGGTTTCGGTATGGCAGAAGTCTAAATATATTTTTACTTGACTTAATTAGATATATTTGTTATAATATATTTATAACGGACTTGAAAGGAGGTTAATGGTATGCCAATTTATGAAAAACTGATGGGTAATCCATTTGTTGATGCAGGTGTTTGTGGAATATGTGAATGGTTAGGACGCAACGTACAACCGGAGCAGATTACTACCGATGATCTTGAGCGGGTTGTTAACAATGTTGCTGTAATGATGCAGACAGATGCTGGTTGGAATAATTTATACGGAATTTTTCCAAACGGGGTCTTAACTAATCCAAGTTTTAACAAATGCAAGACAGTGAAGTGCAAGATACCTAACAGGTGTATGGCATTAAACGCTTCGTATAGCAAGTGCAATCGAGTGGAATTATTTAAAAACGAATGTAAAGGTTATATGGACAAAATCTCTGAGTTACAACAAGCGGGGGATTGTATGGGATGCGGCAGACGTAATGCGAATACATGGCTTTCAAGAACTAACGTTCCACTAACAGGCGGGAAAAATAGCAACTATTTTCCAGTCTTTTCAGAGGGGGCAGGTTATTGCGCCGCATGTGCTCTCGCTATTCAAATGTCCCCGCTCGTTTATATGGGAACTGCTGGAAAATATCTTACACTCCACTCTAATTCTTGGAAAGCAATGAGGAGTTGGACACGGGTATGTGTTGAGGATATTCGCAGGCAACAACTTCAAAAGGATATAACCGGTTGTTTTAATCCTGATTATAAAAATCCACGCAACGGGATGTTCTACATGGCGCGTAAAATGACCCAATATCAAGAAATGCGGACCGATGAGAATATATCTATACAAGTTTACTGCTGGACAAATTACAACCAAGGTCCCGAACTTGAAATATTCTACATGCCAGCTACCGTATTTAAATTTTTACGCAATGTCTACCAAAGTGGGTTTAATACGGCATGGCAGGAAATTGTCCGAAGTGGTTACTTAGTCAATTGGGCAAAAGTGAAATCCGAGGAAGATTACAAAAACCGCACAAACCGCGTCTATGAAAACCTGTTGCAGGATATATCAATTCTTGGATTCTTTTTAAATAGGCGGCACAGAAAACCGCGCGGGAATTGGGAATTGCTTTCTCTCTATCTAAAGGAGGTTAGAACTATGGAACCAACGCAACTTGAAAAAATTAAGCAGGTCGGAGATCTCATTGCGAAGTGCATCGAAAAATCTGGACGCGATAGACGACTTAAGCAATTGGAGGGTGCTAAGAGTTACAGTGAGTGCAGAAATATCCTGCGATACGTCATCCGTGATAGAATTGAACAAGGTGCCCCTGAGCCGCTTTTTTCTATTGATGACTATATGGAGTATCTTTTCCCTGCCAGCGATAACCTGAACCTTACACCGTGGCGAGAGACGCGCGACCTACTCCTATTTCGGATTTACGAGCAACTTCACAATTGGCTACAGGAACAAGGTTATGTAGACTACGATGAAGATAATACAACGGACCCAGACGATACATCTCAAGAGGAGGACTAATCATGTCTAAACACCTTATCGGACTAACCTTAATTGACGCTCCCTATTCTGCACTAAATAATGCAGGAACAGAAGCTTCTCAAGCAACTGAGAATATCGTTACCGTCAAGAAACTTCAGAAAGGACGTGATACTTATCCGTATGTCTCCGGTCAAGCGTGGCGCAATTGGTGGCGTACTACCCTTGAACAAGAATTTGACGACTGGAAAAACTCACCGATAGAACGTGAGAAAAAAATTGCTTTTACAGCTGCAGATCCGGTGGCTTATGACGATGACGATGTCTTTGGTTATATGCGCGCACAAAGCGAAATGCAAGGAAAGAAAAAGGTCAACTTGACAGTTACACGCTTGTCACCACTCAAGTGCTCACCACTTATTTCCATTGATCCGCAAACCCCAACGAATGATTTCGGCGTGATGGCACGTCAAGAAGGCGACCCTGTGCCTTATGAACATCAGTTTTATTCATGTGTTCTCCAAGGAATTTTTTCCCTTGACCTTGCAGCAGTTGGCACGTTTTCCCATATCAATAAAACGGGTTATCTGAACATTGCGGAGAGCTATGTTGCCAAAATTCAGGAGGCACACGGTACACAGATTGGCGAAGAACCTGTGTGGGTTCTCCCAAAAGAAACTCGCGTCCGACGCTGCCAACAAACTCTCGAAGCGTTAACACTGTTGAGTGGTGGGGCAAAGCTAACATCTCATCTCACCGATGTCACTCCTAAACTGATTATTCTTTCAGTCCTTAACGGTGGAAATCATCCGTTTATGAACCTGATGGTTGAGCAAAATGGAGTCGGAGAACTCTCCACAGATGCATTACGGGAAATTATTGAAGATTACGCTGACCGGTTCTGTGATGCAATTTACATCGGTAGACGCAGCGGATTCATGGATGAATTGGATGAGGAACTTAACGATTTAGCGAACAATAATGACCTACCGTGCCAAGTTATTTACGATTCGCCAAATAAGGTCATCGCTCAATTGACAGGAAAGTTGGAAGAACACATTGGAGACTCGCCATGAAAGTGACTCGCGTTCACATTACAGGATGGGTTGCTTCTTTCAGGAATCCGCTATTCATTAGTGGATTCCAACCAACACTCCCCTTGCCGCCCTTATCAGCAATCTATGGTATCCTTACCGCTGCAAAAGGCGAGTGGGTTACACCACATGATGCATCTGTGGGATTTGTCTTTCACAGTGATGGAAAAGCTGTTGATTTAGAAACCCTTTACGAGTTCGGTGGTGGATTAGATGCCAAGTCAAACATCAACAAACGCGAATTTCTCATTCAACCCGAACTCTACCTTTATACACCCGAAATGTGGTTGAGAGAGGCATTTGAACGTCCACGCTACCCTTTACTCTTGGGACGTTCCTCTGATTTAGCGACAGTGAAATCAATACAGGAAATTGAATTGGAGAATAGATTAGAAACAACCTATCAGGATACGCTGCTCCCGTTCCCGGACACACAGCTTTACGGTCAGGTACAGGCACTTCCGACCCACTTCACAGCGGAGATCCCACGTCGCCCTTGTGGCACGCGGGCATACTGTTTGATTACTGAACAGATTAAGTATACCGGTAATGTTCTACACGATCCTGAAAAAAATTGGGGAGTCTATCTCCACGAACGCATCCCTGGAGATTTTACCGTTCCAACCGAACAAGGCAGAAAACCTGTTGACAAAGATTATAAAGTGCCTGATGTAAGCGGAAAGCAGATGCAATTTCCCGGCATCTAATCCAAATACATTGTAGGGGCGAGGTCCCTCGCCCGCTGAGGAGGTTTCCTTATGAACTCCAAATCCGATCTGCCTCGCCGCCGTGCCACACGTCTACGAGATTATGATTACACCCAACCCGGTGCATATTTCGTGACCATCTGTGTACAACACCGAAAATGTTTATTTGGGACAATAACAGATGGCAAAATGCTATTGAATGAGGTAGGTCAAATTGTCGTTGACTGTTTGAGCCATATTCCACAACATTTTCTGACTGTTGACTTAGACGCGTATGTTGTTATGCCTAATCATATTCACGGAATTGTCGCGTGGGGAACCTCATTACCGGGGAATCCACATCCACCAGACACCACCAGAGAACGTAGGGGCGAGGTCCCCTCGTCCGCAGTGTACCAACCGCGCATCGTAGGGGCGGGGTCCCCCCGCTTGTCCGAAAACAATCCAAACCGTACTAACAAAACCCGCTCTCCTTCATTGGGTAAAATCATAGCCTATTTCAAATACCAATCTACCAAGCATATCAACCAAAGCTACAATACACCCGGGGCGCGCCTTTGGCAAAGAAATTATCACGATCACATTATCCGAAACGATCCAGATTTACGACGACTTCGCGAATACATTCAGATTAACCCAATGAAATGGGAATTAGATCAATTACATCCTGACAACCCTTCCAAATGGTAAAAGACCCTTGAATGGAACAAAGCGGACGTGGAGACCACGCCCCTACGAAATTATGGAAATGATTGTAGCGGACGTGGAGACCACACCCCTACGAAATTATGTTATGGAAACGATTGCAGCGGACGTGGAGACCACGCCCCTACGAAATTATGTTATGGAAACGATTGTAGCGGACGTGGAGACCACGCCCCTACGAAATTATGTTATGGAAACGATCATAACGGACGTGGAGACCACGCCCCTACG
>JAJEGI010000125.1 GCA_022819945.1 Candidatus Poribacteria bacterium
ATCAATTAAATCACATCGCTACCGGAGGCTTGACCCCAGACATCACCTTTATCCTTGACTTACCGCCAGAAATCGGTTTGCAACGCCAACAACAAGGTGAAACGCACCGCGACCGTTTGGACAGAGAACCCTTGGAATTCCATCGTAGAGTCCGAGACGGATACCTCGCTGCTGCAGGAGCAGATCCGCATCGAATCAAACTGATAGACGCAACGCAATCCCCAGATGATGTGCATACCGCGATCTTAACCGAATATCAAGCGTATTTATCAAAATAGAACACCTCTTAGAAAAAAATGCAAAACCCAATCATCGGACATCAACAAATTGTTGAACAACTCCAGCATACTGTAGCATCGGATCGGATCGCCGGTGCATATCTTTTCGTCGGACCAACGGGGGTCGGAAAAGAGACAGTCGCTCGTTATTTCGCACAACTCATCTGCTGTCAACAAGACGCACAACCCCCCACAGTATGCGGCACATGTCTCGCCTGTCGGAAGGTGGATTCCGGAAACCATCCAGATCTACAATTCGTGCGACCTGAAGGCACCCTGTTGAAAATAGGACAGATCCGAGAATTGCAAAAACAGATTATCTACGAACCCCTTGAAGCGAGTCGGAAGGTCTATATCTTGACAGATGTCGAACGGATGACCGAGGAGGCAGAGAATTGTTTACTCAAGACGCTTGAAGAGCCACCCGCATCCTCCGTCTTAATCCTACTCACATCGAACATCCGAGTGTTGCTGCCAACTACACGTTCCCGATGCCAGATCCTACAATTTCACCCGATGCCGACACAAGAATTAGCCGAAACCTTGGTAGAAAAATTTTCAGTGGCACCAGAACAAGCAACAACACTCGCTATTACCGCAGATGGTGCGATTGGAAAAGCACTCACGCAACTTGAAAAAGGCAATACACTTGCCGAAGAAGTCCCCGAAATCCTCAAGGCAACAGATCGATTAACGGCTTTCAGACTCGCCGAATATCTCAAAGATCATCCTGAAACTTTAGGTGAATTAGTCACATGGTATCGCGACCTACTCTTTTTGCAACAGGGGGCCCCCAGCGAACTAATAACACACATCCATTCTCTTAGGGAACTCCAATCTATTGTCCCCCGCTACTCTCGGCTGCGTCTACAACAAGCCATCCAGACCATCTTTAACACCAAATCCCTCATCGAAAACACAAACACAAATGCTACTTTGGCTTTGGAGGTTATGTGCTTAAAGTTACTCAAGTAATGTAACGGATAGGTGTTACTCGGCGGGAACGCGTTTCATCCGGAACAGTGCGCTTTTGGGTCAGAAAAGGCAAACGAGCCTTATATCGGACTTAGATTATGGAACGCTCTACTTTCGTCTTGCCTTAACGGCGTACATGGGCCAGGAGAAATAAAAATCATCGCCTGCTGGACGAACTGTATAGTGCTTTCGCGCCTCATCAGGCGAGAGTTGTGCAAAGGCATCACGGATTTCTTGCACCACTTCTGGTGGATTCTGCTGCGGACGTACCCACCACAGAAACGACATTTGTGCGTTTCGGACATCTGCTGTCCGTTCAAGTGAAAATCCGGCATCTGTAATCATCGCATCCCATTGCGAAGGCGGACGGCCATACACGTGAGAGTTATCCCGAAGTCTCTCCACGCGATTCTGCCACGCTATTAATTTTTCTGGTTCAGGAGAAACGGAGTCTGCAAGGCAAAAAAGTCCGTCTGTTCGTAGAACCCGATGGACTTCGCTCAAGAATTTTGGAACATCTTGAAAATGGTGAGGGGCAAGCCGACACGTCACCAAATCTAACGAAGCCGTAGCAAACGGTAAGGACTCCGCGGCGGCGACGGAAAATGTAACGTTGTCTATGGCTTGTTCCTCCGCCAACTCAGCTGCTTTTGCCACCATTTCGGGGGTCAGATCCGTGGCGACTACATAACTAACCTTCGGGGCAAGCGCGAACGCTGTGAAACCTGTACCTGTCGCGATATCCAATGTCCGCTCTGTACCTTTCGGTGCCGCAAAGTTGAGGATCACATCTAACGTGTCCCCTTTGGCGTGCGCGCTGCTCTGTGCGTAGTAGTCTGCATGCTGACTGAACTGTTCTCGGACCACGGTGTGTACGGATTTCATAGTATATTAGCTCTCGGTTTTTAGTTGTCGGTTAAAGGGACTTCCTTTAATTGAAAACAATAACCCCGCGGGCATTTTCACCTGCTTCCATATCCGCGAACGCTTCATTAATCTGCTCAAGTTGATAGTGCTGTGTAATCAATTCATCTAACTTCAATTTACCTTCGGTATACAGATCGAGAAGCTTCGGCATATCCACCCGCGGATGACATGAACCGTAGAACGAACCGATCAGGCGCCGCTCCGTTGAAACAAGGTGTTGTGCCGGGATACTAACGTCCATTTGATGGTGTACCATACCGACGATAACCGCCGTACCCGCAGCCCGCACCATATTATACGCCTGCACAATCGTCTTCGGGTTCCCTATGACTTCAAAGGCGTAGTCTACCCCAAGCCCGTCGGTCAATTCACGAACCGCTTCGACCGGATCACACGTCGCAGCGTTGACAACTTCTGTTGCTCCAAAACTTTTCGCAAAGTTAAGTTTCTTATCCGCTATATCAATAGCGATAATCTGTTCTGCTTGCGCAAGTACCGCACCTTGGATAGCGTTCAACCCGACACCACCCGTCCCGATAACCGCTACGGAACTACCGGGTTCCACCTTCGCAGTGTTTAGCACAGCACCAACGCCAGTTGTCACACCGCATCCGACAAGTGCCGCTTTCTCTAAGGCGTAGTCCGTATCAATCTTCACGAGATTTTGTTGCGGGACAACCATGTATTCCGACATCGTCGCAATCCGTGCCATCTGAAGAATACCATCCCCTGAACTATTATGCAGACGATAGGTGCCGTCGAGTTGAAACCCGCGCGGTACGTCATAACTTTCGCACAGACAGACTTTTTCCATCGCGCACATACGGCAGCCGCCACAATAACTGACGAAAGACAAGATCACGTGATCGCCAGGCTGGAAATCTGTTACATCATCTCCAACCCGTTCAATAATCCCAGCACCTTCGTGTCCGAGTACGACAGCAGCATCGTAATAGATAGCACCCGTGACGACTGACAGATCGGAATGGCAGACACCGCTCGCAGCAGTGCGGACAAGGACTTCGTTTGCCTTCGGTTCGTCTAACTCAAGTTCCTCAACGACGACCGGTTCGTTATGTTTGTACATGACAGCAGCACGCGTTTTCATGCGTTTCTTTCCTCCATAGCCTTTTCTCAACGATAAGCCTGGCGGCGATGTTTAATTCGGTAAATTTCAATAAGGTGGCGCGAGTCGTCTATTTGATAAAGGATTCGGTACTCCCCGACCCGGATCCGCCAATGAGAATCTGTTTCCCCTGAAAGTTTAACGACTCCAGGCGGCCTCGGATTATTCGCTAGCTGTTCTAACCGGACATCAACGCGCGTCCTAATGTTTTGAGGTAAATTCCGCAATTTTCGTTCAGCACGACGTTTTAAATAAACATTATAAATTGCCGGAGTGTTCAAAGTTTCCCTTCTTTGATTAACTCGGCTCGAATTTCCTGATACGGACGAGACTCAGTTTCGGTTTTAACCGCGGCATCCATCTCTAAAATGTCCTCTAAATCTTCAAGGTGTTCTATGAGAAGGCGATACTCCTTCATTGACAAAACTACTGCGATTTTCCGACCCTTGTCATTGACAAGATATTTGGGTTTAATGTTGAGCATAGTGTTCTCCGAACGGGCAGCATAGGTGTGGTTTCGCCTATAGTAAAGATGCCAGATAACTTCTCGCCTTTCGCATTGATTCAATCGGATCCGACTGTCCTTCATACACAATCGAAAGGCAGCCGTTATAGCCGACACCACGCAAGATGTCCAAGACCCGCGGATAGTCCAGCCACTCCTCGACACCGCTATCTATTTCATAAAACTTGGTGCGAACGTAAATGGCATGCGGTGCTGTCTGCTCAATACTCGCATAACAATCGTAGCCGGGATGTGAGGAACCGCGATGTCCACTTGCACCGGGAGAACCCGCGTACTGCCCTGTATCCAAGATATGTGTGAAATACGGATGATCCGTTCCGTTTAAGGCACGCAGCACAGCGGCGCCATCGCGCGTGACATTATTATGGTTGTGGTTCTGCAACCCGACAAGAATCCCGGATTCATAGCCGTACTCAGCGACCTCCTTAAAGGCTTCGATCATCGGCGGCCACAAAGTTTCCTCGTCCTCGCAATCTTCGGGAACATAAGCAGCAAATACTCGAACGATCGGGCAGCTCATAAAAGCCGCGACATCAATCCACTGCTTAATCAGGGCAATCTGTTCTGGGTGTTCAGCAACGGGGCGACCAAAGTTATTGCTGACACCGATATAACCTAACGGCAACCCTTTCCGCGCTAAATCTTTCTTCAAGTCTCGTAGGTAGTCCGCATCTGTGGATTCAAACGCGCTTGAATGCAATTCGATAACGTCAAAACCGAGATCATAGACTATTTGTGCAAAAGCAGTAGCAGTCGTATTTCTTACATTCAGAGACATGGTCCCCAATTTCATCATAACGCGTTCTCCTTTTTCGTTGAGGTGCGACTTTCTGACAAAACGGCGTAAAAGACGAAAAACTAAATACACTTATCTATTAAGTAGAATCATCGTCGTCTTGGTCTTGAAATAGTACACCAGTCTGTTGATTCAATACTAAGAAGAATTTTTGTAAGGATTGTTGAAAGTCTTGGAATTGATCCCGGTCCGCCTCAAGATACTGAATTCGCGCATCCAGGGTTTCTAACTGGGCGAGCTGCGCAAGGACATCTTGGACAACGTTTTGAATTTCTCGGAAATGTTGCCTCTCATTTTCAAGCTTCTCAACTTTGTCTACCATTGCAGCGAGATCCCTTTTCGCCTGCTTCAATTCTTCATGGAGGTTTTGCGTAAAGGTGATTAATTTCTCTAAGGTATTCGTCGTTTTATAAATCTGCTGTTCCGGAGGAGGACCAGGCGTTGTTTGTCCGGAGAAAGGTGTGTTGTTTTCTTCATTGTGCGGCGGATCGGCTTCATCTGTAGCCTCAGTAGGTGCCTCGGTATCTGACTTTTGGAAAATACCAAGCAATTTAATATGGTACGAAAACAATGTGTACGGTTCTTTCCGCTGAGTATATGTAACTTGTACCCGGAGTTCTTCATTGACCCGGAGATTGCTCAGATGACTATGTATATTTCGAATCACTACTTCGTTGTAACCGAAGACATCATTTTTCTTCGGATTCAACTGTCGGAGGTATCGGTAGAGTTCCAATCCGTCGGTACTCTCGCGTTCTATGCCTTCAGTCGTTACCACACCGACGATTTCTGGTTCATCAGTATCTGAAGATCTCTTCTCATTAGGGATCACAATATCTAACGGTACCTCACCATCAATGGATTTCATTCCGATGATCCAGTTAGTTGGTGATATTTTACTGCAGTATGCGATGAAGTCGTAGTTAATTGCCATAGTCTTTTTTCTCACGAATGTATGTTCTTCAGTAGAAGAAACTCCGTTTGATTTCCATGAATTATGTTTGTAGTCTTGACATAACCTGCGCAATTTTCGGAATGTGAGATGTACCAACACCTTCCACAGCGAACGATGCAACACAGTGCGCAAAGTTAAGGGCTTCCCCTACCGAACGGTTTTGATAGTAGTTGATTAAAAAGGCGGTCGCGAAGACATCACCTGCACCTGTAGGATCCACCTCCGTGACCGGATACGCCTCGGACCCAAGCTGCGTACCGTTTTGAAAAAGTGTTGCCCCTCTCGCACCCTGCGTTAACACAACAGTAGATGTTAATCCGATATATTTCTCTAACTCATCTGGATAGGTGCGGAGGTCCTCATCGCTAAGGATTAACACATCAATATAAGGCAAAATATCTTTTGCTGTTTCCCACCGCTTCGCCTCAACTCTACCGTTGGCATCCCACTGCCGAAGCCAACCTTGTGGTGTCGCCCCTATTAACGTATCTTTACCGAAACAGTGAACGACTTCAGCCGAAACTTCATCGGCAATCGGACACAGATAGGCTATATCGCTATTACGCCATTCAGCAGGCACATCGTTCCCTTTAAGTTGTTGTGCGACCCCTAAGATAAACTGTTGCCTATGGCCTCCTGCGTCATATTGGTTATCAAAAATCGTAGTATCAGATGATTCATGATAAACTGTTTCTATGCCTGCTAACAATGAATTTTGCCGGTCAAAGTTCGCACCGACAGCCGTAACCGCGCGGGCTTGGTGTCCGAGGTTCCGAGCGGTTAGTGTTGAGTATGAAGCGGAGCCACCAAGGATGTAACCATTTGGTGAGACATCGTAACAGAAATGACCAATCGATAAAAAAGTTGTGGGCATTGGAAAGGATGTTTTCATCTTAGGTTTACAGTTCAAAGACGGGTTCCATACGTGCCCACCATTCGTCCGGCTGCGCTTCCGCCACTGGCTCCTGAAAGGTTCGCATCAATTCGTCCCAAGCTTTGCATTTTGGATTTTCTTCGAGATAGCGTGGAAAGTCACGGTCTATATCAAATGTCTCAACTGTCTCCATCACCATAAACAGACGGCACCCTAACAGGTAAATATTCATCTTTGTAATACCTACCGCTTTCAGAGCATCAACTACTTCCGGCCATGCATTTTGATGATACGCTTTGTATTTTTCAATAACTGACGGATCGTTTTTTAAGTTCAGTGTTAAGCCGTAGTGTTTCATTTTAGTTTATCCAGCGCCTTTCGGATTATCTGACTGTGGTCAAACGCGAGGCTCGGCAGTTCAGTGTTTGGAAACCACGAGGCTTCCGAGGCATCGGAACCGGCCTTAACGTTTAATGGGTTTTCAACCACCGCGACGTAGGCGATCGTAATCACCCGACCACGCGGATCCCGAAGCGGATCACCGAAAACCCCAACCTCAGTGAGGCGGACATTGGTAACCCCCGTTTCCTCTTCTAATTCACGTAATGCCGATACCTCAAGGGATTCCTCCATCTCAATAAAGCCACCCGGCAGTGCCCAATAACCTTCAAACGGCGGATGCTTACGTTGAATCAATAGCACATCTCGAACTTCGCCACTGAGAACCACTATGTCAACAGTAACGGCAGGACGTGGATAATCATAACAAAACATTGTGTATTTTAAAACTCGTCTCAGTTACTGAATGGAGTAAAATCCTATTTTAATTCAGTTCTCACCTATCCTCATCTTATATGATACCAAATTTTAACATTTTCGTCAACTTTTTCTTTCCTTGCAATAAACCTATCAGTAGTGATATAATAATTCTCAATACGGACTTGAAACGGCACATAAGCGCATTATCAAGATTGGGGAACATATTGAAAATGAAAGTTCTCTTCAAAAAAAATATGCCAAACGCCCTAATTATTTCTCTTGGGCTTCATATCCTCCTACTCCTCACGCTTGGGACCTTATATCGCCAAAAATCCGACCTGGATGTTAAACCGGTTACGGAGTTTGACCTTATCAGGGTCCGTTCGCGGAATGCTTTGCGTCCAGTAAAAAGATTTCCCCATTTTTCCTTACGACCCGTGGCACCTACTGAAAATGTACAGCAAATGAAGACTGTACAAGTCGAACCGCCTACGCTTGAAACGTTAGCAACAACTATATCTCATCAAGATGCAACAGTCGAATTGCAGACACCAGAACTCTCCTCACCCAGCCATTCAGCAGAACATGCCTACGGGAAAGGTTTACAGGCTAAGCCCGTAGGCGGATTAGGGGGCAGTGGTACCGGAAGCGGAGTAAGCACTCGTATCTCTGCGGACGGGAAATTTGGCAAGGCTGCACGCGGTTTCTTAGGTGGAACTGGAGGTGAACCCGCCTCCGACCTTGAAGGACTTACGCTCCCCGATTTAGCGTTGACCCGAGTCGGTAAACATATTGTCGCAAACCGAAGCACGGATCTCGTTGATATCGTTTTTGTTGTTGATGGCAGTGGCAGTATGAAAAACGATATTGATGCAGTCCGCGAACACCTTAATAATATGACAGACCTTTTCGATAGTGCCGAGATAGACTTCACTATCGGTGTTGTTGCTTTTCGCGCAGGGACGGGATATGGCCTCCTCGGATTGGACTTTGAAGTGATTCCGCAGACGCGTTCTGTTTCTCATGTTAAGAAAGTTTTGTCGCAACTGAAGTTCCGAGGTGATGAGAACGGTTTAGATGCCCTCATCCGCGCTGCCGACGAAGTAACCTTCCGACGCGATGCTGAAGTCCATTTCATTTTTGTCACGGATGAGTATGTAAGCGGTGCCTACTCTTCCATAGACGTGATGATGAAGATGAAAACTGCCAGAATCAAGGTGGATGTTATCGGGCGCGATGAACCTTTCCAGAAATTTATTGCAAAGAGTACCGGTGGTTTATGGCTACCGATTTCGAGTCTCGCAATCCAGTAATCTGTTTTTTCTAATACCTTGCGGTTCGGTCAGGGAGTTTGAGACTTTTGCGTCTTATTCCGTATATCTAAAGAAACACCCAAGCAAAAACATCTCCATTACATTACGAACTACGTTTTTGGTGGTTTTTTATAATACCTTATCGGAGTGCCTCGGTCAAGAGGTTGCGATGTGAACCATGGATAAAAAGGATAAACGCTACGCGCTCGGTTTAACGTTCCTTTTTCTCGCAGTCGGTGCGTTTACCGCCAGCCACCATGAGATGTGGCGGGATGAAATTCAAGCGTGGCTCCTGGCGCGAGACAGCACCTCAATCTTTAATCTCTTCGCAAATCTCAAATATGAGGGGCATCCCGGCTTATGGCATCTCTGCCTGATGCCGCTCAGCCGCATCGCACATTCCCCTGTCATGATGCAGATGCTCCATCTCCTGATTACGGGTCT
>JAJEGI010000167.1 GCA_022819945.1 Candidatus Poribacteria bacterium
CCAGTTGAATTAAAGGCAGGCGGCATCACGATCCATCATGTCCGGGCATTACACGGCTCTGCTCC
This sequence comes from Candidatus Poribacteria bacterium, assembly GCA_022819945.1. Taxonomy (GTDB): domain Bacteria; phylum Poribacteria; class WGA-4E; order WGA-4E; family WGA-3G; genus WGA-3G. Next base: position 66 of record JAJEGI010000167.1, read on the forward strand.
GAACACTTCTGACAAACCGCGTCGTTTGCTCCTTTTCCAATATTGTGCTGTAGATGCCTGGCCCCTGAAAGGCATCCCGGATTGGGACAGTTTCAACGACCTCATCATCCGTGGTGAACCGACGAATCAACCGCGTATGGTAGCTGCACCCGTGCGTATGCCGGAACCGTATGCCGAACTAAAAGGTTCAATCTACGAAGTGCAATCTCTGTTGGAAAACCCGCTTTACGCCAAGGGACGGTAAATTAGGCATCAGTTTTCCGGCATTTCACCTTCATCCGCCAAAAAGAGATGGCGAGGTTTTCATACCTCGCCATACGAAGATTAGTTCTTTAAATATAAGTCTCGTGAGCAGATAGCAACCCCATATTACTTATTGAATCCGAGTCTATGGGTGCGGTATGCTATCGATTCGCGAACCTCCATACTTTCTACACTCGCCTCAAACCCCGCGCTTTCAACTGCCTCAATTAACGCCGTTTTTACACGCTGAGAGATCGTCTCATTAACACCGTTCGCGGGATCTGCACCAGCGACTGCCTGTAACCTAACACGGAAATACTTCGGTTCATCAGGCTTGAAACGCCATCCAATCTTATTCTCTAAAACCGCATCGTCGGTTTCGTTATTAATTTTGCCAAATGGAAACCAGGTGCTCGTTACCTTGTAGACAGCATCATCAACGACCACAGTGTCTATCTTATCCAGCGACTTCATGACACCGAATGTAGAGGTAAAACGCGTCATCCCCGTAACTGACAATGTGACATCGAAACCTGTTTTACCCATTTCTTCTGAAGTGCATCCGAACATAAAAACAGATGACACGACGAACAAACAGAGAAATAATCGACTTAACTGGCGCATCTCAATCTACACATCCTAAGATTTTTAGTTAGCGACTGTTGCCTTAAAACGCGGGTCCGCTTCAACAGCTTTAACCAAAGCATCTGTTGTAACTTTACCCTTTTCAACCTTCACTACAGCCTTACTCTCATCCATAGAAACACTGACAACTTCAGAGACACCGGTGACCTTGCTGAGTGCATCCTGCACTGCACTGGTACACCCGCCTCACGTCATCCCAGTGACATTCAGTGTCACTTCCTCAATGTTCGCTGCTGCCGTTTGGGGTGTTTCTTTCGTTTCTTCTGCCGTTTGACTGGGTGTTTCTGCTGATTTCTTTTCCGTGTCTGCGCAAGCAACAACAAATATCAGTACCGCAAAGCAGACGAATATCATTCCTACATTTAGTTGACGCATAAGTTTATCTCCTATTCTAATCGTAGGGGCGATCTCCTAATCGCTCCTTACAATTTCAGTTTTAGTGAGTTAACCTATATTTGATTGAGGCTGCACGGAGATGTAATAGGCAACCTCAGAAATATAAATAGGGCGGGTGAACCCGCCCTTATGTACGATTACTCAGCAACCGTCGCCTTAAAGCGCGGATCTGCTTCAACTGCCTTAATCAAAGTATCTGTCGTAACTTCGCCTTTTTTGATCTTTACCACAGCCGTGTTGCTGTCCTGAGAAACGCTAACCACTTCAGTGACACCGGCAGTATTTTTGAGTGCTTCCTGCACCGTACTGGTACAATTACCTCACGTCATGCCAGTCACGTCAAGCGTTACTTCTTGGATCTTTTCACCGAACAGCCCACAACCGAGAATAAGTCCAAAGGCAACAAGAAAAATCAGCGATACTTTCGCGATATGCATGGGTTAACCTGTTCCTTTCAACTGAGCATTTCCATGAAAATCCATAGAAATCTCGGTTTGCACGCCCCATCGGGGCATGGTGAAACTACAAAGTTAGTGCCGAACACTAACACGCCTAACCACCGAGTGTCCTCACAAGGTCTGGGTTCGTCTCACTCGTGTATGAACCCATCGCAGTAGAACCTACTTGGTTATTGTAGGATGTGTTTGGTTTTTTACACAATTCTACTGGATACGGTAGGGAGGAATTGAACCCCCAAAACGCCTACGTTTACCGCTTTGAAAAGACAATGTCTAAAAAATAGTTTATCAAAAAAATATAGAATATTCAGACTTTGAAGATGCTATAAACTACACCTTGAATTATTATTTTAACACGGAATTAATTTTCTTGGCAACATATTTTTTCAAAATCAAAATTATCTGCTAAATATACGGAAATTTGTTGCAGGTATCCTGTCTGTCCGGCAGTGCATGTAATTGGGCATCCATGATAAAATAGATGTGCCGCTACCTTCTATACCTATGAATTTACCGCCGGTGTACATCCAAAAATGTAAAGACTTTCTGGATGCGCTGTAACTGCTTTTGAAACGCAGCAGCGCGCTCAAATTCCAGCACCTCCGACGCTTTATCCCGTTTGGAAACCAGGCTCGCCTGCACTTTTTCATATGCCCCATCCAGCAAATTAACGATATCCGTAATCATCTCTCCATAACCTTCGCGCGTAATCAATGCTGCACAAGGGGCATCGCATCGCTTCAGGTCGTACTGAAAACAAGCGCGGAACCCGGGATCTGGTGTGATCTCCCCTTCGCACGTGCGCACCGGAAAAATCCGCTGTAAAACGTCAATCGCTTCATCCGTCCAGCGACGACTCGACAACGGTCCAAAATACCTCGCACCGTCCGGTTGCGTTTCGGACACGCGATCAAGGCGCGGGAAAGCGTCTCCAACGTCTATCCGGATGTACCAAGATGTCCTTCCATATTTCAGGGCAGTGTTATAGGAGGGTTGATGTTCTTGGATCAGTCGCGATTCAAGGAAGAGTGCTTCCTGTTCTGAACGACAGATTTGATACCGGACATCTGTTGTCCAACGGATAAGCCGTTTGATCTTGCTTGGGCGTCCTTTAATATTATGGAGGTAAGAACGCACCCGTTTCCGTAAGCATTTCGCCTTGCCGATGTAGAGAATCGTCCCCGTGGCGCCCCGAAAAAAATAAACCCCCGGATCCGATGGCACATCGGCTATCATTTCTTGCGTCAGCATCAGTCAATTCACAGAATAATATTTGTTTCTTTCAATTTAATCTATCATACTTACCGAAATAATTCAACGGAAAAGACGCTTCGACAATCCCCAAACCCTTGACACATTTTCCCCTTTCTGCTAAACTCATATATCATCATGGGAGGAAAAGCAAATGAAACCGATATTTTGGATCACTATCATTGGTGGTTTGTGTATAGCAACGTGTCCAATTTCTGCGGAGCTACTGGATGATGCCGTTGGTATTTGGCTTTTTGATGAAGATAAAGGCGGCACCGCCGCGGATACATCGGGCAATGGAAACGACGGCACGATTACCGGTGCGAAGTGGGCAGAAGGTAAATTCGGTGGGGCATTGGAATTTGAACCACCGCATGTCGTGACTGTTGAACACTCTGATAGCCTCAGTTTCAAGGAAGAGGTGAGTATCGCAACTTGGGTCTACATGAATAAAGGCGTTTCCGATACCGCTATCCGAAAGAACGGTTCCTATTTATTGGAGGTCCAATCGGCAACTGAGAGAGTTCCAGGTGGTTATGTCTTCGGTATCTGGTCGGGCGGAGGGTTCACCGGCGGCGTGTGGGGAACAAGCGTCATTGAACCTGAAAAATGGTATCACATCGTTGGACTCTACAACGGCAGCGAGATGCAGCTTTATGTCGATGGTACGCTTGAAGCTACTACCAAACAGGACGGTGATATAGATCAAGCAGGCGAACTGCTTTTCGGCACCTTCGGCGGCGAAAAGTTCCTCGGTAGATTGGACGAAGTCATCTTCTTTGATCGCGGTATTACGGAGGCTGAGATCGCTGAACTGATGACGGGTGTGGAGGCTGTTCTACCGGTTGCCCCGAACGGCTTACTCACAACAACCTGGGGACGACTCAAGCGTCGCTGAAGCAGTTGACATACATGCCTGCAAGTGTTATCATATGAGGGAAAATTATTAAATATTCTGTTTGAGGAGGACATCGTGGTAGACACGCAATTGGATCAACCGACACCTACATCGAAAGCCGCGCAGCACCACCTCTTAACGGCTGACGACTTGGCGAAACAGCCTAATAATAACTCTCGATATGAACTTGTGAAAGGGGTACTCCGCGAAATGCCGCCTGCTGGATTTGAACACGGTATCTGCGCAGCTGAAATTGGAAGCAGACTTAACGTCCATGTTAAAACACACCAATTAGGGTATGTTTGCGGTGCCGAAACAGGTTTTAAGATTGCCCAAGACCCTGATACGGTGCGCGCTCCGGATGCTGCCTTTGTTTGTCAGGCATCAATTGAACGTCAAGGTATTGTCAGAGGCTATTGGGAGGGAGCACCCGATTTGGCTATTGAGGTTATTTCCCCTGGCGACACCTATGCCGAGGTAGCCGAGAAGGTTGAAGAGTGGTTAACTGCCGGTTGCAGAATGGTATGGATCATCAATCCACGGCGAGAAACGGTGGAGGTTTACCGCTCCAATGAGGATTTTACCGTTTTATGTGCAACCGATATTCTTGATGGTGGTGATGTTGTTGAAGGGTTCCAATGTCAGGTTCAAGACATCTTCGTCTGACTTATGGGCAAATATTCGGGGCATATCCGGCACTTACAATTCGAGAAAGCGTATTACAATGATACAATGGCAACCAGATATTAAAGAAAAAGAACAATATGAGAACGAAGGCTATTTTATCCTTCGCAATATTATCTCAGAAGACTTGGCTGCAGAACTTCGCGGCGTGATCCGCAACCATATCATGCTACCTGATCCGGGGCAAGTCGCTGATATTGATCCGATGGATCCGATGGACGATTCGCCACAAGGACGGATCGCACGCTATCGTAAACTCAGTAACTTCTGCGTTCAATCGCCACTTATATGGCATAACATACATGCCTCCGTTGAGATACTCAACATTGCACGCTATTTCCTTGGTGATGACATTATTATGAAGTTCAATAGCTGCTTCCTTAAACCCGCACGCACTGGCAGCGCAACCCCGTGGCATCAAGATAACGGACTCTGGCGCGACGGTGAAACCGAACCTTTCAACTTCTGGACACCGCTTGAACCCGCAACACGGGAAAATGGGTGCATGCAGTTTATCCCCGGTAGCCACAAAACCGACATCATTGAACATGTCTTGTATCCCGATAGTATACATGGCGAACTACCACGCGAAGCCGTTCAAGAGATGATCGAAAAGCACGGTGTACATCACATTGAGTTAGGCACCGGAGATGTCGTCGTCTGGCACAGCAGTCTTTGGCACTACAGCCCGCCAAACAAAACTGAGCGGAGCCGTATTGCTGTCGCAGGGGTCTATACAAACCCAGAAATCGTCAAGACAAGCAAACGTTTTTGGCACAACTTCCGATGGGTGATGAAGGACGGTGCGGTCTGCACACAATTTCCACCGGAAAATGTCGAGATGGAAATCGAAAACCCTCAGAAACCAAAGCCGTTCCGACCTGCTGAGGACTACTAACCTATGGCATTAAAGAAGCCAAATATTGTTGTCTATCTCTCCGATGACCATGGCTCGGAATACCTCGGTTGCTACGGGAACGAACATATCCAAACGCCACATTTGGATAGGCTTGCAGAAGAAGGGATTCGTTTCACAAACGCTTTCACACCGACACCGACATGTGCACCGTCACGTTCGGTGAAAAAAGCCGAGACCGATCCACAAACCGCACGACTCGTCTATCTCACACAACATCATCCGGTGGAAGAATTATATGATGTAACAAGGGATCCGTATGAGTTCAACAACTTAGCGTTCAATGCAGAGATGCATCCGACCCTGAAAAAGATGCGCGCCGATGTCCACCATTGGATGCAATCACAAAATGACGAAGGGAAGCGTGAAACATGCAATCCAAATTAATAATAAATTACTTCATAAACCTGAAACGGAAGACGCCGTTTTCAGGCACTTTTAATTTACTGAACCTTTCAATCCTATTCACTGCTATTATCTTCTTGTGTCCAGCATGTAACAAACCGGAGCAGATTTTACAAGACATAATGTCTCAAAAAGAGACAATCGAGCCACTCCCCTTGGGTGAAGGACTTGCTATTGGTGCAACGGCACCCGAGTTCTCGTTGCCGGATGCAGATGGGAATATCCATAGTCTCTCAAATTACAGCGGACAAAAGTTGGTGATCGTCTTTTATCGATTTGGTACATGAGGCTTCTGCCAAACGCAACTCGGTGAGTTGCAAACAGGTTATGAAGACATTCGTGCAGAGGGTGCCGAAATAATCGCGATTAGTGGCGATTCACAAGCACTTACCGGTTTAACAAAGCAGAATCTCAAGATAACTTATCTCTTGCTCTCGGATGAAAATAAGGAAGCGATTGATGCTTATAATGTTATTGACACGGGGGATATGCGTATCGCGCGCCCGGCAACTTATATTATTGATCAAGACGGGCATATTGCCTGGAAGTTCCTTGATGCCAGGTTTGACACGCGCGTCAGTTCCGAGCAGATTCTGACTGAGCTAAAGAAATTGTAGAACCTACACAACGGTTTCAAAAGTCTCCCGGATAAGGGATTTAGGGGGTTAAAAATGATTGATGTCTGTTTTTTTGCTGACGAGGTTTCTAAAACTGATTTCGAGGAAGCCATCAAACTTGGTGTTGAAGCTGGCGCGAATACCGTTGAGATACGAGGCGGTGTTTGGAGCAAACATGTAACCGAAATTGATGATGACGATGCAAAACGCGTTCAAGATGTGCTGAGTGCCTATAATGTCCGCGTCGCCAGCATCGGATCGCCGTTTGGCAAATGCTCAATTGACGATCCACAGGAGTATGATCAACACCGAAAGCACTTCGACCGGATGGTGGTACTTGCACACGCTTTTGATACACAGGTCATCCGTGGATTCACGTTTTGGAATCCGAATCGCCGGACGAAAGGCGCGCCGCGCCCGGATATTAACGACTATATGGAACGTATCGTTGAGAAACTCTCGCTTGTTGTTCCAGTTGCGGAGAGTGGGAACGTTACGCTCTGTTTTGAAAACGAAAGTGCATGCCTCGCGGGTAGCTGCGAAGAGACGCGTGCTGTCATTGACGCACTTGGAAATAGCCCTGCGCTCACCTCTTGTTGGGATGTCAATAACGGGTTACACTGCGGCGAAAATCCGTTCCCAGACGGATACGCCCACATTAAGGGACTCGTACGACATCTGCATATCAAACCGAATCGTGAGAAGAATCTTGATCCAATCGGCGACACAGAATTGTGCTATGCACAGATCCTGGAGGCACTCGTTGCTGATGGGTTTACCGGCGCAGCGAGTATTGAACACTGGGGACAACCAGAGGATATGTTAGACGGTGTACGGCAATTGCGCGCGCTTGTTGATGCCATGTAGACCTCTATTGATAAAGGAGAGATACCATGCAACTGAAACCAGATGCACCACAATTGACATGGCAGGGCGCGGTCTCCCTGCAAAAAACCGAAAATTGGATAATGCCGTGGCGCACACCACATCCGATGCATGTCCTATTTCCTGAACCGTTACTTGAACGTTCAGCGATGCCCGCTGGCGTTCGCATCAGTTTTCGGAGCAATACGACACAGGTTTCGGGCACTATCCTACCGCAGAACGAAAGCGGAATGCTTGATCTCTGTTGCGATGGCGAATTAATAGATTCAATCGACCTGAAACAGAAGGATAGTTTCGCTTTTAAAGACTTGTCTGATGGTGAAAAGTTAATTGAGTTGTGGTTGCCACAATTCGGAAGGTTCCAACTCCGCAGCCTGGAGATAGATGACGGCGCGACGCTGGAACCCTTCGATGACACACGTCCCCGATGGATTACTTACGGTAGCTCTATCACGCAGTGTCGGGCTGCGGCATCGCCGACACAAACATGGCCAGGGGTCGTCGCACGTACACACGGACTGAATCTAACTTGTCTCGGCTACGGCGGACAGTGCCATCTCGATGCCATGGTCGCGCGGATGATCCGAGATACGCCTGCTGATTATATTTCAATGTGTCTCGGTATCAACATCCAAGGCGCATCCAGTTTAGGGCCGCGAGCGTTCCGTCCGGCAATTATTGGTGCTGTCCAGATTGTCCGAGAGAAACATCCAGATATACCAATTGTGCTAATGTCGCCTATCTGTTGCCCACCGCGGGAGGAAAATCCAAACACCGTAGGATTTCATCTCAAAAGGATGCGTGAAGAGGTACAAGCCGCTGCCGAAGCACTCCAAACCCACGGCGATAAGCAGGTCCATTACGTTGATGGGTTAAGCGTTTTTGGTCCAGACTTTGTCCATTTGCTTCCAGATGACCTACATCCCGATGCGGAAGGCTACCGAGTCATGGGTAAGAATTTCACAACTGTAGTCGCCGAGAAATTTTTTGTATGAGTAACCGAACGGGTAGACACAAGACCCAGGGGAAACACCCAAGCAAAAACCCACTACAGATTTCTATTTTCCTTCTATCTCCACAGCATTTCCTGTTTCTGCAGAAGCGTAAATAGCATCGGTTATTTTTTGAACAACAAGCGCGTTTTCCAAACTCGTCAAAGGCTGCCGATGCTCGCGTATACCAGCAGCAAAATCAGCCAACGGGTTGCTGTGTTGTGATTCCGGTGCCTCCCCTAATTCTGAGAGGGATGTTGACGCAATGCCGTCTTCTGTCGTTGTACGATTATAAGTAACATTTTCCGGTTTACCATCACCCATCGTCAATTTGAGAGAACCTTCTGTACCGATAATTTCCCAACCCTCGTGCGTGTGCATCGTCATGAACTCACCGCGCTCAACGCTGAGCACGATACCCCCTTCACATCGAATGAGCGCAGTATAGTGTGTTTCGGCATCGGAACCAGGGGCAATATGTGATTGGAACACTTGTGGCACCGTCCACGTCTGTGCAAATACAGTCTGCGGCTTGAGCTGCCACCCTGTAATCCCAAGCAGATAGTCGAGGTCGTAACATCCCCAGTTAACGAGAATGCCGCCACCGTTGAGAGTCTTCGTCAACCGCCAAGCAGGGCGCGGTGTGTCCGGTTCTTTCCCCGCACCTCTAATCGCGCGGCAGTGTACACTACGGAGTTCACCCAAACCACCAGTCGTGATAAGTTGCGTCGCAAGTCGGGCAGCTGCACTGAAGCGGTTCCGCGAAGAACAGCACCCTGAAGTTAAGTCGCCACGCGCAGCGATGAGTTGTTCAACCTCAGCAGCGTTCATGGCTATCGGTTTTTCAATCAGGACGTGTTTGCCTTTCTCAAATGCGCGTAAGGCGACTTCTGTCCGGTATTGTGTCGGAAAAGCAAGGACAACTGCTTCGACTTCATCGTCATTGAGCAGCTCGATGTCGTTGCTATACATTTTGGGTGGGTTGAAGCGTTCCGCAGCACGGGTTCTGTTTTCTTCAATCATATCCGCCGCTGCGACTAACTCAATATGTGATGCCTCTGATGCGATACTGAGATGTCTGCTTCCGATGACGCCACATCCAATTACACCTACTTTTACGGGTTCCATGATATATAAAGGGTCCTTTCTCAAGATGAAGTCTAAGCGGTAGAATGCTTTAGTTTCTTTTCCACTGTTTTACCTGTTTCAGATTATTACACACAATCAACTTTCTCCTTGATTAGGCGGTTTTCAATTGTGTGCGTGTTATCCGCTCGAACTTGTGATTTTGTACTTGTTCGGCAAGAGACTCCAGTGAATAAACAATTTTTACTTCCGGGCGAACTAACAATGTTTGAATTTCAACATCGGTACGCCTCGCGTATGCGGGATGCACACCAACATACAAGGGTTTTTCTGTCATTGACCACGCTCCCAATTCGTAGAGAACAATTGGGCAGAGCGTTTCACACGGAAATCAATACAGAATTACACTGGCATCGCGGAGGACGTGATATTCGCACGTTATTTGTTCACGTGATGCGTTTGGGGCCGTGATAGGAAAACACTTTCGGCGAGGATTTAGCAGCGTGTAATCTGTATGACGCAACAAGTGAACCATCTGTTGTTGCCAATCAGGGCAATTCGTGATACCTCCAGCGAGATAAATACTTTTATGCAAGGCGTATTCAGAATAGGGGTGTGGAGCCTCTATATAGTGCATAAGAAAGTCTCTTATGTTTAAGATGAAGGGCAAGCATAAGCCTGCCCGTATAGAGCGAGATGCGAACAATTGCAAGCAAAGGAGATTGTATCTACGATCCCAAAAGCAGCACCTACCAAGAAGTTTTGATTTGTCCCCAACGGGTTGCAAGTTTGCCTTGCGGTTGGACGGGCAGACCTTCTGCTTCAAAAATCTGCTTAACTTCATTTGCAGATAAGGCTTTATTATAGATCATAACCTCGTCGATGATACCAACGAAACCACCATCACCGGCATGTCCGATTTCCGTTTCCGATCCACCGGTAGACATTGGACCGTTGTAACCCATTTCTTTCTCCAACTTACCATCAACATAAAGCAACATATCTTTGTCAGCAACGACCCCGACAAGATGGTGCCATTTCCCTTTATCAAACGCAGGCGCGCCAAAACCGCCATCCCCTTGCCAACCGGGTTGAACAATAAATTCCATTTCTTGCCCGGCGTTTCTACCATCGAATCGCAATGCCCATCCGTTGACATCGCGCTGTGCTACAATCGTGCCGCAGCAGCCCGCGACGACACCTTGCACAGGGCTATCACTATCAGCGTTTACCCAAGCCGCAACGCTCATCTCTTTTTCACCGGCGAATTCTAAAGAAGCTGTCCCGGGAATGTGAACAGAATTCGTGCCGTCAAACTCAAGGGCTTTTCCGACCTTGCCAGCGACAGGTTTCGGATTACCCATAAGTTCTCCGTCATTATCACCTAAAACGTCCTCAACCTTGCCACCCGCAATAGTGCCGTCATCAAAGGACCAGTAACTCGCTACACCATCAAGTGGAAGTTGCGCCTGCGTTAAAGAAATTCCTACAAAAAGCCATACAATAAGCAGGATGGGTATTGATATTTTTTTTAACATGTAATTTTAGCTCCTTATGTTTAAATTTCCGAAAAGGCGGGCAAGGATGAATATTGCCCGTCACTTAATTATTTTTACTACTGCTGTTTGACTTTCCCCCAAGCAGTGGAGAGTTGCCTTACCAACTTCACCGTCGCGCCAACCACCGGGCTTGTTCCAGCAGCCATTGTTACAAATCGGTCAGGAACGTTTTTGGTGCCTTGATTCGGATGGATTAATGTATACGTTCCGTTTTTCGACTGAAAGTTAATTGCCTCATAAATTTCATGGAAATCTCCTAACGTATTGAAATATTTGTGTCTATACAAACTGAATTCGACAGGTTCTTAAAACTTTTTTTCAACCTACGAGTCCAATTATTATATCAAAAGATTGGGGTTATGTCAATCAATTTTTCGGTTGACACAAGTTGTTGAGAAGTGGTATCATATACAATAGAACGAAGCGTTTAGACTTCCGTTCACAGTTGTAGAAGAGTACAAGACGTTACCTAAAACGCGGGGCGTTACTCGCGAGCCCTTTCAAGAAATAAGGAGGTTGGCGTTTATTCCATACCTGAAGGGTGGGTTTTGACGCTGTGAAGTTTGATGAAACAGAGAAAAATATTATCTATTTTGATATTCGTGCTGCTGCTTTCTGGTGTATCTTTCGCACTTGCCCAAAAGGCTTGGGTGACAGTGAGCGAATCCAAGTGGCAGGCTTCCTTTTCCGATGTCTTTTTTGTAGATGCACACCACGGATGGATTGTCGGTAGCAGTGCAACAATCCTACATACCAATGATGGCGGTGCAACATGGAATCGGCAACCGCTACCACTTGAAGTTGAACTAAAGAAAATCCGTTTTATTGACCCAGAAGTCGGCTGGGCTGTCGGCGACAACGGCACAGTCCTGAAAACGACGGATGGTGGACAGACGTGGATGAAAAAGAATACAGGTACCAACACTGCCTTATTAGCAGTCTCTTTTGTGGATGAAAAACACGGTTGGGCAGCCGGTGATGGTGGATTCATTATGGGGACCCAAAATGGTGGCACCACCTGGGCGCAACAATCTATTGATACGAATAACACCATTGAAGGTATTGACTTTGTCAGTCCTGAAGTCGGTTGGGCAGCCGGTGGCGGTGGAACGCTTCTTCACACCATGGACGGTGGTCAGACCTGGGGGTTCCAAACCAGTGCAACCGTCAACACACTCGATGCCATTTACATGCTAAACGACAAAGTGGGATGGTCAGTCGGTGCTGGTGGTGCCGTTGTCGCAACAGTTGATGGAGCCAAGTGGGATGTCCAAGAGAGTAAAGTCCCGAACTCAAACGGGATGCCTGAACCGATTTGGGATGTCCATTTCGCCGATGAAAATACAGGCATTGCTGCTGCCGAATTCGGTGTGATCCTTCGCACAAAAGATGGTGGCACAACTTGGGAACCGCTTGAACCGCGTCCCGTGGCTGCTCGACTCCAAGGCGTGCACATGATGAGCGCAACCGAAGCGTGGATTGTCGGGGATAAAGCAACGATCCTGCACACTACAGATGGTGGTGAAACATGGGATGTTATCTCCAGCACGAGCGAACTTCGCGCTGTCCACTTTCATGACGACATGCTCGGTTGGGCCGTCGGCTTGGCTGGAAGTGTTTTACATACCAATGACGGTGGTGAAACGTGGAACCCTCAAAATAGTGGGAACGTCTTTGAACTCTTCGGTGTCGGGTTTGTTGATGAAAACAGAGGTTATATTGTCGGCAGCAACGCAGCGTTGGCTGAAACCAAAGATAGCGGCGCAACTTGGACCGGTGTCAGCGATGCACGCGATGAAGGCCACGGCACCGTCAAGCGGATTCAATTCAATGACCCGATGACGAGTTGGAAGAGTGCCATGGGTTCCTATGCTATGAGTTTCGGGACCCCAACACACGCGTGGGCAGTCGGAGAAACTGGGAGAATTATGCATACCAGCGATGCCGGAGAGACATGGATCGGTCAAGACTGCGATCCGATGATGACGGGCGCAGGCTTTAACAACCTCTACGGTGTCTACTTCATAAATGACAAAGTCGGTTGGGTCGTCGGCGACGCAGGAACCATCGCGAAAACAGCAGATGGCGGACTCAGTTGGACTCCTATCTTGCAGGGTCCCCGATGGAACGATGTTCATGCCGTAGACGAATTGAATGCATGGGTCGCTGGTGAACAAGGGGCTATTATGGTAACCACAGACGGCGGCACCACATGGATTGATCAGACCGTCCCAACGGTTGCGAACCTCAATGCTATCTTATTCCGTGATGCCAAAGAGGGTTGGGCAGTCGGCGACGATGGCACTATTCTCTATACAACTGATGGGGGTGTCACTTGGTTGATGCAGGCATCACCGACCACAAACCATCTCCGCGATCTTGTGCAAACCCCAAGTGGTCAACTCTGGGCAATCGGCGACGCTACAACCATTATCCGATATTAGATTTACTTACACAAGTGTGGGTGGGGCCTTGTTACCCACCCATATTTGTGATTTCACTCGTAGAGATGCGTCTTGCTGAAAGCCTATCTTTACGAAATATTGGGAGGACATAATTGCAATGAATCTGTTACGGTTCTGCCACTTCGCCTGTGTCGGAACCTTTCTACTGCTTCTAATAAACCTCTCCACTGTCGCACAAGAACCACGTGTTTTAACATTAAAGCAAAGCATCGAGACTGCTAAGCAGAGCAATCTTACCGTTCAAACTGCTGAACAAAATCTCAAGACTGCCGAGGCGCAAGTTCGGGCAGCACGCGCAGGACTCTTGCCGAGGATTACAGCCAGTGGCAATTATACCTATTTTAAAGATGTACAAAAATCAGTAATTCAAGCCGAGGGCGGATTCGGTTTCCCGATGCCGGGTGACGAAATGGGCGAGATGCCACCGCCAAGCGCAGATAACGAGTCGGAACTGATTGAACTGGAATTTGGTGCACACCATAACGTTCAAGGCACGCTCAATCTAACACAACCTATTTTTGCGTGGGGACGTTACTATTATGGTTATCAAGCCGCGAAACTTAACTATCAAGCAGTGCAGCGGGATGTTGATGCCGCGTATAATCAACTCCGCTTAGATGTATCCGAGGCGTTCTATGGCGCATTGATTGCTCAGGAGTTCGTGAGGGTAGCACAACAAAGTGTGTCTCTTGTGGAAAAACAACTCAGCATCGCAGAAACATCGCTTGAGGCGGGTGCTGCAACAGATTTTGATGTCCTTCGTGCAAAGGTCCAACTCGCAAATGCTAAGTCCCAACTTGTTCGTGCCGAAAACGCTGTCATCATTGCCAAAAACGCCTATAAAACAGTTCTTAACATACCACTTGCCGAAGACATATCGGTTAAAGGCACACTTGAAATCCCAGAAAAACATGAGATACCCGCGTTAAACCTTGACGCATTAATAGAACAGGCACTTAAAAATCGTCCTGAGGTCCACCGTATGCAGCTCGGTGAGGATGCGGCACGCAAACAGATTGATATTACCAAAACGCGGAGCCGTCCGGACCTCGGTCTCTTCACAAACTATCAAATTTCACAGAATGAAAGACTCACGCAAATGAACAGGATCTGGAGTGTCGGTTTCCAAATCAATATCCCGATTTTCGATGGATTCGCAACGCGCGCGGCTGTCCAACAATCCGAATCCGCTTTAAAGCAGGTCCAGTTGGGTGGAACACGAATCAAAACAGGCGTTGAGTTTGAAGTGCGCAATGCCTATCTTAATCTCCTCGGGGCACAAACACTGATTGATGTCCAACGTGAGGCAGTTACCCAAGCACAAGAGAGTACACGGATTGCGAATCTCCAGTTTCAAAACGGAATCATTACTACCGTAGCGTTGACCGACACGCAACTCGCCTTAGCACAAGCAGAAGTCAATCGACTTCAGGCGTACCACGATTACGTCGTCGGTTTAGCGAGGTTGGAAAAAGCAATAGGACAACCGCTGCAATAAACAGGCTCGTTAACTGATGTCGGTTAAAAGGAAAGAGGAGAAAAAAAATTGAAGAAAGCATTGATTATTATTCTTATAGTAATAGCGATAGGCGCGGTTCTTGCCGTACCACGGTTTCTGGAGCCGAGCAAACCGGCAGAGGAACAAATCGAAAGTGCGGTACTGCTTAAACCGGTGGAAATTTCAAAAGCGAGACGCGGCGAGATTCGTTCCGAACTTGAATTGTCCGGAACGATTCAGGCAGCGTCACAAATCAGCGTTTTCCCGAAAATAGCCGGGCGTCTCATTGTATTAAACGTCGATGAAGGGGACAACGTGAAAAAAGATCAACCGCTTGCGACCGTGGAGCACGAAGAATTGGAACTTGCAGTGCAGCAGGCAGCCGCGACGCTGGAAAGCATGGAAACTGCTTATTCTCAGGCAAAGCAGCTCGCAAAGGTACGGGTGCAGTCCCAAATTGCGCAAGCAAGGGCACAACTTCGAGCCGCAGAGATCGCACTACAACAAGTTATTGATCTCTCCGAAATCCGGACGGTCACACAGATAGATCAGGCAAAAGCAGCATTGGAATCACTCGTCGCAAACCTTGAGAAAATTAAAAGCGGTGCCCGCGTTGAAGATCGACGATTGGCAGAAGCGGGTTTGAATCAGGCAGATGCAAACCTTGCTAACGCCAAAAGCAATCACACACGGATGCAGCAACTCTTCCAAAACGGTGCTATCAGCCAACAGTCTCTTGAAAGCGCGAAGACGCAGTTGGACATTGCAATCGCACAGCATAAGATAGCCTCCGAACAACTCCAACTGATTGACAACGGGGCGCGTGCTGAAGATATCCAAGCGATGGAGGCACAGGTTCAACAAGCGGAAGCGGCTTTACGCCTGGCAGAAACCCAAGCGACTACTGAGACGTGGCGGAAGGATATTGAACTCGCGCGTTCTCAGGTCGAAACCGCCCAAGCAGGGCTCACCGCCGCTGAAGCTTTGCAGACAGCGAAGAGTTGGGAAGCAGAAATCACCTCAGCGAAAACTGCACACACACAGGCACGGGTCGCACTCAAACTTGCTGAGAAACGGTTAAAAGACGCTACGATTCTTGCACCGATTTCCGGTATCGTTTCCAAACGCCACTTAGATTTAGGTGGAATGGCGGTTCCTACAGCACCGCTTTTTGAAATTGTCAATATTGATACAGTGAAAGCCGCCGTTGACGTCATTGAAGCACAGTTGAGCCAATTAGCACTCAATCAACGGGCATCAATAGAAATCGATGGTATAGAACACCCAATGTCTGGGACCGTAACTTTCATTAGCCCAACCTTGCAAGCGATGCGGCGCACAGCCACTGCTGAAATCCGTATTGACAACCCTGACGGAACTATCAAGCCGGGGATGTTCGCGAAAGTCACCGTGCCTGTCAAGGTACATACGGATGCGATTCTCATCTCACGCGCTTCGCTTATCGATGATGCTAACACGAGAACACAAAATGTCTTTATTGTTGAAAATGGCGTGAGCCAGCGCCGTCCTATAAAGATAGGACTGTCGCGCGGTGGTGAGGTCGAAGTCCTTAATGGGATTACTGAAGGAGAAGCCGTCGTTACTGCTGGACAACATTCTCTGAAAGATGGGGAAAGTGTTCGGGTCGTCAATCCATAAATGTTTTATATTCCATCTACCTTGGCAGCTGCAGGTGCGGGCGCGGTGACTAACATCTCCTGTTTTTTCAAGGTGCACGCTTTATCGAAAACAACGTTAATGTGAATAAAAAAACTTGAATTAATTAACAGGATTGGTGTAACATTGATATGGCAGATGCAGCCTATACGTATATGTTTGAAGTGCCGAGCTGCATTAAGCGAATCTGAGGCGAAACCGTTCAATCAGATGTACCTGAATTTGAGAAAGGGGTTACCAGAAATATCACTACAGAAAAATCTTAATTGGAAAAAGAAATGAAAGTTGAACAACTCTACGGTCCTAGAGTGAAATCCTTTCAGATCCTTGAACTTGAGTACCTACTACAAGAGGATTCACCTGAAATCCTCTCTTCGTTTGGCTTACAAAAGGGTGGACAGGTGATCGTTACGCATGCACCAGCAAGACTTGACATTATGGGAGGGGTTGCTGATTACTGCGGTGCGAATGTTTTTGAAATGACGCTTGACCGTACCGCAATTGCTGCATGCCAAGCCAGAGAAGACAGAAATCTCTGTGCAATCACGCTCCGTGCAGGAAATCAATTTAGGCCCAATTTTCATCTTTCGCTTGATAGTTTCTATACCGATGGCACCCTGAAAACTTACACACAGATTCAAGAATATTTTAACCAAGAACCGAACACCGCGTGGGCAGGCTACATACTCGGTGCATTTTATGTGCTACTCAAGGAAGGAAAAACCGATCAATTTCCCCACGGTGCCACGATAGTCATTAAAAGCGATATTCCAATAGGCGGTGGTGTCGCCTCATCTGCCGCTGTTGAAGTCGCTACGTTGATGGCACTCAATCGGCTCTATAATTTCGAGTTGAGCGCGATGGAAATCGCACGTCTTGCACAAATCGTTGAAAATCGGATCGCGGGTGCCCCTTGTGGTATTATGGATCAGGTGACTGCCGTCGCAGGCACCTCAACGAAAATTCTTTCAATTCTTTGTCAACCTGACAAAATCCTTGAATTCGTTTCATGTCCTTCAAACGTCAGTTTTGTCGGTATCCATACCAAAGTCCGAAGGAGTACAACAAGCACCGCCTATATTGACACACGTATCGGGGCTTTTATGGGGTTGACGATCCTTAAAGAGGGATTGGCATCGGAAGCCGATGTTTCTCAAGAGAGCAATCCTAATCGAAAACTCTCGGCTGCGTTAGCGGATAACTATCTGTGCAATATCTCTGTCCAAGAATTTCACGAGCAGTGTGAACCGATATTGCCTGAACAGATACACGGTCAAGAATTCCTTGATAGGTACGGTGAGACTGCTGATACCGCTACACAGGTAGATCCAGAAAAATTATATCCTGTGAAAAGTCGAGTGGAACACATGATTTACGAAAACGCACGGACCCAGCAATTTATTGTCGCCATAAAGAATGCTGATACAGATCCAGAGCACATTCAAGATTACCTTAGAGAAGCGGGAAACCTCATGTATGCATCCAATGCAAGTTACCGCGACCTCGCAGGACTCGGTTCATCGGAAGTTGATGGACTTGTCAACATCGCTCAGAAAATCGGGGAGCAAGGCGGTATCTACGGTGCCAAGATTACAGGCGGTGGCGGCGGTGGTACGGTTGCCCTGCTCTGTCACGGTAGTGTCGAAAATTCGCTGACACAAGTTCTTGCTGCCTACAAACTCGCTTGGGGGATTGACGGTGAACTCATCAGGGGTAACGCAGCGGGGGCTTTTGAATTTGGGCATATTTTATGGGAACTGAAGGAGAGCGAGCCGCCCACACATTTCTAACGAATGGCTATCGGCATCGGGGCGGTGGCCACCTAACCTTTCGGCACAACTCTGAGCATAAATGGGCTATTTCTTCTATGATGGAACATATTCAATGACCAGAAATCTGCCGATTACTGATTACTGATAGCTGACTGCCGCAAAGAAAGTGAAATAAACTGTGCAAAACTTTGATGGACAAGATCAACACCGCGGTGGCGGTGTTACATGGCGTGCTATACTCATCGCAATCATCTTAATTCCCCTGAATGTCTTTTGGGTCATTGAAGTTGAGTGTGTTTGGCATTCCGGGCATCCAACGACGATCTCGCTCTTCTGGAATGTTGTCCTCAATATTTTCTTCCTAATCTTGGTAAACCTTTTCCTGAAGCGGACTGCCCCGAGAGCAGCCTTGACGCAGGGCGAAATGATTACCATTTACGCCATGCTCTCTATCGCATCAGGATTGGCTGGACACGATACCTTAGCCTTAACAATTCCGGCACTTCCGCACGCTTTCTGGTTCGCGACGATTGAAAACGATTGGGCAGACATGTTTCACAGTTATATTCCACAACACCTTGTCGTCGCGGACAAAGAGATCATCCGTGGATTTTACGAAGGCAACACTCCTTTCTATAACGCAAAAATTGGTGGCGCGTGGATCAAGCCAACCTTGTGGTGGACATCGTTCATTCTTGCCCTCGGCACGATTATGATCTGCTTGAACGTGCTGATTCGGAAGCAGTGGACAGAACACGAAAAACTTGCATACCCAATCATCCAACTCCCGATGGCAATTACGGAAGGCGGCGGGACCGCGCAGCTGTTCCGAAATCGCATCTTATGGTATGGGTTCATTGCTGCCGCACTGCTAAATGTTTGGCACGGTTTGGCACACTTTTTTCCGGTACTACCAGATTTCAGCGTCCGGCATAATGCCCGGAATTGGGGGACGTTCTTCACTGAAAAACCGTGGAACGCCGTCGGAAATATCCCCGTACCGCTCTACCCTTTCGTGATCGGTTTGGGCTTTCTCTTACCACTGGATCTCTCTTTTTCCTTGTGGTTTTTCTATCTGTTTGAGAAAGCACAACGTGTTTTCGGGAGTGCAGTCGGTATTCCAGCACCCTTCCCCTATGGAAGTGAACAGTCGATCGGCGGCTGGATGGCGATCTTTGTCATCGCGCTACTTGTAACCCGCAGACATATTGCAAATGTTGCACGTACAATCTTAGGCATGCCGGGCGGGATTGATGACTCACAGGAGCCTATTCGTTATCGAACGGCCCTGCTTCTCATTATCGTCTCAAGTCTCTTTATTATCTGGTTTTGTCTGAAGGCAGGGATGACACTCCCAATTATTCTGCCCTTCTTCGCATTTTTCTATGCAATCTCTATAGCTATTACGCGTGTCCGTGCTGAACTCGGTCCGCCGGCACACGAGATGGCGGGGATGTGTAACGCCCAACAGTTCTTAGTCAATATCCTCGGAACGCGGCGCATTGGACCGAATAACCTAACGGTTTTCCCATACTTTTGGTTTTTCAGTGGGCGTGGTTACCGAGAACACATCATGCCACATCAACTTGAAGCGTTCAAGATGGCGGAACGCGCGAATATGAATACGAAACGTTTGGTCTTGGCGATGATTATCGCTGTGATACTCGGTTCCCTCGCGTCGTTCTGGGCAACGCTTAGTGAACTCTATCGTCTCGGTGGAGCTGTCACAGGGGCAGGAGGCGGCATCGGCCCCTCAGTCGGGCATATCGGTCAATTCGGTTGGCTTGCGGGTCTGTTCGCGTTCCCACGCGACCCAGACTTTTCCGCCATGGGTTTCATGGCGGGCGGTATGGGCTTCACTTTCTTGCTGATGATTATGAGAATGCGCTTTATTTGGTGGCCACTTCATCCAGCGGGTTACCCCATCTCTATGACATTCGGTGTCGGTTATTTTTGGAGTTGTCTCGTTATCAGTAGTTTCCTCAAGTGGCTGGCACTTCGTTTCGGGGGACCCAGTACCTATCGAACAATGGTTTTCTTCTTCTTCGGTGTTATTCTCGGAGAATACTGCGTCGGGGCGTTCTGGAGCGTTTTAAGCGTCATTATCCGTGAACCTATCTATGACTTTGCACCGGGTTAGGTATTCCTTCGACGCGTCTTTTCTCTAACTTCGAGCATGAGGTTTAAAATTTTCTCACTACGTGAGTTCGGTAATGAAAACTTGGAAAACTTAAATGTGGTCCGTAGATTGAATTGAACAACACTCCAAGGAAAATCTGGCACGGAAAAATAATTTTGAATATTTGTATTTCACACCTACACAAAACGATTAAAATCCAACGCCGTATGGTTCTACTTTAAACTGCCGACTCAGCAGCTCCGCTTCAACGAAATTTAAAAATATGATGAAAAATCGACTATTTTACCTTTCTGTTCTAATAGTAATCCTCATCTTACCCGTAACTGTCAATGCAGCAGACGAAGGGGCACACGCTGCCGAATTTCTTAGTCATGGTGTGGGGGCGCGCGCACTTGGAATGGGCAGCGCATTCGTCGCTATTGCTGACGACGCAACCGCTACTTATTGGAATCCTGCGGGTCTTACCAAGGTCAAAAAACATAGCTTCTCAGCGATGTATTCCGATACTTTTAGCACTGGAGACGGCAATTGGCTGAGCAGGGGCTTGGTTACTTACAATTTCGTCAACTATGTTTATCAAATTAAAGGCATTGGCAGCCTCGGTTTGAGTTGGATCCGACTCGGTATCGACGACATACCGCGCACGACCTTTAGGGATACCAACGGTAACAACATACACGATTTTCAGGATAAAAATGGCAATGGTATCAAGGAGGATGGCGAACCCTATATCGAAAAGCCTATCATCGCTGATTACTTTAGCAACACTGATAACGCCTTGCTCATCTCTTATGCGCGTCAGGTCCACCGTATGGCGGCTGTTGGCGGCAACCTCAAACTCCTTAACCAATCTATCCTTGGAAACAGCGGAAACGGTTTCGGTATTGACATCGGCTTAATCGCAGAACCTTACAAAGGCTTACGGGTGGGGGTGATGTTGTTAGATGCAACAGGCACACAAATCCGATGGGATACACCTGACAAGCCGGCGTTCACCCGTACACGGCGACTCCGATTCGGTACGGCTTACCATTTCACCGTTCCGCGCCTCGGTAAAGGGGCTATTAGCGCGGACTTTGAAACCAATCAGGCGGATCTTGAAATAGGGGGTGGCGGAGGCGGTATTATCCCACGCATAGGCGGAGAGTATTGGCTCTTCAATATCGTCGCGCTCCGCGGCGGATGGAATGGACATGGACTGTCCGCGGGTGCTGGACTTCGTGTGAAGGTAAACGCAATGTCGTTTTTCATCAACTATGCTTTCAACACACACACCCTCGGCGGTTCGCAACGCATCTCTGTCTCCGGCGAATTTTAGATATATTTGGTGTTTTTCGCAACTAAGAGACTCTGTTCAAGAAGATTTTCAGGCACTTTCCCTCCTCATCCTGTCCCCCGCTGGCGAGGGTGTTTTTGCTGGGTGTTTTTTAGTATCCTCGCCTCTTTTGGTGTATACATAATTGTATATTTCACCATAAATGCTCCCAGAAATTAAAGGCGTTAGTTTTCCAAAACTTTAGATCTTCGCTTCTCACGGTCCCCTTGTAGGAGCGACCTTCCGATCACGACTTTTCCCGTCCAACCAATAAAAATCCTAAGCTAAATAGTCCTGCCCAGAAATTTATTTGACTTTTAAATCGAGATAATTTATAGTAGTATTAACGCATTTAAATTTAATTTAATTTAAAAAATATTGTGGGTTATTATGTTTATGTGCGTTATTTTGATTGTGTCGTAACTTGTGCTGTAAATTATCAAACTAAAAATAACATGTAATAAATAAATCGCATCATTCATTTGGTGTAAGGAGTGGAAATGGAACACAGACTTCAAAGGATCATGATATTTGTCGTTGCCATCAGTTTTTGGGCTATTGGCACAGTTGCCTATGGAGATCCGTCGCTTATTCTTTCGCTTTCCTTTGATGAAGTAGCAGCGGATGGCACGGTGATGGACTCCTCGCAATATGGAAATCACGGCACAACAGCTGGATCAACCGCGTTGGTTGATGGGAGATTCGGTAAAGCATTAGAATTTAATGGCGAAGACACTTGGGTTGAAATCCCACACCATGACAGTCTTACCGTAAGGGAGAGTGTCACTGTGATGGCGTGGATTTATACGCCGAGATATAACGGTCCGGATGGTATAGAGTGGCAGGGTATTATTGCGAAGGGCAACGTCTCAAGGTCTTATAGTCTCTACACCGAGGTTGGTGGCGGTCTACTGTTGAGTCCCAGCATCTCACCAGTTGAAGAAACCAGCAACGGACAATTTGAACGCAACGAGTGGCAACATGTGGTTGCACAGATCGGTGATGGCGTAAAGCAATATTGGATAAATGGTAAAAGTGCTGGCAGCGTTCCGTTTGATAGCCTGCTCCCCGGTAAAATCGATCAAGCGTCAGTCCTCATAGGAAATACACATGATACGGAACCCCCTGAACATCCTGACCGTCATTTCTTGGGGCTGATTGACGAAGTTCGCGTCTGGAACCGTGTCCTCAGTGAACCTGAAATCATTTCACAAATGGAATCGGGTACTACCGCCGCAATTGTAAGTATCTCACCTGCCTCAGTAAAATCTCCTGCTGTCGGAGAGCAACTCACGCTGTCTTTCAACATCACAGGCGGTGAAAACGTGGCAGGGTACCAGATGACCGTGAAGTTTGATCCAACCGCACTCAAGTATATTTCAAGTGAGAATGCGAACTATCTCCCCGAAGGTGCTTTAGCCGTGCCTGGGATTGCTAAAGATGACACTGTTATCTTGGCGGCAGCCTCTCTCACCGATGAAAGTGAGGGCGATGGCACACTTGCAACGCTGACGTTTGAGGTGGTTTCTGTCAAACCTTCCATGGTGCACTTGTTGGATACGCTGTTGACCAACAGGTTAAATATAAGCGAGCGCCCACGTGTTGAAGGTGCCAAAATAACAAGATTAGCTGGGGATGTCAATGGCGATGGCGTCGTCAACATTCAAGATTTGGTGGCGGTTACTGCAAGTTTCGGGCAGTTTGGAAAGAATATTCCTGCCGATGTCAATGGTGATGGTATTGTCAATATTGCGGATCTCGTATTCGTTGCGGGGAACTTAGGGGAAGGTGCCGAGGCACCATCCGTGTGGCATGGTGAATTAGAGGCACCGCTTACAAAAGCGAACTTACAACAGTGGCTGCGCGAGGCACGCCAGATGAACTTGACAGACCCCACTTTCCAGCGCGGGATTCTGGTACTCGAACAACTCCTCGCCATATCAGCACCAATAGAAACGATGCTATTGCCGAATTACCCGAATCCGTTCAATCCGGAAACATGGATTCCCTATCAACTTAGCGAAGCCGCTGTCGTCACTGTCACTATCTATGATATTGTAGGTAGTGTTGTGCGCTCCCTCGACTTGGGACATCAGGCAGCAGGCCACTACCGTAGCCATTCAAAGGCTGCATATTGGGATGGCAGAAACAATCTTAATGAACGCGTCGCTTCCGGTATCTATTTCTATCAGTTCCAAGCAGGTGAGTTCTCAGCAACCCGCCGTATGCTAATTCTGAAGTAATCCTGATACCAACAAAATAGATGCAAAGACACAGCGAATATCCGTTGCGTCTTTGCATTAAGCCTTATCCTTCGTTTCAAGAGCAAATTTCCCATACTTAGAGGCCTTACGCAAAATTAGGCTTGAACACGCCGCTTGCTCATGATTGTTCCCTGCCATCTTGCTACAACTGGTTTTTCTTTCCTTAAATAATTGACAAATAATTGACCAAAAAGCGAATTTATGATAATCTGTATTATGATTTAGGTCATAATTGTAGCCGGACTTACGTAAATTGAGCAAATATCGACATTTGGACGCTAAAAAAGCAAAGCGGTATTTTCCATGTTTTTAACCCCCTAAATTCCCTTATCAGCGGACTTTAAGAATTCATGTTTTTAACCCTCTAAATTCCCTTATCAGAGGGACTTTAAAAAGCAGCGCGTAAGTCCTATGCAGAATAGATTTAGCAAGCGTTTAAAAAATATGCATCTCCAGTCAACTGTTGAATATATCGAAATTAAACTTAGATAGACCGACAGGGATACATAGAGAATTATTGCATAAAATTTATGAGATACGCCTGATATTTCGGTTGCCTGAAGTCGGCAACCCATTAAGTAAGAAAAGGAAATTTTATGAAACTCACATTTTTTTCCAGATTAACCGTCTTCTGTTGTTTGACGGCACTATTTTTTTCATACAATAGTTTTGCCCAAGATTCACCGCAATGGCATCTACCCGAAGGTGCTACAGCACGGCTTGGCAAAGGTTGGTTATATGAAATTCAGTATTCACCGGATGGCACGCAGCTCGCCGCCGCAGGGACAATCGGCGTTTGGATTTATGATACTGCTACCGATGAAGAAATTGCCCTCTTTACCGCAGATAGATCCGGTGTTTCGGCACTCGCGTATTCCCCTGATGGAAACATACTCGCAGGTGGAATTACCAACGGAGACATCCGCTTGTGGAACCCTGAAACAGGTGAAGTCCTGCACACCCTCACTGAACACAGAAGGAGCGTCCGCAGTCTCGTTTTCAGTGCCGACGGATCTATACTCGCAAGCGGCAGCAGAGATAATACCATCCGGCTGTGGAACCCTGAAACAGGTGAACTCCTGAAGACCCTTCAAGGGCATACAGAAGGGGTGAATAGCCTCGTTTTCAGTGCTGATGGCGGCACAATCATCAGTGCAAGTCGGGACGATACAATCCGAATATGGGATGTCACTACCGGAACCCTGCAGGAAACCCTTGAAGAACATCGAGATAATGTCGCAAGTGTCGTACTCAATCCCGATGGTGCGACCCTCGCCAGCGGTGATTT
>JAJEGI010000051.1 GCA_022819945.1 Candidatus Poribacteria bacterium
GGGGACTGACAATCCCCTATTTTACTACTGATATTTTACCATAAATTGCGTTAATTAATCAAGCGAAAAACCCACTAAATATAAGGGTTCACGGCACTTTTTTAACAACTTTTTGCAAGTCCAAAACGACTAATTCCGTTACAGAATACAAGGAGATCGATGGCGTGGTAGATACGAAGGGTAACAAAGACCAGCAATCTGCCGAAGAAATCATAGGCACTACCGTTTGTTTGGAGATGGAATCTCCAGCAAGATATTTAGGTGAAACACCGGTACAAATCCAATGTAGCGAGGGCAGCGGTTTCTTTGTAGCACCCGACAAAATCGCGACGAACTTTCACGTCGTAGAAGGTGCCACGGAAATCACAGCAAAACATGTTGACACGGGAACTGTTTACACAATTGAAGGCGTTATAGCGTTTGATGTCAAAAATGATCTTGTAATCTTAAAGACCCTCGAGGCAGAGACACCTTTTATGGTGGGGGACAGCGAAAGAGCTCGTAAAGGAGACCCGATTTGCGCCGTAGGCTACCTTGGCGACAAAAACAATAGCGCAGCGGGCACTTTCTGCAGCATCCGAAAAGGCGACCGTTGGCTCCGGATAAAAGCACCGCTTAAACCAGGATGGAGCGGCTGTCCCATACTGAATAGCAACGGTGAAGTCATCGCTGTTCATGCAAGAGGCAGTGCTACCCGTAATATCTGTTACACTGTTCCTTCAAACACGCTTAAAACACTCCTTAATGCAGCAGCCGGAACAGAAGCGGAACCTTTGCATAAATGGCAGAAACACCCACGGATACTTGCAGCACTTGAACACGAAAAAGGGAAAGCAAAGAAAAAAGGAGGCGACTACAAGGGAGCAATGGCTGCCTATGATAACGCTATCAGACTCAGACCGGATATGGCTGATGCCTACGAAAGTCGGGGGGATGTGAAAATTAGACTCGGTGATCCTGATGGGGCTTTCGACGACCTTTATACTGCATTACGGCTACACCAAAAACAATTTCGGTTTTCGGATTTTAAATCGTTTTGTTTACTAATGCTAATGTTTGCTTTCATTTCTGTTTTCAAATCGCTGATTAAGTTTCTGAGGTATGTCATCGGCAAAAGGAACTGGCTTGTAATCCAAGGCACTTCAAAAAGAGGGAATGCTAAATCTAAAGCGGAGCAAAACAATAACGCTGAGGCAAAACTATTATATAAGGAAGCAATCAACGACTATACCGACGCTATTAATTTAAAACCGAAGAAGGGGAATACGTATAATAGCCGTGGCTGGACAAAGTACCTGTTCGGGCAATTTGAGGCCGAGCAAGGAAATGCCGACGATGCGCAAAAATTATATCAAGAGGCGATATCTGACGTTAATGAGGCACTGCGCCTACAACCAAAAGGTAAGAGATATCAGGCAGCGTTCCTTCACACGCGCGGTGTCGCGAAAGCCGGGCTCGGTGATTATAATAGTGCAATTGAAGATTTCAGTGAATGTATCCGACTCAATCCAAAGAAAGCACTCTATTATCACGATCGCGGGAAAGCAAAAGAAGGACTCGGACAGCACGAAGCAGCAGCGGTTGACTTGCAGAAGGCAACGGAATTGGATCCGAATATCAAAAAATGAAACGCGCCTATAGAAATGCTATAACACTATAGGCGGTGGAAAGGAGACCCGCTATAAAAAGAAAAAAAAATACTACACTCCAGCGAATCGCATCAAAAGCCTTGCATGCTTCCGCTGTCCTTTTAAAAGTAGAACCGACCGGACACCGCAGGGGTAAGCAGATACAAGCCGTTAAGATCGCAGCGGGAAGTGGTTTTTTTGTAGCACCGCACCTGATTGCAACGAACATTCACTGTGTTGTCGGTACGACAACGGTTTTGGTAGAGCCAGTGAATCTGCGCGTCCCATATCCGGTTACGGACGTGGTTGCGTTTGATGACAAAACAGACCTGGTCCTCTTGCAGATTTCGACTGAAGGGATACCGCTACCGCTCGCCGACAGCGATACCGTTAAAAAAAGGGAACGGGTTTACGCGGTCCGTTGTACGGGTAGCGGGATCGAAGAAAGGGGAGCAAGAGGAGCTGTCACGGAAGGGACCGTGCACGGCATCCGGGATAGTGATACACATCTGCGTTTAAAAACGGTGCTTTCTGCAGGGAATAGCGGCGGGCCCGTAATCAACAGGGCAGGTGAAGTTATCGGGATCGCTGTTATGGCTGGCGCATCCGCTACTGGGACCGGGGTAGACGCTGCTCGGGAATTCGCTTACGCCATTCCTTCAAATGCCGTCAAGGAACTCCTTGCTGAAGCGGGAGCCGCGGAATCTTTTGAAACATGGCGACAACGACCCCGGATACGCGCTTATGCCGAGGCTTCTCAGGGATACCTCAAGCAAAAAGAAAAACAATATAAGGCAGCGATTAAACACTATACGGCTGCCCTGAAACTCAATCCGGATTTGGCAGAACTCTATCACAATCGCGGTGCTTTACAGAATCTGCTTGGAAAACCCGAAAGTGCTATCGCTGACTGGGATGCCGCCCTGGCACGCAATCCAGACTTCACGGAAGCATACTTCAATCGCGCGGGTGCAAAAACGACTTTAGAAGATTTTGAAGGCGGCATCGTTGATTGTAACGCTGCCATTGAACGCAACCCGGATGCAGCACCCGCCTACTACAATCGTGCACAAGCGAGAATGGGACTGAAGCAGTACACCGAAGGCATTGAAGATTACGATAAAGCCCTCAGCATCGGCCTGAGCGAGGCGGATTCCTATGGCGCGTACTATAATCGCGCATTAGCGAAGTACCTCCTCGGGTTAGACAAAGCAGCACACGGAGATGAAGCGGAAGCCATCCGGCTGTATCATGCGGCGATTCCTGACTATACCAAAGCCATCAAGGTCGCACCGGACCCCAGCCTCGCCAGTAGAAACTACAACAACCGCGGTTATGCGAAGTATCTCATCGCGGAATACGAATCCGCTGATGGAAACGTGGAAGCAGCGCGAGAACTCTATGAAGCAGCGATGGACGACAGTGAGGAAGCGATCAAACGCGATCGGAAAAACGCTTATGCATACTGCACACGCGCAGTCACAAAGATTGCCTTTGACGCACACGAGGACGCGATTAAAGACTTTGATAGAGCCATCAAACTCAAGCCGGATTTCGCGCACGCCTATCACCAGCGCGGGCTTGCAAAACAGGCAATCGGGCAGCAAAAAGAAGCGGACACTGACTTTGCAAAGGCAAAGAAATTAGACCCGGATATCGGAAAATGAAATTCAGACCAGAGGAATTTCTCTCATGAAACAGAATAAAAAATGTCTATTGAGTCTTTTCACTTTAACTTTAGTGTTCGTTCTCTCATGTACGCGGGGTCCGCAGCACCACATTTCCGAGAACCTACCAACACTGACAGCAGACCAAGCAGCCGAGAAAGGAAAAGCCTCTATCGTACGCATCGCCGGTGGAAACTTTGTGAGAGTCGGCGCAGGCAGTGGTTTCTTTATACAACCCGATAAAATTGTGACGAATCTACACGTTATCGCACGGCCCGGACCCATTTTCGCGAAACTCAGTGACGATGAAACCATCTGGATGGTTGAGGGTGTCACGGCGTATGATATGGAAGACGACCTCGTTATCCTGAAAATCGTGGGTGAAGGTGTACCGCTTTCTCTCGGCAACAGCGATGCAGTTAAACGCGGCGAACCTATTTACGCTATAGGCTATCCCGGTGGCGCGGCATACAAACTAACAGAAGGAACGGTACGCAACCGCCAGTATAGAGGTAGATGGCTACAGACAACGGCATCGATTTCCAAGGGAAATAGTGGCGGTCCCATGCTAAACGGCAGCGGCGAAGTCATCGGCATCAGTACCGCCGTGGATGATACCTACAGTTACGCCGTCCCTTCAAACGCACTCAAGGCACTGCTTTTGAAATCTACACAAGTTGAACCGCTCGTGAATTGGTATAAACAAAAACGGATCCGTGCGTATGGTTACCATGAGCGCGGGGAAGAGAAATACTACGACAAGGACTATAAAGCAGCGATAACTGACCTCAATGAATCCGTTGAGTTGGATCCTGAATTTACGCGCGCCTACGTTACTCGTGGGAATGTCGGAGTACACTACGGTGAGGCTATCGCCAAATATGGACGCATTCCTGCAGCCCGGAAATACTATCTCACTGCAATAACCGATTATACCACGGCTATCGAATTAGATCCTGAAGATGATGCAAACTACAACGGTCGCGCGCACACACAATCCCACTACGGCGAATATGAAGCCAAGCAACAGAATATTGCGGCAGCCGAGAAACATTATCAGGCAGCGATAAAGGATTATACCAAAGCCATCAAGTTAGATTCAGATGACGATAGAAATCACGCCGGCCGCGGCTGGGCAAAGTCGCTCCTTGGGCAACTCAATGCTGAACAAGGTGACCTCAAAAAAGCCGAGAAACACTATCAGGCAGCGATAAAGGATTATGCCAAAGCCATCAAGTTAGGACCAGACGATGATGAAAATTATAGCGACCGTGGCTGGACAAAGTATTACCTCGGACAATTGAAAACGCAACAGGGAAAAACCGCTGAAGTGCAGAAACACTATCAAGCAGCAATCACTGACAGCGATAAAGCTATCCAACTGAACGCCGACAGTGCCGCCGCCTATCATACCCGCGGTGCTGCCAAAGCTGCTCTCGGTAAGTATGACAGCGCGATAAAAGATTTTGATACCGCCATAGAACATAAATCTGATTATACTGAAGCATATCAAAGCCGTGGAGAAGCAAAGCAGGCACTCGGACAACACGGTGCCGCAAAAATTGACTTTCAGAAAGCACGTCAATCTAACGGAAAAGGCGATGTATCGGCACAGGAGTTGGAGCGGGCAGCAACCGAAATGGTACATGTCCCCGCGGGTGAGTTTCAGATGGGCAGCAATGAAATCATGGATGCAATCCCACGGCACACCGTCTACCTTGACGCATTTTATATCGATCCTTATGAGGTGACAAATGCGCAATTCAAGGCGTTCATTGACGCTAATCCCGAATGGCGCAAGGACAACATTCCGAGCGAATACCATAACGGCAACTATCTCAGACGCTGGAACGGGAACGACTACCCGCAAGGAAAAGCCAACCATCCTGTCGTCTATGTGAGTTGGTACGCAGCGATGGCTTACGCAAAGTGGGTCGGCAAGCGGTTGCCAACCGAGGCGGAATGGGAGAGAGCCGCACGCGGCGGTATTGCCCATAAACGGTATGTGTGGGGCAATTCCCGTAACCCCGGCAGAGCGAATTACGGGTATTACGGAAGGCACACGCGACCCGTCGGCAGTTATCTACCAAACGGATTCGGTTTACACGACATGGGCGGGAATGTATGGGAACTGTGTCTCGATCAGTACGACAAAAACTTTTATAGGCACGCTCCGAAAAAAAATCCGATCGCCGGTGTCTCCGATATTGAGGCGTTGATGGAAGATTTCACAAGTGTCAAGACAGTCCGCGTATCGCGTGGTGGTTCATGGAACACACCGGGCCCCGCAGGTACAGCAAGTCGTGGGAGCGATAAACCTACAAACACGAACAGTTGGCTCGGATTCCGATGCGCAAAAAGCGCACCACTCCAACAGGATACCGAAGCAGGGGATTCGGTGAATACTGCCGAGTGAACCCGCACTTACTGACAACTGCGGACTAATAACTGAATGCCGCTGCGCAAAATTTCCCTTGACTTTCACGAATTGCGCTGCTATAGTAGTCTCATGCAAGAAGCACTGCTCAGCGTACAAAACCTCAAAACCTATTTTCGGACACCGGAAGGACTTGCCCGCGCCGTTGATGGCATCTCTTTCGACATTGCGCCGAACGAGATTTTCGCACTCGTCGGTGAGTCGGGTTGCGGTAAAAGCGTCACCGCGCTGTCCGTTATCCAACTCGTCGCGCAGCCCGCTGGGTTTATCGCGGGGGGTGCTATCAACTACAAGGGACAAGACATCACAGGTCTACCAGAGATCGAGAAACGGAAAATTCAAGGCAACGACATCGCCATGGTGTTCCAAGAACCGATGACCAGCCTCAATCCGGTTTTCACGATCGGCTACCAGATTTCGGAGGCGATCCGACAGCACCAAGACCTGCAGGGCACCGCCGCACGGAACGCTGCAATCGAGATGCTTGACCTCGTCGGTATCCCGGAACCCGCGACACGTTACGATGAATATCCGCACCAGATGTCCGGCGGTATGAAACAACGCGTCATGATCGCGATGGCACTCTCCTGCCGACCCGGACTCCTCATCGCTGATGAACCGACAACCGCACTCGATGTCACCATACAGGCGCAGATCCTTGAACTCATCCAACGCCTTCAGCAAGAACTACAGATGGCAGTACTACTAATTACCCACGACTTAGGCGTTGTCGCAAACATAGCTGACCGTGTTGCCGTTATGTACGCCGGAAAAATCGCTGAGATAGGCACTTGGGAACAACTCTACGAGACACCGCAGCACCCCTATACCGTCAAACTTCTGGAATCGACACCCGCTCGCGAGAAACGCGGCACACAATTACACACGATTACCGGTAGAGTCCCGAAAGCTACCGACTATAATGACGGCTGCCGATTCGCGGATCGATGCCCAAAAGTCATGGACGGCTGTGAAACGATTGCACCGATACTACACGCCGTTAACGGCAGTGAACACAACGTCGCTTGCCATCTCTACAACCCCGAACCGCCTTTTTCGGTGCAGCTTGCAAACCGAAAACTTGCTATACAAAAGGATGCTAAGACAACTGGTGTTGCAAAACTGGAACTCGAAGTAGCGGAAAAAGATGGAAGAAGGGAAGAAGGAAAGGACGGGGGGCTATCTGCTGCTCACGCTTCCACCACAGGAACGGGCGAAGACTCCCCTTCCAACCTTCCAACCTTCCAATCTTCCAACCCCCTCCTTCAAGTAAAAAAACTCTGTGTCCACTACCCTATCCAGAAAGGTATCTTCAAACGGACGGTCGGTTATGTCTACGCTGTTGACGATGTTACGCTCGACATTCCGCGCGGTAAAACGCTGGCACTCGTCGGAGAATCCGGGTCAGGTAAGACCTCTTTCGGTAAAGCCATCCTCCGATTAGGTGTCCCCGTTGAAGGGGATCTCGTCTATGACGGTGTTAACATCGAGACTGCCACACGTCAGAATCTGCACCCCTATCGGAAACGGATGCAGATTATCTTTCAGGACCCTTACGCTTCCCTGAACCCGCGGATGACCGTAGGCGCGATTATTCAGGAAGGGATGCAGGCACACAGCATCGGCGCGTCTGCCGAAGAACGCCAAAGTCGGGTTGCTGAGTTGATGCAGCGCG
The DNA here is from genome assembly GCA_022819945.1 of Candidatus Poribacteria bacterium. Lineage (GTDB taxonomy): Bacteria > Poribacteria > WGA-4E > WGA-4E > WGA-3G > WGA-3G. The sequence goes on from JAJEGI010000051.1 coordinate 7,408, forward strand.
TCGGTTTGTCGCCGGATATGGTGACGCGGTACCCACATGAGTTCTCCGGTGGTCAGCGACAACGGATCGGTATCGCACGCTGTCTCGCCGTCGATCCAGAGTTCATCGTCTGTGACGAAGCGACCAGCGCGTTAGACGTGTCCGTGCAAGCGCAGATACTGAATCTCCTAAAATCGCTACAGACCGATTTCAATCTCACCTATCTCTTCATCACGCATAACCTTTCTGTCGTTGAATACTTTGCGGACGAAGTGGCAGTGATGTATCTCGGTAGAATTGTTGAGCGTGGAACAACAGAGGAGATTTTTGATTCACCCAAGCACCCCTATACGCGCGCACTTCTCTCTGCTGTCCCGAAGATGGATCCACAAACGGGTGTCGAAAAGATTCGATTGGAAGGTGACGTGCCTTCACCCATCAATCGACCGTCTGGATGTCATTTCCATCCACGCTGCCCAGAAGTCATGCCGATATGTAAAGACACATATCCAGACGAAACCAATTTCACACAAACGCATTCATGCAACTGTTACTTATACCAAAACGGAAAATAAATAATGTGAGTTTAATAACAAAAATAAGACGGATGTGACCGTAGGTTGGGTTGAGCGGTAAAAAACAAAGAGTCGCCTTATTTATACGGATGATGCTATTTTTCAATCTCATGTTGATAGAAATATAGATAGCGAAACCCAACAAGCCAAACGCTCTTGGTGTGCCAATGCGTTGGGTTTCACTCATGTTTTGGTGATTTCAGTCTTTCCGATGAACCTGAAAATCATCTACTTTGTGTGATTTTTTAGTAAGATCCCGTTCAACCCAACCTACGCGCTAAAACGTGCAATAAATATGGAGTGGACACCGATCTAAGCGAAAACCGGTTTTTGGCATCGGAAAAAACCGAACAGAAACCTAATATTTAAAAAATGGAGTGGGTTAGAATCTCGTCGGTTGGAGGTGTTACGGGGACGAAGGAAAACGCAATTCCTCCAAACGGACATTGATCTAAGCGAAAACCCGATTTTGACATCGGAAAAATCGGAGCAGAAATCCAATATTTAAAAAAATGCCGAAAATTAAAATACTCTCTGCAGATGTTGCCAATAAAATCGCCGCAGGCGAAGTCGTTGAACGTCCCGCATCAGTCGTCAAAGAACTGATCGAGAACGCCGTAGACGCAGAAAGCACCTCCATCCGCGTCGAAATCCGGGCAGGCGGAAAACGGCTCATCCATGTCTCCGATAACGGTACCGGCATGGAACGCGAGGACGCACTCCTCGCCTTAGAACGCCACGCAACGAGCAAGGTAGACCGTATTGAAGACCTCGAATGTATCCAAACGTTCGGATTCCGTGGCGAAGCGTTAGCAAGTATCGCCTCCGTCTCACAATTTGAACTCCTTACGCGTACCGCCGACGCGCTTGAAGGGACAAAGGTCAATGTTGATGGCGGCGTCTTCCGCGCTGTCGAGGAGAGTGGCTGCTCACCCGGCACCCACATGTCCATTAACAACCTCTTTTACAATGTCCCCGCACGCCTGAAGTTCCTTAAAACCGATACCACCGAGATGAACCACGTTACAAATCAGGTGACATGGGCAGCACTCGCGCATCCGAACATCCATTTTTCATTGACGCATAACGGCAGAACTATCCTTGATGTCCGCGCCTGCGATTCGCATCTGGAGCGAGTCCGTCTCCTTTACGGCAAAGAGTTCGCCGAAAACCTCATCGAATTCTCAGAAGATCTGCCCGACCTAAAGGTATACGGCTTACTCGGAAAACCGGAATTTACGAAACCGAATCGCGAGTATCAACTCTTTTTTCTCAATCAGCGACCGATCCGTAGCCGCATCATCGGCGCAGCACTCACAGAGTCACTCGACGCTATGGTAGCCAAAGGACGGCAGCCCGTCGCACTGCTGTTCCTAACACTGGAACCGGACACAGTCGATGTCAATGTACATCCCGCCAAAATTGAGGTGCGGTTCCGTAACGAGCGGACGATCTATAGCGGCATCGTCCGGATACTCCGCAACGCTGTCCATAAAGCGAAGTATATCCCCAAAATCGAAACACCCGTCGAACCGACACAATCCGAGGCAGACACTGAAACCCGTGATACCAGCCTATCGCAACGGATTTCCACGCAGCGGACTCCATCAGTTGCTGGAAGTCAGCAACGCGCCACAACGCCTATAACACAGCCGCAACGCACACAAGCACCCTCTGTTGTGCCATCACAGGAGACGGAAGACACCCAACAGGAACCTGAAACCGTTGACACTTCGGAGACGCAAACCCCATCCACACCGACTGAGATCGTCGTACAACCCCCACAGCAAGAGATCCCCGAAGGCGTAAATCTCAGTCTACTCGACTTTAAGAACGTCCAACTCAAGACGAACCTCTTTAAAACCTATATCGTCGCTGAGGCGGAAGACAAAATCTTTTTCATCGACCAGCACGTCGCCGCCGAGCGTGTACTGTATGAACGCTTCGTTAACCAGATGCAAGCCGACGGGATTCCTGTGCAAGGGTTGCTACTGCCGGTCACGTTGGAAGCGACACCGCAGCAGCTCGGTGCCTTAAAAATCCACGGCGACATCTTCAAGAAACTCGGCTTTGATTTGGAGGAATTCGGCGGAAATACCATCCTGATTCGGGCGATCCCGTCGCCACTCCCAACCCGCGTCGCCGCACAAACCGTCACCGACCTGCTCGACAAACTCCCGGAAGCACCGCATACCGAGGTACAACTCCCAGAAGCCATTGACAACGCCTTAATCACACTCGCATGCAAATCGGCTGTCAAGGCGGGGGATACATTGGACACGAAAGAAATGATGAACCTCATCAAGGAGTTATCCGAGGCGAAGCTTCCCTTCAACTGTCCGCACTCGCGTCCAATCATCGTCGAAATGGGGCGCGATGAATTAGAACGCCGCTTCCACCGGTAATCTCCGCCAGGTCCGGTAGGTTCGGTTTCCTAACCGAACCGGATTTTAGGCAGAAACCTTATATATCCGAAAACCTCCTACCCACATCTCTACGATTAGGAGAAAAAAAATGACTAAACCCGTTATCGCGATCTGTTCCGTCTTTGCAGTTTACGCCATATTGACCACCTACCGCGGCATGCCAGCTGATCACGATCACGCACTCATGTTCATCATCGCACACGAAGAAAGTATCAACGACGCTAACAATTATGCCGGTATCACCCAAAAACAATGGGAGATATGGCGCAGCAAACAGGGCGATATCCGCCACCTCCCAAGATATGTCCGCGAACTTCCCAGTGACCCAAAACTCAATCCACTCAAGGACCCAAAAGTCGATATCACCATCATCAAACGCTACTATTACGACACGCTCCAAAGAAGATGGCACGCCTGGGACATCCATCCCGCATTCCAACTGATCTATGCCGATTTCGCTACACTGGTAGGGAGAGAAGCCGTAAAGGAAGTACAGAAACTCGTCGGTGTCGAACCCGACGGTCAATGGGGGATGGGCACCGCAGCCGCCGTCAAAAAATTCAATACCGACTTTGAAGCAAAACGAACGCAGAACCCAGACTATGCTTGGCAAGTATTCCTCCAATTCGATGCCCAAAAACGCACCGTTTTCCAAGCACTGGCAAAAAAAGAACCAGAGAAATACGCCAGTCATCTCCAGAAATGGCTCAAACGCTCAGACGATTTAAAAACCTACATGCAACCCGTTTTAACAGGTAAAAAGTAACCAAAGAAATTTCTTGATTTTCTCTTTAAAACGGGTTAAAATATTCCTTAAGTCCATAGGAGGTTTGAATGCAATATGGACACTGAAGTAACGGTCTTCACGCAACTTTGGAAGTCATACCAAGCCTGCAAGCTTGAAATATCAGAGCAATTCGACATCTTAGCACAACGGGAAGATAACTGGGATGGACACGGCTCACCAAAACCGACTGATTTAACCTTATCGAATAATTTCCTAAAATTGAATGGCCCTGGTTTGGATGCCTTTTCTACTTGATTACTCCAAGAAAACACTGTACAATAGAAGCACGGATATTCATTGACAGAAACCGGTTGCTGATAGCTAACTGTCGACTGCTAATTATCCTGAAAATCCTAAAATCCTGTGAATCCTGATTCTGACACCTGTACACAAAATTTCATAGCAACTTTCATAGCAACTTTTATAAAAACCGTCTAAAACCCAGTCAGTATCTATATTTACAACGTTTTTGAAATTTACAAATTTTTGGATTTTGCTATGAAAACTGTGAAATTATTTGCATTTTTTCTCGATTTCTACAAAAGGTATGTTAGATGAAAACGACACATCGCTTCCTCATCACCCTATTTTTTACGCTTGCGCTATTACTACCGAATGCACCCGCTCAAGATTACAACACATGGGGTTTACCTGACGGTGCGACATTGCGCCTCGGTAAAGGTAGAAGAGCAGGAAACATCGCTTTCTCACCGGATAGCACCCGGCTCGCAGTCAGCAGTGCTATCGGGATTTGGATCTACGATGTGCGTCCCGGCAAAAAAAAAAAACTGGATTTGATCACATGCCACGCTCGATCAATCCAATCTATCGTATATTCTCCAGACGCCATCATTGTCGCCAGTCGCGGCGAGTGATGACAAAACAGTGCGGTTGTGGGACGCGAAAACAGGAACGCACCTTGCCACACTTACAGGACATACGGCAGGCGTTACGTCTGTAGCATTCTCTCCAGATCGAAGCACTCTCGCTAGTAGCAGCAACGACGGCACGATTCTGCTATGGAAGATACGTTAGTCAAAAAAAAACGGGCGGATTTTTAAACCCGCCCGTACACAAAAAAGAAAAGGCTACAAAACCCACACCGCCATCTTACCCGTCCCACGATTACACCACGCATAATACGGAATCGCGGTGACATCTATCTGCTTCGGGTTCGGTCCCGTGTGATAGAGATTATCTCCCCACTCAGCGTCATCCAACACACTGCCCATGCCACGGATAACCGTTACACCGCCCAATAGATCACTATCAAACGAGGTTTTCAGGGTGCCATTATTTGCAAGAGACAGCGTCTGGAACGCACCATCGGGGTTGTCAACATCTTCAAAACAGTAGACGAGCGGACCGCGCTGTAAAGCAGACCGTCCGAGATTTTCTCTCACGAGTGGATGCGCGTGGACGCGTGTAACAGGCATCGCGAGGTGAAGTTCCACACGATCACCGGCACGCCATTCTCGCGTAATCGAGAGATAACCGTCCGAATTCGCGTGTGCATTGTAGACTTCACCGTTGACACGTGCTGCAAACTGCTCACACCATCCCGGAATCCGTAGATTCAAACTGAAAAGTGCCGGTGCTTGTGGCGCGATCGTCAGTGCTACATCGCCTGTCCACGGGTAATCGGTTTCTTGGGTGAGTCTCACGGGGACATTCCCCGCAACAATCGCATCAGCAGTGCCACCGACATATAGGTTCACCCACAGACCTGTGCCCGATTCGGCATAGATGTACTGTCCGACAGAGGCGAGAAGTCGGGCGATATTCGGTGGGCAACACGCGCACCCAAACCATTCGTGCCGATGCCGATCGCCGTGGCTTGCCAACGGGTTCTGATAGAAGAAGCCGGTGCCATCGAGCGAGATACCAGACAGCGCACCGTTATAAAGAGCCGTCTCCAAAACATCAATAAAGCGGGACTCACCTCGCAACAGAAACATCCGATGCGCCCAAAATATCAATCCGATAGAGGCACACGTTTCAGCATAAGCAGAGAAATTCGGCAGTTCATAATCTTTCGTGAAACCTTCGTTGTGTCCAGAGGGGCCCACACCACCGGTGATATATAAACGTTTCCCGACGTTCTGCCATAGGGATTCGAGCGCGTTTGTGATAGCAGTATCACCGGTTTCATAAGCGATCTCGGCGGCACCGCTGTAGAGATACATCGCGCGCACAGCGTGTCCAACACACTCTGTCTGTTCCTGTATCGGGAGGTGTGCCTGCGCGTAATGCCCCTCAAATTTTCCGTCGCGCGTGAAATGATGTTGATACGCGCCGAGTCCACCCGGAAGGTCAGGGTTCTCTAACTCTTTCTCAAAAACTGACGGTGAATGCCCGCGCTGTCTGACAAAATATTCCGCGAGGGACATGTAGCGGACTTCGCCTGTCACACGCGCCAGTTTCACGAGCGCGAGTTCTATGCCTTGGTGTCCAGGCAGCCCATCGCGTTTGCCGGGGCCAAAGGTATTGTCGATCAGATCCGCGAACCGGCATGCCACATCTAACAAGTTCTGTTTCCCAGTGGCTTGATAATGCGCGACTCCCGCTTCAAAGAGGTGTCCGGCGCAATACAGTTCGTGCATCATACCGAGGTTCTGCCACCGCTTTGTCGGTTCAACCAGCGTGAAATAGGAGTTCAGGTAACCATCAGGCTGCTGGCTCGCTGCGATCTTCGCGATGACCGCGTCCAGTTCCGATTCCCATGCTGGGTTCGGATGCGTCCAGAGTGTATACGATGCCGCCTCCACCCATTTATGGACATCGGAATCGTTGAAGAAGATCCCTTCAAAATTCCCGGACATCAAGCCAGCGGCTTTCGCGAAATTGTCGATCCTACCGGTTGTTCGGCACTGCACGAGTTCATGCGGGATCGTCGCCTCGGAATTCGTTTTTTGCCGAGGTGCCCAAAACCGGTCATTAATCGTGACAGCCGTGAACGGAAGTGCTCTCAAAATTTTTCCTTTTTTGTGATGTTAGCGGCTCAGCACGCTAATCTCTTGGAACGCTGTTTTGGGTAAGTATTCACCTAATACATTCCGAATATTGGCTTCCGTGAGTTGCTGTGGCGTGATTAAAACACATTTGTTCCGCGAACTTTTGCTCCAAGATGCCTCAAAATCTTTGTAGGTTAACCGCCGCTTGTTAAGATTGGAGGGATTTTCAAAAATTACTTCACCTAATTTCTCGTTGTAGTGCGTCAATGGCAAGATTTCCGGGGTGCGTCCTTGAAATTGAATCATCACAATGGGAGACCACCCTTTCGCAATAAACGCCTTTAAAATATCGAACGAACAGTCGGAGATAATAGCACTATGCTGCACTTGCCCACGCGTCCTTGCGTGAAAATCAGCAAGACCCCCTCTGCTACTAACGCGCACGCGTTCTTTGAAAGCATTTCTAATGTAAGGCATCTTTTGTAATTGGACCGTAGCGGATTCCGGTAAACTTGCATCGCTTTGCATCGATTGTGAGGGTGTCGTCTTTTCAGCGGCAGCGAATGCCGATTCAGGAATATGGTATTGGCTTTGCGGCGGCGGTCCACAATTTATTGCCAGCAACACGAAGACAAACGATGCGACACACGCACAAACCGTCGAATATGAAGTATCACCGAGTAAGGTTTGACGAACGTCTCTGAGAGAAAACTGATGTCGTTTCATAATTTCCTACCTCCTTGCCTATAAAAACGATTTGCGTGGGGAACGGTTTACGTGTTTAATTTCAATTTCAATGTTAGTCGAGTTTAACCGCAACTTCTCGTTTTTCCTGCCACGATTCCACGATGGCTTCGGTAATCCGCAATGCCTGCAAACCGTCTCTGCCTGTCGGAGCGGGTGACCGGTCAGCAAGTAAATCATCAACGAGTGCCGCCATCCGTAATGCGAATGTCCCATTAAAAGCGAGTTGTTCGTCTCTAAAAATGGAGGGGCGATACTCTTCAACGACCTGATTGTCGCGTTTCATCAAGGTCGCACGGGTGAGGACGTTATCGACAACGATTTCGCCATCAGAGCCACAGATTTCGAGATGTTCAATGGGGTGAATGAAATCGCTATCCCAACTCGCAAGCAGTGTCGCGACGGCTTCCGTCTCATAACGGAACGAGATCGCCATACTCGTGTAGCATGTATCCTCACCTTCGCGTGCTTCGTGTTTCCGAGGTTTCGCCATCTGCGAACAAACAGCAACAATTTCACCACCAAACCACCGGAGCAGATCAATCGCATGGGTTTCGAGTTCGTAGAGCAGGTAATATTCGCCCTTCCAGGTCGAAGCGGGACCCCCTTGAGATAATTTCATGTCTAAATAGTAAGTCTGCCCGATCGCACCCGCATCGAACCATTTCCGGGCTTGGACGTATCCGGGGGCAAAGCGGCGATTATAATCAATAGCGAGGTGAACACCTTTCTCTTCTGCCTTCGCTACCATCTGCTCTGCTTCGTTAATGTAGAGGGACAGCGGTTTCTCGGAGATAACATGTTTTCCGGCTTCCAAACATTCCATCACAGGTTCAAAGTGTAGATAGTCGGCAGTTACAACATCTACCAAATCGCATTCCTCGCGCGCGAGCATCTCTTTGATGGAGGGATACCACTTGGCGATACCGAGTTCTTCGGCACGCGCCTGCGCTTTCGCGGTATCTATATCACACACTGCTACCAATTCCGCACCCGGATGCTGGAGATAGCCGAGTTGATGTCGAAGCCCAATGCCGCCGCACCCAACTGCTGCAACTTTCAGTTTCCCTGCCATAATCGTATACTCCTTTTTACGCGCTGGACGCGTCGCGAGCACAATCGCTCCTCCGAAAGTTCTGATCAGACCTACAGCCCTATTTTTCGCAATCTCTCTTTGACTGACAAATACCTATCTACAAAATATGATACATTATGCATAAAAAAATTAGCAAGTGAAATTTTTTCGGAGTAGTGGCTTCACTTGTAGAAAGGAACTCCAAGCCGCAACCTTCCACCTAAAATAGCCCTACGTCCAAAACAGAGACATTCAATTGTCCATTTTTCGATTGAATTTTCACCCCCAGGCCCGGTAGGTTCGGTTTTGCGGTGTACTCACCCAAATGCGACGTGCATTCCTAACCGAACCGGATCCAAAAAAAGACGTGAAATTCAATAAATTCTTAAAATTGAATGGCTCTGACATCCAAAACGGAAATTATTGCGGCGTTGGTGCTTTTATGGTATACTGCTGTCATCAAATTTTAAAAAAGAGGTGCCGCAATGAACTGTCCACGTTGCAAACGCGAAGATGCTGTCAAAAATGGAAAAGCCAGAGGGAATCAACGTTACAAATGTAACGCTTGCGGCTTTCAGTTCACACGTCAGACAACTCGCGGAAGACCACCCTGGCAGCGCGCTTTCGCGGTTTTCTTATACTGCCGTGGCGTCTCCATAAGCGATATAGCACGGACGTTCTCAGTGGCACCGAGCACCATCTTCAAATGGATCCGAAAATTCGGTTCCGAACGGACACCCGTGCCTGAATCCACACCGGAAGGGGCGATTCTCCTCGACGAAAATGAGATAACAGCGTATCTCAAAAAACAGAGTGAAGGCTCCGAATCCGGGAAGATTTTTGTCGTAATACCGGAAGACGTATCATCTGAGAATGTGGTCGTTGGGATTAAACGGGATTGATCCAAATCACATCACGGGTGTCCAACTCAAAACCATTCAGTTCTCTTGTAGAACGGATATCCAAATTCCAACCCGCCAAAATCCCCGTCAAATTAACTGATAACCCTTCCTCTGATTGCCGATGGCTGACGGCTGACGGCTACGCCACTGAAAACTGAATGCCTCGGTCCACTCCAGAGCCATTCAATTGTCCATTTTTGATCGAATTTTCACCCCGGGTCCCGCAGGTTCGGTTTGTAACCGCACCGGATCCTTGAAAAAAAGACGTGAAACCCAATAATTTCTTAAAATTGAATCACCCTGCTGTCCACTCCAATTTGCCTTGACAATCTCAAGAATCTGTTTTAAAATTAAAGGAGGAGGTAATAAAATTAACTTATGAAAACCCGACTTTTAACAACAAATTTTGGCGGACACACGCTGCCAAAATTTGGAAGAATTATCACGTATAGCACGAGTATATGTCTGCTCATGCTCCTTTTCGGGAGCGTTGCAAACGCAGCCGACTCATTCGGTGATCCCTTTGAGAAGGGAAAATTGCAGAATCCCAATTGGAAATGGCAGAACGAACCCCCGAAATGGGATGTCGGTGAGACACGCGAAAATTATCTGTATATTGATAGTGAACCCAACCGAAATCTCTGGGCAAACGATATGTCGCATCTGCTGTATCAGGAAACCGATACGGATATGTTTGATGTCGAAACCCACTTCTTCGCCAAATGGGATACCAGCTCTGGCGTTAATGGATTGGTCATAAAAAGTCCGGCGGATGATAATTGGGTAACCATTAAATTCTGGTCGCGGGACGCAGGAGCGAAAGGACAAATCCAATATCAGACGAAACAGAATGAAGGTGGCGGCGGCCTCACCGGCAACGCAGGGTTCACCCCAGAATTCGGCGATACCGAGCTCTTCCTCCGACTCGAAAAGGATGGAGACCAGTACACGTCTTGGTATAAGACTAAGGAAAAAGATGAATGGATTGAGATCGGTGTGACCGAATTTAAACTCACGCCACCCTTGTGGCTCGGAATTTATGCCGGTGTTGCCGCAGGCGCAGGCAATCTCGAAGTCGAATACGAATACTTCAGAGACAACCTAAACCCCTTCCCCGTTGAACCCGGTGGAAAAGCGACAACAACTTGGGCAGCAGTTAAATCCCACTATTAAGGATGGAGAAAACGTATGCGGTATTATCTGATGCTTTTTTTTCTTTTCTTTGGTGTTTCCGCACTCGCGGCATCCACCTTCAAGGATGTCAGTCTCACCGCAAACGTCTATCAGCGTGAAACACCCGCGGATCCGGAATCCGGGGCCTGGTGGGGCCCCGGTACCGCCGCTGTAGATTATGATAACGACGGCTGCTGGATGGACATCTTCGTCGTCGGCGATGGCGGGTTACCGAACGCGCTTTACCGTAATAACGGCGACGGAACGTTCACAGACGTAGCAGATGAGGCAGGGATCGCAAATACACCAAACGGCCGCGGCTGCGTCTGGTTCGACTACAACAACGACGGGTTGCGCGACCTCTATGTAACCTGCGCCGGTCCAAACTTTCTCTTTGAGAACAACGGAGATTGCACCTTCACAGACGTAAGCGAACACGCAGGCGTTGCTGACGAAAAACACGGCACCGGTCCCGTTATCGCTGATTATGACCACGATGGATGGCTCGACATCTACATCGCTAATTGGGGACGAGCACCGTCCCTCTTAAACCCAAATCCCGCCCCAAAAACTAACGTCCTCTACCGAAACCGTGGCGACGGCACCTTTGAAGAAGTCACAAGAATCGCCGGCGTTGACGATGACGGAATCGCTTGGGGCGCGATCTTCTTCGACTACGACGGCGATACCTGGGCAGACCTATTCGTTGCAAACGACCACGGCCCCGATAAACTCTATCATAACCGAGGCGACGGCACTTTTGCGGATGTTTCTGAGCAGTCCGGCATCGTAACCGAAATCAACGGAAAACCGACAGGCGCGATGGGACTCTGCGTCGGCGACTACGATAACGACACGGACCTCGACTTTTTCATCACTAACTATGACGCAGATCTCCTCTGGCGAAATAACGGGGACGGCACGTTCACGAATGTCGCTGAAGATGTCGGGGTCGCAAACGAAGGTGTGGGTTGGTACGCCAGTTTCGTTGATTACGACAACGACGGTTGGCGTGATCTCTACGTCGTCAACGGCGATGTTGATGGCTCACAGAAAACCAATCGTAACCGTCTCTATCACAACCAAAACGGACAATTTGTTGACCGCGCCGAGGCACTCAATGTCACTGTTGATGCCGTCGCACGCGGCGCAACCGCTGGTGATTTTGATAACGACGGCGATGTCGATTTCTACGTCGTCAATAACACCGGCAATACGCTTCTTCAAAACGATCTGGATCCTGGCTTTCCGAATTCTAACCATCGACGCGTTCAATCTAAGCATCGACGCATCAAAATCAGGTTGATCGGTACGCAAAGCAACCGCGATGGCATCGGCACACGCGTAACAGTGAAAGTAGGGAACCACGTTCAGACGCAGGAGTTAATCTGCGGCACCGGTTTCCTGGGCAGTGACAGTTTAGAACTCGAATTCGGTTTTGGTCCTGAATCGTATCAATCGGGTTCCATTACCTTGGCGTGGCCCTCCGGAATTGTCGAAACTTATCAACGGTTCGGCTATGGTGCCGATGTCTATACCTTTACGGAAGCGGGTGATGTCGTGACATCGGTTGAAGCAACGGGGAAACTCAGCACAACATGGGGCAAGGTCAAAGCTGCCGAGGTCTTCCAAAACTATCCCAATCCGTTCAACCCTGAGACTTGGATCCCATACCGACTCTCTGAAGCCAGCGATGTCCATATCTCTATCTATTCCCAAACAGGTGAACTGATTCGCGACTTCAACCTCGGACATCAAGCGCACGGCGAAAAAACGCTTTACTGGGATGGGAAAAATAGCGATGGTGAAACCCTCGCCAGTGGCATCTATTTCTACCAGTTCAAGGCAGGCGATACCCAGAGCGTTCGGAAAATGTGGTTGATGAAGTAAACACGATTTGCCAATGCTAATGTCTAACCTAAGACTAACCAGACTCAGAATGGAGCAAAAAATGGCTTTAATAATAGAAGAAGGTAAAGTGAGCAAAGGGCAAGTTGTATTATCCAAGCCTCTCTCGTTACCTGAAGGAACTGAAGTCCGCGTGCGGATAGAACCCGTGGATCCAGTGCCAGTTGACGGAGATGATAGTCAAAACACGAATTCCGATGAATCTGAAGATTTTACTAACCTTCCTTGCTTCGGGATGTGGGCAGATAGAGAGGATATGCAAGATAGTGTTGCGTGGCTACGTAAGGAAAGAGAGAAATGGAAACAACGGTTCACACGGACGGAGTGATTGATTCCAATATTCTTATTGATGCGATGAATGGTGTCGTTGATGCCCTTGCGTTTTTGGGAGAACAGCAGGAAACAGGCGTACAGATTAGCATCGTCTCAGCTATGGAATTAATCGCTGGTTGTCGCGACAAAACTGAAATGGCGGAGCTGCAAAGATTCTTTCAAAGATGCACATTTTTACCGATTACCGCCACTGTCTCACAGGTTGCCTTTCAGTTAATGGAATCGTTTTACCTAAGCCACGGGCTCGTTTTGCCAGACGCTCTTATTGCAGCAACGGCTATGGGGCATGACTTGACGCTGTACACAAGAAACACACGGCATTTTCGTATGATCCCAGGATTAAAAATTAGTCAACCCTACTGAACTGTTAAGATGGAATTTTACTTTGTCGAAAACAGGAAAATGGTAGTTTGCGGTTGGGAGTCAGTAAGGGGTATCTGATTAAAACAGGTATCTCTTTACCGATGGTTTCCGACAGCCGATAGCCAACAACCAAATGGAAAATATATTTCTCAGATGGTGGGGATGCGGCGCATTTGACGCTCGCTTCGGCGACATCAATATCGCCTTTGACCCCTATCTCTTCAATCAGAACTTAGCGGATGCCGAACCGATATACGACTATATCTTTATCTCCCACGAACATTTCGATCACTGCCATCCTGTAACTTTGCGGAAATTATGTCGCGGCGAACGTTTTAAAAAGTTGTTCGTCAACCCCGGATGCATGACCCCCGCACAACCCATTGCCGAGAAATATGGCGATGCCGCATTTGAACGCGACCTCCCCATCACCAAGCATGTCCCTGCCGATAAGGTGCAAGTGCTCTACCCGAAACATCTCAACGAGAAACAAGGCACATCGCGCGCGTTTCAAGGTTCCGATACACTCAACCTCGGCGATATTCGGGTCGAGACGATTGAAAGTGGCGAGAACCAGACCCCAGATTTACCGACAAACGGCTATCTCATAACACACACAAAAAAGAATGTTTCCATTTTACACACTGGCGACCTGCACGAACCGTATCCAGCGTTGACAAACCTTCGAGGCAGAGTAGATTTCTTGGTTCACATGAAACTTGGACTCGGTGCCGGACTTGCACCTCGCCTCGTTGAGTTACTGGAACGCATTCAACCCCAATTCGTGATACCGACGCATTATCGAACCGACCGAAAATCCGATCCGATACCCGCAGGGCATTGGCCCCCAAACGTTACCGATGAAATGGCGTTCATTGAGTCAATGCGTGAAATCGTCGGAGAGAGAACACGTCTCCTCCCTTTTACTGCAGGTATAGAGTATGAAGTGGAAATGCCAGAGAAACAGGTGATCTGGAAATGGGAGTGGTTTAACACTTGGGACGTTCCTCCGTGGCGGGAATAAAATACCGTGGCGTGTTTTTACCTACTATCCAGAAATATGCCTATAAGCGAGGAGTTCACTGATGAAGTTGACACGTTTTCTGATTTTGACGATACTTTTGGTTTCAATGTTGTTTCACGCCAACGTCTCTGCCCAAGATTATACCCAGTGGCATTTACCCGAAGGTACCAAAGCACGTCTCGGAAAAGGTAAAATCACCGGAGATATCCAGTATTCTCCAGATGGCAGCCTGTTGGCGGTTCCCAGTGCTGTGGGGGTCTGGGTTTACGATGCCGAAACGCATCAAGAAATTAACTTGCTCGTCGGGCATACAGATCAGATCTCAGCCATCGCATTTTCTCCGAGTGGTAGAATACTTGCCAGTGGAAGTCGGGACGGGACAATCTGGTTGTGGAACCCACATACTGGAGAACACACAGCGACCCTCAGAGGACACACGCGGCTGGGTGTTACTTCCCTCGCGTTCGCGCCACAAAGTGGCATCCTTGCGAGTGGCAGCTTAGACAAAACGGTGCGATTATGGAGTACGACTACAGGCAACTATATAACGACCTTACACAAGCATACCGGAACCGTTACCGCTGTCGCATTCAGTCCAGATGGGCAAATGCTTGCCAGTGCTGGTGGACACAAAGATAACACCGTCCGCTTATGGAGTGTAAAGGATAATTTCCGTATCGCTACCACTACCCTCACAGGACACGAATATAGTGTCAAGTCCGTCGCTTTCAGTCCCGATGGGCAGACGCTTGCGAGTGGCAGTGGAGATAACACAGTTCGATTGTGGAACCCACATACCGGCGAACACAAGGGAACCCTCACCGCCCATACGAATGATGTCTCTTCTGTCGCGTTTTCTCCCGATGGGCAGACACTCGCGAGCGCAGGCAGCGACGAAACCGTTCGATTGTGGGATCCTGCTACTGAAACCCTCAAAACAACCTTTATCGGGCATACCGGTTGGGAGGCTTCTGTTGCGTTCAGTCCAGATGGACGAACGCTTGCCAGTTCAGGTGATGACCAGATGATCCAATTTTGGGATTATACCACTTTCCAACACACATCTACTATCACTGGACATACTTTTCCAATTAATGAAATTGCGTTCGCACCCGATGGACAAATTTTCGCGAGTGTAGACGATGGCAAGGCAATTCATTTGTGGGCCGCCGACACAGGACACCTCCAAGATACACTTAAGGGACATGGTGGACGGGTCTTTTCCGTTGCATTTAGTCCAGATGGCGCGACACTCGCCAGTGGAGGTGGGTGGGGGGATAACGCAATTCGGTTATGGGATGTACACACTGGGCACCCTAAAGCGCCTATCACAAGCCATAAATATGGTGTGGAGTCCATCATGTTTAGTCCAGACGGTAGCACACTTGCCAGTGGCAGTTGGGATAGCACCGCTCGATTATGGGACGCTGGTACAGGCGAACACAAAGCAACTCTCAGAACCGGTGCCAATGTCTATACTGTCGCATTCAGTCCGGATAGTCGCACACTTGCCAGTGGCGATCAAAGGAACACGATTCGCTTGTGGGATGTCGTAGATGGAGGGTACCGAGATCTGATAGGCCATACACGCCCTATTGAGTCTGTCGCGTTCAGTCCAGATGGTAGGACACTTGCCAGCGGAAGCCGAGATAGCACCATTCGCTTGTGGGATACACAGACAGGACAATTCTACCTTGTCCTCACAGAGCATACGTCTTGGATTAAGTCCGTTGTGTTCTTTCCAGATGGTGACACGCTTGCGAGTGGAAGTTTAGATGACACCATTCGCTTGTGGGATACACAGACAGGACAACTTCAAACGACCCTCACGGGGCATAGTGCCGGTGTTAACACGCTCGCGCTCTCTCGAAATGGTGGCACTCTTGCCAGCGGAAGTGACGATGGCACGATCCTCTTGTGGGAGTTCACACCGGTTGAGCCAAAGATAAAAGCGGATGTCAACGGCGACGGTATCGTGAATATCCAAGACTTGGTGCTGGTCGCTTCACATTTCGGAGAAACTGGGCTGAGTCTCGGAGATGTGAACGGTGATGGGGTCGTGAATATCCTGGATTTGACCCTCGTTGCGTCGCATTTCGGGGATAATTAGCAGCACAATAAACACCGAAAAACGAAAATTTGGAGAACATCTAACGTGTCAACAGACCAACGCCTCCGCGTCGCTATCTACGGCTGCGGTAACTTCGCGAAACAGACGCGCATCCCAAACCTATTACAGACGGATGCAGTCGATATTGTCGCTGTGTGTGATAGCAATTTACAAGCAGCACAAGAAATCGCAACCGATTTCAAGGTGCCACGCGTCTACCACACCGAAAATGATGGCGCGTATAAGATGCTTGACGCTGAAGCCATCGATGTGTTATACTCTATCGTGCCAGCGTACGTACGAACCGATGTTGAAGTGACCGCAGTGGAAAAGGGTATCCATCTCTTCAGTGAGAAACCACAAGCCATCACGATGCACGTCGCACGCCGCATAGATGACGCTGTGCAGACGGCAGGTGTTATCAGCACCGTCGGATTTCGTGAAAGGTATCGTCCCCTCTTTCAAGAGGCGCGCCGATTCTTGATGGACAAACAGATTGTGCATGTCCGTTTCCAGAGTTTCGGTGGATTGCCGCCTTCGATAGATGCGGGTGCTAAAACGTGGTGGGCAGACATGGACAAATCCGGGGGGCGTGCCCTTGATTGGGGGGTCCACGCAACCGATTATAGCCGGTTTATGACAGGTTTGAATGTCGCACGCGCGCAAGCCTTCTATTGTGAACGTCCTGCTTACGCAACCGCTTTGTCATCAAGTTTCAATTACTGTTTTGACAACGGTGCTACGATGACGCTGAGTTTCGTCTCATCAGGGCCCAGTCCAAGAAACGAACCGTGGTTTACGGTCTTCTATGAAGGCGGATGCCTCGAAATTTACCAATACGATAGGATCGAAGTCAATGGCGAAGTCCTTTATCAAGCCGACGAATTCGACCCGTGGTTGGAACAAGATAAAACCTTTATCCGTGCTGTACAGACAGCGGATGCGAGTATATTGCGCAGTGATTACCATGACGGTCTTTTTTCTTTAGCCCCTGTTTTGGCTGGCTGGGAATCCGCCCGTCGTAACGGCGAATGCATTGATATCGCGTCGTTCATGAGTAACGTATGATTATAGTGAAATTGGAAGATATGTTTACACTTCGCACCCTCGTAGGGGGTTTTTGCTTGGGTGTTTCTTATAGGGTTACCCAGCCCTACGAGCCACCGTATGTGCAAATAATTATGGGATCTACTATAAAAATCAAGAAAGGAAAGATATATGGATGCAAGATTAAGAAAGATTCAGATTACACCCATGAAATTCGACAAAGAGGGGGCGATGCAGCGTGAAGAATTCGCTACGCTTACCATTGAAGTACCCATGGATAGCACAGCACAACGCGCCGCTATTATAGAATTGTGTGAACTCCTCGACCAAGAATGGGTTATTGTTAACGTTGAAGGCAAAACGGTCGTGGCTGTTAACACCGCTTAATGGGAAAAGTTCATCAAAAAGGTAGTTCCAAGCAACGCGCCGGAACGGATATACGGAAAGAACCGTTTTTCCACACTGGGCCCTGAACGAACCGCAAGGAACTTTAAAAAAATGAAAAAGAAATGGCTTTTTACACCCGGTCCCACGCCGATTCCGCCCGAAACACTGTTGGCGATGGCGCAACCGATCGATTACCACCGCAGCGAATCTACTGTCGCATTAATTAAAGACGTTCTCCAAAAACTCAAACACGTTTTCCAAACCGAGAACGATGTCCTTTTTTTAACATCATCCGGGACCGGTGGTATGGAAGGCGCAGTTGCGAATCTACTGTCTCGTGGCGACAAGGTGATTGTGATCCAAAGCGGAAAATTTGGCGAACGATGGGCTGACATCTGCACCGTCTTTGATGTTGAAGTGATACCCATTGATGTAACGTGGGGCAATGCTGTCGAACCACAGGCGGTGGAAACACTCTTAACTGAACACCCGGATATAAAAGCAGTTTTCGCAACTCTTTGCGAGACTTCAACCGGCGTGCTACACGACATTGAAGCGTTAGCACGTCTGACCCGAGTGCGTCCGACGCTCTTAGTCGTTGACGCTGTCAGCGGACTCGGTGCTGACGATTTACAGATGGACAATTGGGCGGTGGATGTCGTTGTCTCCTGTACCCAAAAAGGATTGATGACACCTCCCGGGCTTGCAGTCGTGGCTCTCAACCAACGTGCATGGGACGCAGTTGAACGTTCTGACCTCCCGAAATATTATTTTGATTTCCGCAAGGCGTATGAGAGCGGTTTAGACGGTTCCGTCCCTTACACACCGGCAGTGACACTACTGACTGCACTGCAATGTGCGTTGGATCGCATCTGTGAAGAGGGCATCCGCAACACGATTAATCGGCACAATCACTTGGCTACTGCGACCCGGAGTGCTGTGAAAGCATTAGGGCTGTCTCTTTTTGCGACATCGCCAGCAAATACCGTAACCGCAATTCGCTTACCGGAAGAGGTTGATGGCAAAGCCTTTATCAATCTAATGCTTGATGAATACGGTATTACTTATGCTGGTGGTCAGAGTCAGTTAAGTGGAAAGATCGTCCGAATAGCGCACCTCGGTTGGATGAATGAAAACGACGTAATCGTCGCTATTTCTGCATTTGAGCGAGGCTTAATGGAAATCGGATGCGCTGTCCCAATTGGCGCAGGTGTTACCGCCGCACAAGAAGTTTTCCATACTTTCAAATATTAGGTTCCCGCTCCGATGAAAAACCAAAAACATAGTCCGTAATGTAATAGAGGGTTTTTGCTTGGGTATTTCTGCGGATTTCTTCAGGTCTACGGAATGAAACTCCAAAGCACCAACCCACCTAACCGAACCGCAAGGAAATATAAAAAGACCACAAGCAACCGTAGCGCGTAATGAAATGGAGCGCGGATCTACGGAATGGAACTTCAAAGTACCGATTCACCTAACCGAACCGCAAGGAAATGTAAAAAAATGTCTGAGACGACACTTTTTGATGCCTCGTATGAGCAGCGGAAAAAACCGCTGCTCATCCAAACACTGGAACGGCTGCGTCCCATTTATAGCAAGTCAGAGTTGGACTTTCTACGTATCGACAGTATGAGCCGCGAAGGGTTAGCACAACGTTCCGGGCGCGGGTTTGTCAATCGGGATATCCTTGAAACTGTACTCGGTAATTTGCTGGAGTGCGTCGCACCGGGGTCACACAATGCACCGCATCTTGAGCACCAGAAACGCGAACTCGCCGAGTCAATTGAAGAGGTAGCGGATCAGTTGTATGCAATGGTAGCACAATCCTTTTTGGCTGTTAAAGACGAAACACCCCTTGAAACCGCACTCGAAACCGCTTTTTCACTCCTCTGGGAACTGCCGCGGTTTAAAAGCCGAGCACTCTGGAATCGCTTCGCCTCTCTCAAAGACCCAGCTGTCTGGGATGCATACCTGCTCCACACCGGTATCTCACGAGAAAAACTCGCAGCCATCGATTTCCGATCCCAAATTGACACCGCAATTCAGGAACGCACCTTTGAACCGTATGAAGATTTTCTCGGTACTTTGAATCTTGCTGCCGTCATGGATTATCAACTCCAGTTAGTCGGAAGCACATACCCGGGCTGGCGCGTACTCTTTTACCACGATGTCGCACACGCACTGACACGCAGCGAACCCCCCGCAGAGAGTCCTGACATTCATAGAGTCCCTGTGCCTCTGTTACCGCGTGCTATCTCCGAACTCGCTGGACGCTACTATCAAGCCGATTTGCATCCCGAAACACAGATCGGAGACGCTAATTTCCTTGAACACCCGCATCGCGGCGTAACCACTGGACAAACGGGAATTATCGGCTCTGGATGCGTCATCTATCCGAGCACATTCGGCGGATTGAGCGTCAAAGTCAAGCAACGCCACCCTGTCATCGGCGACTTTGTTGAAATCGGCACCGACACCAGTCTCCTCGGCCCCGTTCAGATTTCTGACTATTGCACGATAGGCACGAATACCGAGATCTATGGGTTTGTAGAAATTGATCGAAGTTGTCGTATCGGTTCATCAGTTGTTATTGGAACGATTCGGGGTGCTGCAGAACATCCTGGAAAAATAATGATTGGAGATGAAGTGCGTATTGGGGATGGTACTGTCATTGAAAATACATCTGAAATGGATCTGATTATACCGACCCGCGCACAAATTCCTGCCCGAAGCCACGTCGCAAACGACGGGTTCGGATTCCCACGATACATTACATGAGAAATAGTTAAGAAGTTATCAGTTATCGGGTAAAAGGGCTATTTGATGCATGAAGTCTTTTTCTTAACTGACAACTGAAAACTGAAAGATTTTTCGCAGAAAAATCGTACTGAAAACTGCTAAAAAAATGAAAAAAATACAACGCGCGCTTATCAGCGTCTACGATAAAACTGACCTCTTAGATATAGCCAACGGCCTCGCACAACACGGCGTAGAGATCCTCTCCACCGGCGGCACAGCTCGACACCTCCGAGACGCTGGAATTGACATCATTGATGTCTCCGACTATACCGGCTTTCCTGAAATGCTGGAGGGTCGCGTCAAAACCCTTCACCCGAAGATCCATGGCGGTCTCCTCGCCGAATGGGATAACGCAGAACACAGCACACAAGCCAAAGTACACGGCATCGATCCCATTGATATGGTAATATGCAACCTATATCCGTTTGAAGCAACCGTCGCCAAACCGGACGTAACACTCCCCGAAGCGATCGAGAACATCGACATCGGCGGTCCAACGATGATTCGCGCTGCTGCGAAAAACTACCGACACGTCGCTGCCCTCACGAATCCGAGTCAATACTCGCAAATTATCGCTGACTTGGCTGCCAACCATGGCTGTCTCTCGGAAGAACGGCGATTTGAATTGGCAAAAGCAGCGTTCGCGCATACCGCACACTACGACACCGCAATCGCTAACTATCTTACTAATGTGGATTCTGTTCGTAGTAGTGCGATTCATCGCCCGTCAACTGACAACGAATTCACCGACAACCTGACACTCCATTTCAAGAAGGAGCGCACACTCCGCTACGGCGAGAACCCACATCAGCGCGCTGCTTTCTACAGGACTGAAACCACGCCAGGACCCTCCGCTGCATGGGCAAACCAACGCAGCGGACAACCGCTCTCCTTCAATAATCTTCTCGATTTAGAAGCCGCTTTGGAGATTGTCAAGGACTTCAAGACCCCCGCGTGTGCCATCATCAAACACAACAACCCATGTGGACTCGCAACTGCCGACAATTTACAAAATGCTTTCACAAACGCATTGGAATGTGATCGCACCTCTGCCTTCGGTTCGATTGTCGGATTAAACCGCAAGGTGACAATCCAGACGGCGAACACGATCCGAGAGGCGGCACAAGCAGGCATAAAAATTGACGCAATTATCGCACCGAGTTATACCGAAAAAGCACTCCGTGCGTTGTCCCGTGTCAAACGTCGTCCTATCCTTGAAGCAGGTTCGCTTTCAGATGCCGAACCTATCTTACAAGTTCGCAACATCACCGGCGGCGTACTCGTCCAAGACCCAGATGTTCACGAGCTGAGTGCCGATGCCCTACAGGTTGCCACACAGCGCGCACCGACAGACCCAGAGATAGAATCTCTGTTGTTCGCGTGGAAGGCGTGCAAACATGTCAAATCCAACTGTATCCTATTGGCAAACGGCACGCAGAGCGTCGGTATCGGTGCCGGGCAGATGAGCCGCGTGGATGCCACTATTATCGCTATTCGGAAGGCAGGCGAAAAGGCGAAAGGTGCCGTGTTGGCCTCGGATGCCTATTTCCCATTCCCAGACGGTGTCGAAATTGCCGGTGAGGCAGGCATCAGCGCGATTATTCAGCCCGGCGGTTCGGTCAACGATGAACCTGTGATCGAAGCAGCTAACGCTTACGGCATAGCAATGGTGTTGACAGGCATCCGACATTTCCGGCATTAAGATCAATTGCTAACAGTTGGAACATTAGGCACAACGAATAAATATGGATGCCTAACTTGAGGTAAGATATAGTGAATTTAGAAGCAGTTTGGGACCGGGTGTTAAAGGACACCTCTGTTGAACATTCCTCTATACACGGGCCCGATCATTGGGCACGCGTTGAAAGAAATGGGCTTTACGTAGCACAGAAAACAGGGGCGAATCAAACGATCGTGCAGCTGTTTGCAGTATTTCATGACTGCATGCGTCAGAACGATCATATTGATCCCGGTCATGGACGTAGAGGTGCTGAATATGCCGTTCAAATTAAAGATGAACTCATCAATATTCCCGCGGACGACTTTGATAAATTTTACTATGCATGTGAATGGCACACGGATGAAATAACAACGGATGATGTTACGATCGCAGCATGCTGGGATGCCGATCGATTGGATTTGGGTCGAGTCGGATTTATATTGGATCCTCTATACATGAATTCCGAACCCGCCCAAGAAATAGCCAAACGCGATGATATTAGCGTGTTGGATCGCGTTGCAGTAAGGAATTGGGAGAAATTAGTTTGCGGGTCAAATGTACGCTGATTTTCACTCTACAGTTTTTGAACAAACTGGACATTCGACGATTTTTGTGATATTCTATGCCCAGAAAAATACGACAACTCATCTCGGACTTGAGGAAAGGCGGTTTCATTGATATAGAAAGGGTTTCAAAGATGATTGAAAGTGCGAAATACGTCAAGATCGTTGAATGGTCGGACGAAGACGAATGCTTCATCGGATATTGCCCCGGGATCATCGGTCCGTGTGCCCATGGTCCTGATGAAGTCAAGGTCTATCGGCAGTTATGTGAGATTGTTGAGGAGTGGATAGAAATTTTTCATCGCGACAATGAAGCACTGCCACCACCGACTATCGGTAAAAACCTGGCGGAATTTTTGAACGGTACGGGTGGATAACTGAGGAGGAACAGATGAAAACGTATACATTTCAGGTTGTCATAGAAGAAGACGAATGGCTTGACGAGCGAATTAAAGATCCTGTTTGGCGGGCATATATTCCGGCTTTAGAGCATAAAGGTGCTTCAAGTTGGGGGTATACGCAAAAAGAGGCTCTACAGAGTTTGCAAGACGCGGTGGACCTTCTCTTTGAATATCTCTCAGAGCAGGAAGAAGAAATTGATCTCGATTCGCTCTTGCGGCATCAGGAAGAAGGTTCTTCTGAATCTTGTTCTCAAATTCAGGTCAGTGATGTACCTTTAATTACTGTAACAATCTAATATGGCTATCAATTACAGTCGGTTGCGTTCACTCAGAGCACGAAAATTGATACGCGCTTTAAAACAAGATGGATTTTACGAATTCAGAAGAAAAGGGGCCCTCCGCTTTTTTGCGCATCCAGATGGACGAACAATAACCATCCATCTCCACAACATGGGACAAACTTTTGCCGTTGGTACACTTAAAGCTATCATTGAAGAACAAGCAGAGTGGACAGAGACAGACCTTGAACGTCTTGGCCTGCTTTAATCAAAACTAAACTGTGCAGCACGCAACAACGGCGCGTGCGGAACCGATAGAAACCTTTTTATCCCGCGCAAGCAAAATTAAAAAAATGGCTATGACACTAACACTCCCACCCACAATAATCACAGGCGCAGGCGCGTCCGAGAATGTCGGTGAACAGGCGAAACAACTCAGCGCAACAAACGCACTCATCGTAACCGATCCGGGTATCACTAAAATCGGATATGCCGATAAGATTGCCCAAAATTTACACGCCGCTGGCATCAGTAGCACCTGTTTCTCTGATGTCACACCCGATCCGACTTTACAAAACGTGCAAGACGGACGCAAGCAATACACTGACGAAGCCTGCGATGTCATTGTGAGTATCGGCGGCGGCAGCGCAATCGACTGCGGAAAAGGCATCGCCATGATACTGACAAACAGTGGCACTTCTGGCGTAGCTTGCAAGCCAGAACTTGCTATGGGAAAGTTCGCCGATTACATGGGCGTGGACAAGATTCCAAATCCGGGTGCACCCCTTATCGCAATACCGACGACAGGCGGCACCGGCAGCGAAGTCTCCAAAGTTACCGTTATTACAGATACCGAGCGGAACGTCAAGATGATGCTCAGTAGTGCTTGTCTATTGGCACACGTCGCACTGGTGGACCCGCTACTGTCCGTCACAACACCACCACACTTGACGGCAGCTGTCGGCGTTGACGCGTTGACGCACGCAATAGAGGCATACATCTCCAAACGCGCACAACCCATCACCGATGCCCTTGCACTGAAGGCAATTGAGATGATTTCGGGGTCGCTACGGCAAGCGTGGGCAGATGGCGAAAACATCCGCGCACGCACGGATATGATGATCGGCGCATCTATCGCAGGGATGGCGTTCAGCAATTCCTCTGTCGCTCTGGTCCACGGCATGTCGCGTCCAATCGGTGCGTATTTCCATGTCCATCACGGACTCTCAAATTCCGTATTGTTACGGGATGTGATGGCATTTAGTGTCGTCGGCGCGCCAGCGCGCTTCGCAGATATTGCCCGTGCGATGGGGGAACCACTCGACGGATTATCCCCGATGTGCCAAGCAGACGCAGCGGTTTCTGCCGTAGAAAGACTTGTCACCGATATTCAGATGCCGCGGCTCGGTGAAATTGATAAAATTGACAAGGAAAAATTCGAGAACGTGATTGAACAGATGGCAGCCGATGCCATTGCAAGCGGAAGTCCTGCGAACAATCCGCGGCAGGCTACCGCCGAAGAGATAGTCGCCCTATACCGTCAATGTTTTTAAACGTAGGGGCGAGGTCTCCTCGCCCAATACCAAACAGATACCAGCATTTTGGAACTTGATAGAACACTATTATCTCATATCATAATTCTAAAAAAATTAATCTTATCTTTTCTGTTGTTCCTATCACTTGCTGGATGTGAGACTTCCGATGTGCTGCTCTCCGAAAGCAGCGCACCTATCTATTATGGAAGGATTGATAGCATTGATAACGTCTACGATGGCGACACGATCCGAGATGTGGCTATCCTCATCTATCCGTTTTACGCGCCAGCACCCGGAATGAACGAAGCACAATTAACCCTCTGGCCCGGTATTGAGCGTCGCGCCGACGGAATTTATAGCATCACTGACATCAGAATAGCGGGGATAGACACACCTGAGAAACGTCCGATCCGAGGGGGCCGAAGCGAAGCCTCAATTCAACGCGAAAAAGAACGTGCCGAAGCCGCAACGGATTTTCTCAAACAACTCCTCCTTGACAACAGCAAGGACGACGGCACCCTCGGATTCGTGATTCAGAACCCTGAACCGGATAAATATGCCAATCGCATCGTCGCGGATGTGATATGTTTCAAAGATAGTGTATCTACTGATGTCGCTGAGGCGTTACTGGAAGCAGGACACGCCGTTGTCTATGACGGCGGCACAAAAACGCACGATTGGGGTGCGGAATAGACAGAAAGGAATGGCTTGTGAACAGACTCAAAATTGTTGTCCCTGGTGATTTACCACCGCAAATCCAAGGCTCACCGCATCTCGAACGCCTGAAACCTTACGGCGATGTTGTACTCTACACCGACCGACCCGAGACTGCCGAAGAGAAAATCCGCCGTGCCGAAGATGCAGACATCCTCATCAATTCACGCGGGATCGTCAAATGGCCCGCAGAAATTCTACGTCAACTTCCCAAACTCAAGTTAATTTCGCTCTGCTCCATCGGCACCGATATGATTGGACTTGAGACGGCAAAAAAGCAAGGAATTACTGTTTGCAATCAACCCGGACGCACCGCGCCGGTTGTCGCCGAACACGCTTTCGGGCTGATGTTCGCACTCGCTAAACGCGCAGCATTCCTCACAACCGCTATGAAGGCAGGCGGATGGCCCCGGATGGATAACATCTACCTGCAAGGCAAAACATTAGGAATTATTGGCACCGGGCATATCGGCGCGGAGATGGCGCGTCTCGGACGAGCAATCGGGATGAACGTTATCGCGTGGACGTACAACCCATCAGCAGTACGTGCAGAGGCACTCGGCGTTCAGTTTGTTGCTCTCAACGAACTTCTCCGTACTGCGGATGTCGTGAGTCTACATGTCAGACTAACCGAGGAGAGTCAACACCTCATCGGTGAACGTGAACTCGGACTGATGAAACCGGGCACGCTCTTAATCAACGTCGCCCGCGGCGGTGTGATTGATACCGACGCGTTGATCCGGGCATTAAACAGCGGACACCTCGGCGGTGCTGCCATTGATGTCTATGATCAAGAGCCACTACCTGCAGATCACCCGCTTTTGGCGTGTGAGCAAGTGATTCTGACACCGCATTGTGCCGATATGACCCCGGAAGGTGTCGAGCTGTTAAACGAAGGCGCGGTTGATAATATCATCGCTTTTCTGGAAGGGAACCCGCAAAATGTTGTTGTTTGAGGTTTTTGTTGACAATGCAAGATAATCGAACCGAAACTGCCGTAGTTAAGAGTATAGGCGTTGATACAGGGGGTACTTTCACGGACATCGTGATGCGTATCAATAGCGACCTGTTCACACACAAAGTGCTATCAACACCCCGAAATCCTGCACACGCCGTGATACAAGGCGTGAGCGAAATCTTGCGTCTCCACAACACCGATACGGTAGGGGTTGGGTTACCCAACATCGTCCACGGCTCGACAGTCGCGACGAACGCACTCCTTGAACGTAGAGGTGCACGCATTGCACTCGTCACGACGAAAGGTTTTGAAGACGTTTTAGAGATCGGCAGACAGGCACGTCCGAGTCTTTACGATTTCTTTGTAGAACGTCCCGCACCGCTCGTCCCTACCGACAGACGTTTCGGTATATCGGAACGGACGCTGCACACAGGCGAAATCCAAATTGAGATTGAATCCGCCGATTTGGATACACTTACCACCAAACTCGCTGCGTTGGAACTTGATGCGATTGCGATCTGTTTCCTTTTCGCCTACGTCAATCCGCAAAACGAACAAATTGCTGCAGAACACCTCGCACAACTTGGGATACCCGTTTCATGTTCGCACGAGGTCCTGCCCGAATACCGTGAATATGCGCGTTTTAGCACCACCGTTGCCAATGCATACATCCGTCCCACTTTGGAACGGCATCTATCTACACTGACAGATTCTGACTTGCTGGGCAGTTTTAACGAAACGGTAGCCCGTAATGAAATGGAGGGCGGCTGGAACACGAAAAACGTCAAGAAACAAGTAGCCGATACTTATCCGCAAGGTAAAATTAAAAAATCGTTTCGCCTGATGCTTTCCAATGGGGGTTGTGTTTCTGTGGAGGCATTTCAGGGAAGATTGCAAGCTGAAAACTTACCGTCCCAAGATACGTCTGTTGGTATCCGCACGGTTCTCTCGGGCCCCGCAGGCGGTGTCCTCGGTGCATATCAGATCGCCAAAACTGCTGGCTACGACCAGATCATCACATTTGATATGGGCGGCACCTCAACGGATGTGAGTCTTTGTGATAACGGCATCTCGCTCACAACTGAAAGCACAATTAGCGGTCTCCCGATCAAAGTGCCGTTGATTGACATCCATACCGTCGGTGCAGGCGGCGGTTCTATCGCGACTGTGGACACGGGGGGCGCGCTACGCGTTGGACCCGAGAGTGCAGGCGCAGATCCAGGCCCAATCTGTTATGGCAATAACGGAGAAGACATCACCGTAACCGACGCGAACCTCTTCTTGGGACGCATCGCTGCAACTCAGTTTTTAGGGGGTGCAATGTCCCTTGATGCCGATAAGACCGGCACCCACATTGAAAAATTTGCGGCACAACTCGGCATCCCACCACTACAAGCCGCGGACGGTATCCTCAAGGTCGCCAACGCAGCAATGGAACGCGCCATCAAAGTCATCTCTGTGGAACGTGGATTTGATACCCGCGATTTCACGCTCGTCTCTTTCGGCGGTGCTGGCGGTTTACACGCCGCACTTATGGCAGAGAACCTCGGCATCGAAACAGTCCTGATTCCACCCAACGGCGGCTTACTCTCCGCCTACGGGATGCTCTTTGCAGATGTCGTTAAAGACTATTCGCAGACGCTGCTATTGAAGTTTGAAACCGGTGACGGGGTGCTTCTTGAAACGTTAAACGCTGGGTTCGATGAACTCTTAACCCGTGCGGAAAATGAGATGAAACCGGAAGGATTCACGCCAGAGCAACTCAAAATTGATCGTTCGCTTGATATACGGTATGAGGGACAGTCTTATGAACTAAATATCCCTTATCTTACTGAAACAGGCACATCCGCACGGGAGACACAGGCACTTATCCAAAAATTTCACACCGCACACGAGCAACGGTTCGGTTACGCGCGAACCGACGCACCGGTTGAAGTTGTAAACTTACGACTTACGGCAACTGGAGAGACTGACAAACCCGCAATTCAACCGTTACCGATCGCCGATGCCGATCCATCTGAAGCATTTACCCTCCAAAATCCTGTCATCTTTGAGGGTGAAGCACTCCCAACCAATTTCTACCGCCGCGAAACGTTGCGTCCGGGCAACCAAATTGAGGGTCCCGCGATTGTAACAGAATTCAGCGCAACAACCGTAATACCCCCAAATTTCTCTGCCGTTGTTGATGCGTATCAGAATCTTATTTTGCGGCAACAATAATTTTTACATTTTTATTTGACAATACAATTTTTTGCTGGTATAATTCCAAATAATGAGGAATCGTGAAAACTATCTAGACCGCCTTTGTTACTGACATCATGATGCATTGCATAGGATATAGGGAGAAAGAAGCATGTCAAAAAAAAACCGATCTTTCACAAAATCGTTTTCAATTCCAGAGGGGCAGATCGATGAGCAAACTAACGAACAACTGCCGCACCAGGTTCCGCAGGTTGATGATGAGACATGGAACGAGCATACTGAGGATGTTAAAGTTGGCGAACTTGACACCCTTATTGAACAAGCCATTGCCGATTTTTTGGCTGGGAGGTATGAAGAGGTATGAGCGATCGCCATATAAGGACCAATGCGTTTAACAAATGTTATAAAAAACTTCCATCACAAATTCAGGAATCCGCCGATGAAAAGTTTGAAGAAATAAAAGAAGATCCTAACGCTTCTACGGATTTCGAGAAGCTCAGTGGTTGGAATAATTGTTGGCGTGTCCGATTCGGGGAATATCGAGCTTTGGCAACGAAATATGAGAATATTTATATTTGGTTTTGGATCGGAACAAAGGGTAGGTTCAATGCCTTAATTGGTCGGGGAAACCCTGTTCCCACTAATATACCGTTCGAGCGAATTGAACAACAGCAGAGATCGTTAACTACGTCTTTAGTGTCTGGTTGGCAAAAAAGTAGCCAGCCATCTGTGGAAGATGTTAACACTGGCAAACTTGATAATCTCATTCAGGAAGCCATTTCTGATTTTAATGAAGATAGGTACGAAGAATGGCGTTGATACAATAATTGCATACGCTTTACAGTCCCGCCTTTTGACAAGGCAGCATAATTTTACAATCTTGTCCAAACTTTAGGAACAGTAGGTTGGATTCGCTGAGCCGCGCTCGGCATTGGTTTTTAAGGTGTGGTATCTGCTGAATTGAATTTGACGATTTCCTCCCAAAGCATGTTACCGTCAACATCGCAATATTTCCCGATGAATTCAGCAGTAAACTTGTTAACGGCCTTAGCATACTCTTGCATAAACTGTTCATTCTTTTCTTTCGCTTGGTGTCCTAAAGGTTCAATGATGTCAGTATATAGGTTGTCATCACCTGAAATGAATTCCCAAAATTTTTGTCCGCACAACTTTAAGTAATCACCTTTATCCGGTTTTCGATCCTTTCCGTAACAACATCCATTGATCGCAACAACATTCATCAGTGCTCTATTCGTGCCGAGAATTCGTTTAGCTTTCTTGAAGTTATCCCGCAACTTTGCGACTTGGCTACTATTTCCCCAATTTGGTCCAGATTTGATTGATACAATGTATCTTATACTATCTTTTTCAAACTCTAAATCAATCCCCTCTGCTGCAGATTTCTGACCACCATAGACCTGTGAACAGATAAAAATGGCAAGCTCTTCCAGAAATCCGCCAAAAATTGTCTCTTCTTGAGAGGATAGATGAGCATCTAAGATTGTCTTTACAAAATCTTGTGCCGTGTTAATATTTTTAGCCTTGAATAGATACGGATTCTTTCGCCGAATAACCTTCATCAGTTCCAATTTTTGGAGGCTATCTAACCGCTTCTGATGAAAGATTTGAATGTTCGCCTCAACGTAATCAGTGATCTCTTGTTGTGTAATGGATTTCATGCTGTGTCTCTTCAAACAACAGATATTGTGTCGGTTTGATATTCTCCTTTGCCACCTGATAATACTCGGGCGAAATTTCAATGCCAGCGGAATTCCGCCTTAACGTTTGAGCAACCTGACAAGTCGTACCAGCACCTGCAAACGGATCAAGCACCCAATCGTTTTCTTCCGTAAACAATTTGATAAACCATTCAGGCAACGACTTAGGAAAAACGGCACTATGTTTGCGATTTCCTGTTTCCGTTGCTAAGTGCAAAACATTCGTCGGATACGCCATCTTTCGGTCCACCCAATTGGAGACGTTCTTCCCAAACCCGCTCCCTACTTTCGAGGTATCCCGACTCTGGTCTGTCGTACTGAGGTTTTTCAATCTTTTCTCTGCCCAATCACCCATCGGTACCATAACAGCCTCTTGATACATATTGAACTTTCTGGTTTTATTAAACTGCAAACATCTCTCCCAAGCATCTCTGAATCGGTTCGGCCATTTGCCCGGATAGCAGTTCTTTTTGTGCCAGACAAACTCCTCTGTCCACAACCAGCCTTGCCTTTTCATCGCAAGTATCAATTCAATAACATAAGTATGCCGTTCTCCGTCAACAGCTTGCTCTTTGATGTTTAGAATGAAGGTACCAGACGGCTTGAGGACCCTTAAAAATTCTTCAGCGCGAGGTATAAACCAATCGACGTAGGCATCAGGACTGATGCCGCCATACGTTTTGGATCGACGGTCCGCATACGGTGGAGAAGTCATAATCAAGTCGAATGAATCGTCCCCAAAATCGGCGAGTACATCTAAGCAGTCCCCAAGATAAAGGTCTGTTTTTATCTGTGCCATCCAATCATCTGCCTTTGTACGAAAGCGTTTTACAGCATAATACCACGCTTGCTATAAGGAAGTCAAGCAGAAAACTTTACACACCCGTTCGCGAATTCCTTGACACGTCGAGCACGGTTTGCTATACTTTGAGCATTGCAAAAGTTAATAGGAGGACAATCGCCTTGGAAATCACAGATGTAAAAACGATTCTGACAGCACCCGATGGGATTCGGCTCGTCGTTGTTAAGGTTGAGACGAGTGAACCCGGTTTATACGGCATCGGCTGTGCCACGTTTACACAACGTCCCCTCGCCGTAGCAACAGCAGTCGATGAATATCTCAAGCCTTTTCTCGTCGGAAAAGACCCAGCGAACATAGAAGATATTTTCCAGACCAGTTTTGTTAGTTCCTATTGGCGGAACGGACCCGTGCTGAACAACGCGCTCAGCGGTGTGGACATCGCCTTGTGGGACATCATGGGCAAACGCGCCAACATGCCTGTCTACCAACTACTCGGTGGCAAATGCCGTGAAGCCGCAACGCTTTATGCACACGCAGGTGGCGGCACCTTTGAGGAAGTAGAGGAAAGCATCCGCCGTTATATAGAGCAAGGCTATCGCTATGTCCGCGCACAGGTGGCAATACCCGGATATTCGACGTATGGTGCAGGCGGTGGAAAGCGAAGTTCACCTGCCTTTGAACCGACCCCCTATGTCAATACCATCATCAAACTCTTCGATCATCTGCGAACGCACTTAGGCGACGAGGTGGAACTCCTCCACGATGTACATGAACGTATCCCGCCGATACAGGCGATTAATCTCGCTAAAGGACTCGAACCCTATAACCTCTTCTTCCTTGAAGACCCGTTTGCACCGGAAGACGTTGACTATTTCCAACTGATGCGTCAACAGACAAGCATCCCCATTGCGATGGGAGAACTGTTCAACAATCCGAACGAGTACGTTCATCTTATCAAAGACCGGCTCATTGACTTTATCCGTGTACATATCTCACAGATCGGTGGCATCAGTCCGGCGCGTAAACTCGCCGCGTTCTGTGAATTCTTCGGTGTACGCACGGCATGGCACGGTCCGGGGGATGTCTCGCCTGTTGGGCATGCCGCCAACGTTGCACTGGATCTGGCGTGTTATAACTTCGGAATCCAGGAGCAGCACGTCTTCGGTGAGAATACCAAAGAAGTTTTTCCCGGCTGCCCCGAAATTCGGGACGGCTGTTTTTGGGCAAATGATGAACCCGGACTCGGCATGGATCTAAACGAGGCACTCGCGGCACGCTTCCCATTCCCAGAACATCCGCTCAACGGCGGTTGGGCTCCCGTCCGTCGGATGGATGGCACAGTCATCCGTCCTTAGGTAAAATCATAAGGCTGTCCCGCATTAGCAAGCGGTGCGGAAACCCAATATTTAAAAAATATGAAACGTATTGCTTATGCTGCTTTTATACTCTTGGCAAGTTTCGTACACGCAGATATCCGGTTCACACGCGTAACCGACGAAACCGGTATCCAATTCCGTCATTTCAACGGTGCGACGGGCGAAAAGCATCTCGTTGAAACGATGGGCGGCGGTGCCGCTTTCTTCGATTACGATAACGATCATGATCTGGATATCTATTTCGTCAACGGGGCACCCCTCACTGTAGCAGCGGTTTTTAACTCCGATGCCCTCCTACCCACAAATCAACTCTATCAAAATAACGGGGACGGCACTTTCACCGACATCACACAACGCGCGGGTGTCGGTGATACCGGTTACGGTATCGGTTGCTGTGTCGCCGATTATGATAACGACGGCTACCGAGACCTGTTTATTACCAACTTCGGGCAGAATGTCCTCTACCGAAACAACGGTGATGGCACTTTTACTGACGCGACAAACGATGCGAAGTTGGTTGATGAACCTTGCTTCTCAGCCGGATGTGCTTTCGCCGATTACGATAACGATGGCTGGCTTGATCTGGTCGTCGTGAACTATGTGTTAATTGATTTAGAGACCGCTCCGGATTGTTCGCAAGTTGGGATACCCGCCTATTGCCGTCCTGAAGACTTTCCGCCCGCATCGGATGTCCTCTACCGAAACAACGGTGATGGCACTTTTACCAATGTAACGCAGGATGTTGGACTCACCGCACTCGGCAGGGGACTCGGCGCAATCTGGACGGATGTTGATAATAACGGATCTCTTGATCTTTACATCGCCAATGACCGAGAGCCTAACTTTCTCTATCAAAATAACGGGGACGGCACATTCGCAGAGCTCGGTGAGTTAAACGGCATCGCACGCAACGAGCACGGCGACGCGGAAAGCAGTATGGGTATTGATACAGCGGATTACGACAACGATGGCGATTTTGATGTAATCCTCACCCATTATCAAACCGAAACCAATACACTCTATCAGAATGATGGAAGTGGCATCTTTAGGGATGTCACGGCGCAAAGCCGTTTGAGTGAACCGACACTCCTACCCTTGGCGTGGGGCACCGGCTTCGTCGATTTTGATAATGACGGTTGGCTCGACCTCTTTTTTGCCAACGGACACCTCCATGATAATATTGAAGAATTGGAGGAAATTGGGGTCTACAAACAGCAAAACCAGCTCTTCCGCAACGGGGGAAATGGAACGTACATAAACATTTCCGAAAAATCTGGCGATGGACTATTAATCAAGAAATCCAGCCGCGGTACAATTTTCGGGGACTATGATAACGATGGCGACCTGGACATCCTTGTAATAAACATCGCCGATACACCGGACCTACTCCGAAACGATACGCCACCGGTTCATCACTGGTTAGGTGTTAAACTCGTCGGTGAAAAATCAAATCGCGACGGGATAGGCGCGAAGATAACACTTCAGAGCGGCGACACAAATCTGCTCCGAGAAGTAAAGAGCGGAACGAGTTATCTCTCACAAAACCCGCATCGTCTCTTAATTGGATTAGGGACAGCGGATCAGGTTGATCGGATAATTGTCCGCTGGCAGAATGGTGTTCAGGATGTAGTTGAAAATGTCCGAGGCAATCAGTGGTTGACAATTCAGGAAGGTGCGGGTATCATATCAGATTAAGTTGATTGATTAGACGAGATTGCTAAGCCTTCTAAGACATAGAGGCATAATGTGATGGAGAGCCAACGAAGTGAGGTTTTCATCGCTATTTCACCTGACGAAGAAAGTGGATGGATTTAATCAAATCCCAACCGTTTGACCTCTGTCTGAAGGGAGATTCCAGTCTTGTCACGGACCTGCTGTTGGATATATGCGACCAATTTTAGTACGTCTTCTGCTGTCGCATTGTCAAGATTGAGGATAAAGTTTCCGTGCACCGTGGACACCTCTGCACCGCCGATACGATAGCCTTTCAATCCGCTAATGTCGATCAGCCGTCCCGCGGAATCACCAGGCGGATTCTTGAACATACACCCCGCATTCTCTTCGGCGAAGGGCTGCGTTGCGACTTTCTGCTTGTAGAACGTTTGCATCCGTTCCGTGATTGCGTCAACATCTCCGGGTTCAAGTGCCAGCGTCGCACCTGTAACACAGAAATAGGGCTCCAAACCGCTGTGTCGGTATTCAAACCCCGCTTCGGCATGTGTTAAGTTGACGAGTTCACCACTGTCAGTCATGACCGTGACATCTGTGACGACATCTCCGAAACTGCTCCCCCATGCACCGGCGTTCATGATGAGCGCACCGCCGACAGAACCCGGTATGCCGAGCGCAAATTCCACACCGCTCAAACCGCTTCGCGACATCGTTTTTGACAGGGCTGGCAGTGAAAGTCCCGCACCCACCGAAACGACTTCCCCGTCCGCTTCCAATTTTGCCAACTCACCAACTAACCTGACGCTAATCCCTTTGAAACCGGTATCACTCACCAATAGGTTAGACCCACGACCAATAATTGCAGTCGGAACACCCCATTGTTTATGAAAACGCGCCAACGCTGCCAGTTCGGAGACCGTGCTGATTTCAATATAAGCCGTCGCTTCGCCACCGATACCGAAGTGGGTATGTTTCGCGAGCGGTTCTCCGAACCGGAGCCGTGAACCGGGTTGCGTCACAATTTCCGGCAATGCCTCTTTCCAATCCATTCTCGCCTCCCTTTCTCTCTATTATAGCATATACAGTGGCGAGTGTCAAAGTCTGTGAGCATAACAAGAGGCATCAGATCCTATGTTTCACACTTGCGAAAAATAAAAACGAACCTTTTCTGAACACACCTGACTAAAGAAGCGAAACTAATTTTTTAAATTTCTTTGCGGTTAATCAGGAAATCTGTTCTTTCGAGCATTAGCGCAAAGGATCCTGCTTCGCAGTGAGAACCATTGCATTACGGACTACAGTTTTTGAGGGAAAAGAGATATAGCTTGTAATGAAATGGAAAGCGGATCTACGGAAACGTTGCTAACCGAACTGCAAAGTAATTTGAAATAAACCAAAATCTTATAGGAGAAATGAAAGTGAAACAGAAATTTTTTGCAATCAGCGCAGTCGTAGTTCTCGCAATCGTCGGTGTATTTATTTTTCAATATGCAACGTTGGCACAACGTCCAGATCGGAACGATCAGAGTCAACGTGGAAATCGTCAGGGCGGTGATCGAGGGAACAGGGGTGGTGGTATGGGAATGATGAATCCTATATCTCTCGTTGATAACTCTTGGATTGACTTAACCTTCGCTGTGAAAGTTGACGACGAAACGCTCGTAAAAGCGCGTCCGATCTATCAGGCGACTCGTGATAAATTCGCAGCTAAGATGGAAGAATTACGCGCCTCCGGTGATTGGCAGGCGATGCGGTCTGAAATACAAAAACTTGTCACGACGGTCGGACCCGAATTCCAAGCAGGTCTCAAAGAGGTCTTGACGGCAGAACAAATGAAGAAACTCAACGAATTAACGAAAAAGCGTCAAACAGAACAGCAGCAACGCGCGAATCGCTTTGGTGGTGAACGCGGTCGCCGTGGTGGCGGTGGGGGCGGCAGGTAGTCGTCATTCAGAAGCAGCCGTGCGTCTCATTTACGCACCTATACCCCGGGTCGGGCATGTTGCCTGACCCTGTTCTTTTTCGGGCAATCTGTAGGTTGGATTGAACGTTCACATGAAGTTCAATGCGGAAGAAAAATCATCTGTGGCTACGTTCTTCGACCCAACGAAGAATCATCTCGTGGTTTTCTGTATCACCGTATTGCTGGAACCAGTCAGCAAGTTGTTTGCCCGTTTTAATGAGAAGTGGGTCCATCTCTTCAGATTTAGATTTCAAT
Organism: Candidatus Poribacteria bacterium; assembly: GCA_022819945.1. Classification (GTDB taxonomy): domain Bacteria; phylum Poribacteria; class WGA-4E; order WGA-4E; family WGA-3G; genus WGA-3G. The sequence goes on from JAJEGI010000051.1 coordinate 44,150, forward strand.
GCCAGTTGATATTTTTCGACCGCCGCACTCGTCTGTTTACGTTTGATCAGAGTAATGGCAAGCGCACATTGAACCTTCGTCAGGGTATCACCTCTCCACCGCCGAATCAGTTGTGATTCTAACGACAATAGATTTCTGAACGCTGGCATGTTAATTGGATCCTTTCGGAGCACAATTTCAAAACCTGCAAGTGCTTTCTCATGTGTCCCTTGCACAAGGTAGAGATAACCGAGAGTGTTGTAAATCTCGACATTTCGCTTGGATTCAGGAATAGACTCGAATTCAGCAATAGCATCAGCATACTGCCGTTTTCCCATGAGGGCATTCCCGCGTCGAATTCGCAAGTTTATCTGCTCCTCCTTCGCTTGTAGATTCCCCGGTTCTTGTGCTAAAACGCGGGACACTTCGATGGCGGCACGCTCGTAGTTCCCAGCACCCTGATAGGCGTTTGCCAAACTCAAACGCAAATTCAGGTCAGTAGGCGAAAGTCGAAGTGCCTCTTGAAGCAGCTGAACCGCTGTCGTGTACGCATCTTTATCGCTGAGGTTTCGGGCATAGTGGTGGTAGGCAGCAATCAGATTATGTAGCGCATGCTCGGCATTCGGATCGGTATTGTAAACGTGTTTAAATGCCGAGAGTGCCTCCGCGTAGTCGCCTTTTTTCAGATATAACTCCCCAAGTAAATTGCGGATCTGCATTTCGTGCGGGTGAAGTTTCTGTAATTCGAGATATGCCTCGATGGCTTCGTCTAATTCACCCGCCTCGTTATGTGCATCTGCCTTTCGGCTGAACGCGTCGCCTAAATTTGTACGGGCAACACCGAGCGTCGGCATTAACAACAACGCGTCGCGATACGCTTCAATTGCCGCATCCCACTCACCGCGGTTTCGCAGGGCGACTCCATAGTTGTTATAGCATTCTGCAAGATGGTGCTTCGTGAGTGTATCGACAGGATTGATATCCATTGCTTTCTGATAACAATCGATTGCAGTTTCAAATTGTCCTGCTTGCGCGTATCCGTTGCCCATGAGTTGATAGGTCGGGGCGTCAAGCGGATCCATCCGAAGCACCCTTTCAAAAATGGCAGTTGCAGTCTCAAAGTCTTTTGTTGCTAACGCTTTGAACCCCTTGGCGCGGAGGAGTTGATGTAAATTTCGCCGCGCAGCCTTATGATACGGGGCGATGTGAAGTGCCTTCTCAAACGCGTGTATCGCCTTTTCAACCTCTTTTTTATCATAGTAGAAAATGCCGAGCGTATTGTAGTCCGCCGGCGACGGTTTCTGGGTTACTCGTTTCTCAAGGAGCGCGATCGCCTCATGAGTCCTTCCTGTTTCGTGGTAGGCTTGAATCAGTTTCTCTATTGCCGGTTGAAACTTAGTATCTAACTGTCGACAAGTCAGGAAACTCGCGATTGCGGATGCTATATCGCCTTTATCAAAGTAGACAGTACCAAGCAGATAATGAAGCCGAAGGTGTTTTTTCTTATCCGCGTAAGGCCTCTCTTGAATCTCAGCGTTCAAAACCTTGATCGCGATGTCGTGTTGTGACGTATTAAGCGGGGTATCATAAAGCCTACGCAACGTAGTTATATCACGCGTAGATGGGTGTTGCGCTGTTGCTGTCGGGTAACTGATATCACCGGGGTGTGGACTATGCCCCCATAACCCGAGGGCATGTCCAAATTCATGCAGACACACCGTCCGCATCTCTTCTTGTGATAATTCACCGATAGTACCATCGCCTTCTAACATGAGGATAACCTCAACGGTAAACGGCGGCGAAGCATCCGAGGCAACCTGATCCTGTACAACCGTCTGTTTTGTATCCATAAGACGTGTAAGCTCCGCACTGCCAAGTCTCATGTCCTGAAAGTCACTGTAGAGACCGCTGTGCCCCCAACTGACGCGGATGTCCGCGTTCTGAGGGATCTCCGTCTCTTCAAAGCGGATGTCGCCGGTACTGGCGTTTTGCCATTCTTGCATAGCGTACCGGATTTCAGGTAGATATGGACTCTCTTTCAGGACAGGCGAGATGTACACCTGAATCGGCATTTCCGTAAAACGCGTGATTCTCCCGTGAGAAAAAAGAGTAATATGGTCGAAGTAATCGGTAGGCGGCGATGGATACACTACACGATCTAAAACATCCGCTGCCGGTGCCGGTGTTATAAATGTGAAGACGATAAAAGTAACACTGAAAAGAATCTGTAAAGTTCTCACTGACATAGAAAATTCTTCCTTTTTGATGTCCGAACTAACTCCGACTCGCAAATTTATTTGCGAAGATACTGATTAACCCGCCTAACATCACATACCCAAAGATAACCTCCAGCGTAACGAGAAAACGCGCAAAGGCATTGTCCGCTACGACATCCCCAAAACCGAGGGTCGTGAAGGTGACAACACTAAAATAGAAACAGCTCCAGAAAGTTAAGGGTTCGCCGCTATACGTATCTGTGGTTTGATCAAATTGCGGGGCAAAATCTCGTAACAATGTCGGTATCCACGTCGGGAGGGGCATATACGCGCAGGCAAACAGAAATGCAAAGAAGAGGGACCAGAATGCCCAAAGCACTAAACTCCGTCCGTAATCGGAGCTCCATCGCCATAAGTGCGCCAACACGGGATTCGCCTGATTGAAAGCACGGATGAACTGCTGGTCAGCTACATAACGTTTAAAAAACGGGTTCGCGACTTCATCCACGTGTTGGCTATCCAGATAGAATTCGGTGGCACGATGCGGCTTCTTCTTAAGTTTCGCGCTGATTTCGGGAAAGAGTGTGTTCGGAACATACTGCACATCGCGAAAGGCTGCAACAGAAAAGAACTGCGCGGCAGTGAAGTTGGCGGTCCCGAGAAATGTAGCGTTATTGAACGCTGTTGTTTCAGGAAACAATGCGCCGGTGCAGTCAAGTATGCCTTGGAACAACGCGCTCCGAAAATTGACTTCATTGTGGAAGTTCGTCTCGTGGAATACGACGTTTTCACGGAATTGGACCCTATGGAAATCAGCAACGTTGTAAAATCTCGCTCGCCAAAAACTGGCACTCTTGTGGAAAATCGCACTATGAAAATCAGCGCGCCGCTGGAAGATGGTCTCACGGAATGCACAGGTACTGTGTAAAATGGCTTCATCGAGATCAAGGTCCGCCTCAAAGAGCGTGCGCCGAAAATCTACCTCTCTTTCAAAGACAACCGTTCGGAAATTAACAATATTTTTAAATGTACACCCGATGCAAGAAAGGCTTTTGTTGAGGAGAATCCGATCATAACTGTCGCGTTCCATTTCAATGGAAAAGATGTCAACGACCCCTTCAATGATGCAGTTCGTGAATATAATGGAGGCCGCATCACTTTGGAGTGCCTCAAGGAATTCTTTTGCTTTAATGGTTTCACCGTGCTTTTCGTACATCTCTACCTTTTACCTTGATATGTGTTTTTACGAGCAAATGTCCTTTTTTCGCTGGGTGCCAACTTAAAATTCTGCCAAAAGATCGGCAAGCGGATTTTCGAGAACAGGTTCCGCTTCCGGCTGCACGATAGCATGACTCCTACCCTCTTTAAGATGGTAGACTTCCACCTCATCAGGATTTAACCAACATAACTTCGGGGTGAGTCCTTCTATCTCTGCAGCAGCCTCGGATCTTTTTTCCGACAATTGTCCAGCAGTTAATAGATTTTTAAGAACCGCCAATAAATACGGGCTATGGGTTGTCATGACAATCTGGCTATCAATCTGATTCCGCATCAGGGCGATAATATGCATGAGGTGTTTTTGTGCTATCGGATGTAGGTGTGCTTCCGGTTCTTCGATCACTCGAAAGATGACTTCATTGTAAAGCATATTCATAAACATATCTTGTAGAATCCGTATAATGTTTTGCTGTCCTGTTGATGCCTTTTCTAAGAAAGCCGCGTTCTCGCCGGTCGGATGCAAAAAGAGTCGAGATTCAGAAATCTCGCCTGTAACGTCATATTCGGTGTCTAAGATGCATGAGATTTCTTGAAGTAAAAATTCCATCATCGGTTTATCAATGCTATCTGATTCCGCTTCAGCCTTTTCATCGAAAATGTTGTGAAAATTCTTTGTGCTAAAGGTGTCAAGAAATTCCTCATTCTTTTCCAAGAAGCGTGCAATGAGATGTAGGTTCGCACGCGGACGAGTTGCAGCACGCGTTTGGAGATCGCTTTTTATACCGCCGTAGAAGATCCTCTTAAGAGCATCAGGATAGTTAACAGCGATGTTCCTATCCGCAGGAATGAAAAGACTGTCGCGGTAGGTACCAGCTAACTTCTCAGTAATGTCGCCTATCCCGATTGCCACCTTTAATATGAAAAAAAAACGCTCATTTGTTTTAGCCGTCTGTTCGTTGTCCTCTGAAGATACTTCTGTTTTTGCCGGTGGATCGACATCCGTTGTCCCACCAGGTAATTGTTTTTTATCAAGTCCTTTCAACTTTTCTTGTAAGGCGTAACAGAGATTTTCGACTTCATCCATAACGGCAGGCAGCTCAATATTAAGCGTGTTTTCATCGTCTGATGTCAGCCTAATCGCGCTTTCCGCGCTGTAGTGGTATGTAATTTCAAACGGTTTTATGGGGGCATCATTTCCCGTGGTTCGTGTTAACTCGCTAACGCTGCCAAAAAACTCTCGGAATTTATACGTGATTTGTGCGCGAAATACTGTAGACAGATCCTGTGGCGCAGGTTTCAGATTTTCTGGTGGGTAAGTGTTAATTTGTTTGATGTATTGACGAAAGTCACGGATTAACTCGTGAAAAAAGTAGAGCAGCTTCGCAAGAACGCTTTTACCACTGGCTGTCGCGCCGATGAAAACGACTAAGGTTTTATCCATGTCGATCTCTGCTTCTCGGATATTTATAAAGTTTTTGACAACCAGTTTGGGCATAGGGTTTCCATAATATTAAGGAGACTTAAGAACAAAAACGCAGCCTGTAACGAAGTGGAAGGGTTTTGCAATGTAATACAAGGAACGGATGTAGTCTAATCCCAGACTAAATCCCATGTTTCTTCAGATCTACGGAAAGAGGCTTGAAGTAACAACCTACCTGACCGAACCGCAAGGAAATTTAAAAAACGTTTAACCGGGAATCTGTGCCCATCCTTTGCTTGCCCGAATCGCATCAATAGCGATTTGGTAACGCCAACCGTCTTGAAATGTTAAATAGGGCGCGTGGGGGCGGTCCTCAATATCCGCAAGGAAATCTCGAACGAGCGCAACCCATTTGTTTTGGATGTCGTCCCCGATACGTGGTAGATCATCTGTTAAAGTTTGCGGAACAGGCAATTCTTCGCTCGATTCACCAACATGTTTTGTAATAGGTGATAGGATATGTCCGCCACTGCCAACAAGCGTTCCATGCCGACCATAGAAATACCACCCACCTTTTGGAGAATGGGTCGGCACACCGGGGTGCGTACGCATTGTTACGAGGATACTCTCTTCAATATCCGAACCCGCTGAAGGTTCCAATTTAAAGAACGCCGAATAATCCCATTCCGCATCACATACCCGCCACTCAAGTTTTGATGCCGCCTCAGTTGTAATTTCTTTACTCCGCCAGACCCGAAAATCGCGAATCTCCGGCACAACCGGTGCTTTCCTGATAGCCGTTTTGGATTCACCGACAGCCGAGACGACTTTCATACCTGTCATCCGTTCCAACATACCGAGCCGATGTGTGAGTCCATTGTTCAAGGCACCGCCCCCGTGCGCCAATGAACTCATCCAATTCCACGGCTTCACTGTATTTGAGGACCTATCACTTGGAATCCGACGACTGTATCCGATATCGACTGCTGTTAACTCTCCGATAACGCGCTGTTGCGTCAACAGTTCCCGCACGTAAGCGACGCTTGGATCGTATAGATGCGTTGCGGCGAACCCGTGTTTCAACCCGGTGTCTTTGATGAGATTATAGATGTGTTCGGCTTCTTCTGCAGTAAGTGCTAACGGTTTCTCGCTGATGATATGGCACCCAAGCGCTACCGCCAATTCAATGACCTCAGTCCGCAGAATCGCAGGTGTCGTAAGCGCGACGATGTCCGGTTTATGTTTCAGCAGGCTCTTTCGCCAATCCGTTGAAGCCTCTCGCACGCCTAACCCTGACGCAACTTTCTGCACGACATCTGGTTTTCTGGCACAGATCGCTAACACTTCAACCCCATAGTGCTGAAACGCCTTTGTATGTCCTTCTGCCGACCACCCTGCACCGACAACAATCGCTTTTAAGTTTTTCATTATGCCAATATCTCGTTGACGACCCGTGATTTCTCTTCGACACCTGTTAACCGATGGTCAAGCCCTTGAAACTTGTAGGTCAACCGTTCGTGGTCAATGCCGAGTTGATGGAGAATCGTAGCGTTTAGGTCGCGAACAGAGACGGGATCTTTGATGATATTGTAACTAAAATCGTCGGTTTCGCCGTGGACGATCCCGCTTTTTATCTCAGCACCAGCCATCCACATCGTGAAGCATTTCGGGTGATGATCGCGTCCGTAGTTATCTTTCTTAAGCGCGCCTTGGCAATAAACAGTGCGTCCAAATTCACCACCCCAGATAACGAGCGTATCGTCAAGCATACCGCGTTGTTTCAGGTCTTGGACAAGTGCTGTTGACGGTTGATCAATGTCGCGTGCTTGGTTACGGATGTCCTTCGGCAGGTTTCCATGCTGGTCCCACCCACGATGGAAAATTTGGACGAGGCGGACATCGCGTTCCATCATCCGACGCGCAAGGATACAACAGTGCGCAAATGTACCGGGGGTGTTAACATCGGGACCGTACATCTCTAAAACGTTGGCAGGTTCCTGCGTCAGGTCTGTGAGTTCAGGGACAGACGACTGCATCCGAAACGCCATCTCATATTGTGAGATACGCGCGTGCGTTTCGGGATCACCGACTTCTTCGTAAAGTTCCTCGTTGAGTTTGACCAACGAATCCAGCATCCGTTTTCGTGCGTCTTCACTCATGCCTTTCGGATTTGAGAGGAATAGCACCGGGTCCCCTTGGCTACGCAGCAACACGCCTTGGTGTTCGGACGGTAGGAATCCGGCACCCCAGAGCCGGTTATAAAGGGCTTGTGCTGATTTTCTGCCTGTCCATGTAGCATTCATCACAATAAAAGACGGGAGGTTATTGTTTTCAGTGCCTAACCCATAACTCAGCCATGCACCGAGGCTCGGTTTACCGGGCGTCTCGTTGCCAGTACAAACATAAGTGATCGCCGGATCGTGGTTAATCGCCTCGGTATGTACCGATTTAATAATCGCAAGGTCTTTCACCATCGAAGCCGTATGCGGTAGCAGTTCACTGAGCCACGCACCATCGCTGCCGTTGTCGTGCTGCTTGAATTCAAAGATAGAAGGCGCGATCGGGAAACGGTTCTGACCGGAAGTCATCGTCGTGAGGCGTTGCCCCATCCGCACGGTTTCAGGTAACTCTTTATCAAACCATTCCCCCATCTTCGGTTTATAGTCATACAGATCCATCTGCGACGGCGCGCCGGACATGAAGAGATAGATCGCACGTTTCGCTTTCGGCGCGAAATGGGGGAGTTCAGGCAAGCCGCCAACCCGCGTTCCCGCTTGCTGTTCGAGGGCATTTGCAACACTACTGGGTAGCAATGAGGCGAGGGCTGCACCACCGAGCCCCATCGCACATTTCCCAAAAAATTGGCGGCGCGTTTCAAGTTTCAGATATTCTTTAATTGGATCCACCATTGACTCCTTTACGATGTTGTTCCTTAATCCAGACATTAGCACTGAATTTTAACTCCTGCTCGCAAGTTTATTCGCAAAAATACTGATTAAGCCACCAAGCATTATATATCCGAACATGACTTCAAGGGTAACGAGGATACGTGCAGAGGTATTGGCAGCAACTACATCCCCGAATCCAAGTGTCGTAAAGGTTACGATGCTAAAGTAAAAAGATTTCCAAAATGTTAAATGTTCATCTGCTTCGGTATCAATGGCCTGGTGAAATTGAGGCGTTGTCTCTTGTAGCCATTCCGGATACCACATTGGTGACGGCATATATACAAGTGAAAACGAGAGCGCGATGAGCAGTGACCATAATGCCCAAAGTGCAAGACTGCGACCATAATCTGAACTCCATTTCCAAACGAATGCCCAAAACGGGTGATTCTCTTTGAAAGCACGGATGAACTGCTGATCTCCCACATAACGTTTGAAAAAAGGATTCAAGACCCCATTAATATCTTCATTATTCAAATGGAATTCTGTTGACTGCTCAGATTGATGCCGCAACTTGTTGCGCAACGATTGCCATATCGTGTCCGAGATAAAACTCACCTGACGATAGGATACCGCAACAGCGAACCGTGCAGCAGTGAAGTCTGTTTTTCCGAGAAACGTTGCCTCATTAAAGATCACCGTTTCTGAGAATCGGGCTTGTACGAAGTCCAACTCGTTAGAAAAAAATGCGTTTTTGAAATGCACAGTATCTTGAAAAATCGCATTTCTGAAAACCCCATTTTCTGAGAATCGGGTCTCATTGAAATCTGCAACCTGCTGAAAATGCGTTTTTGAAAACCGAGCCATGCCGTGAAAAATTGTTCCACGGAAAAGGGCTGAACCTTCAAACACTGATTCTCCGAAGTCACAAGCACTTTGAAACACACTCTTTCGGAGATGAACGGCATCTTGGAAAACAGAATTTCCGAAAAACACCTCTTTTTTGAAAAAGGTATTCTCGAATTTGATAAGGTTTTTAAACGTGCACCGGATACAAACAATTTCCTTATCAACCGCGAATTTGCCTTCAACATCCACTGCGGATTCAGGCGAAAAGACGATTGCCCCCTCAATTATACAATCTGTCAGAAACACGCTTTCGTAATCTGATTGCAAAAGCGAAAGGAGTGTGTCCGCCTCAAGCGTCTGTTCAGTACCGTGATAAATCTGCATATTAGCTCCTTGCGGCTCGAAAACTGTAGACGCGAAAATTTCACGGATAGACACAGATACAGGCTACAATATAGGAGCGGTATTATGCTAATATCTCGTTGACGATCCGCGCTTTCTCTTCAACCCCAGTTAACCGGTGATCAAGCCCCTGGAACTTATAGGTCAACCGCTCGTGATCGATGCCGAGTTGATGGAGAATGGTAGCGTTTATGTCCCGAGCAGAAACAGGATCTTTGACAATATTGTAGCTAAAGTCATCAGTTTCACCGTGAACGACACCACCTTTGATACCACCGCCAGCCATCCAACGCGTAAAGCATTTCGGATGGTGGTCGCGTCCATAATTATCCCGACTGAGTTTGCCTTGACAGTAAACAGTGCGTCCGAATTCACCACCCCAAGCGACTAACGTTTCGTCGAGCATACCGCGCTGTTTCAGGTCTTGAACGAGCGCAGTCGAAGGCTGATCGATATCGCGAGCCTGATTGCGGATATTCTTAGGAAGGTCGCCGTGTTGATCCCACCCGCGGTGGAAGATTTGAACAAGGCGAACATCGCGCTCCATCATCCGACGTGCGAGAATACAGCAGTTAGCAAATGTACCGGGAGTCTTCACCTCAGGTCCATACATTTCCAGAACATGCTCAGGTTCCTGCGACAGATCCGCGAGTTCCGGGACACTCGTCTGCATCCGGAACGCCATCTCATACTGCGAGATACGCGCATGCGTTTCGGGATCACCGACTTCCTCGTAGAGTTCCTTGTTGAGTTCAACGAGGGTGTCTAACATCTGTTTCCGGGTCTTCTCGTTGACACCTTCCGGGTTTGAGAGGAATAATACGGGATCGCCTTGGCTGCGGAGTAGCACACCTTGATGCTCCGATGGGAGAAAACCGGCACCCCAGAGGCGGTTGTAAAGTGCTTGGGCACCCTTTGGACCGCTCCAAGTCGCGTTCATCACGATAAAAGCAGGCAGGTTTCGGTTTTCACTACCGAGGCCATAACTCAACCACGCACCAAGACTCGGTTTACCCGGATTCTCATCGCCAGTACAGAAAAAGGTGATCGCAGGATCGTGGTTGATCGCTTCGGTGTGTACCGACTTGATAATCGCGAGGTCTTTCACCATAGATGCCGTATGTGGCAGCAATTCGCTAATCCATACACCGTCACCACCGTTGTCGTACTTCTTGAATTCAAATATAGACGGGGCAATAGGGAATTTATCCTGTCCGGAGGTCATCGTGGTAAGGCGTTGCCCCATACGGACGGATTCTGGGAGATCCGTATCAAACCATTCCCCCATATTCGGTTTGTAGTCGTACAGATCCAATTGTGAAGGTGCCCCCGACATAAAGAGGTAAACCGCACGTTTCGCCTTGGGGGCAAAGTGTGGCAATTCTGGCAGACCTCCGAATTTCGGTGCTGCTTGTCCTTCAAGGGCGTTCACAACGGCGTTCGGCAGCAGCGTGGCGAGTGCCGCACCACCCAGTCCTGACGCACACTTCCCAAAAAATTGCCGACGCGTCTCAAGTTTCAGATATTCCTTAATTGGGTCCATTGTTATCTCCTTTGGCAATACCTACTCCTAATATGTTTCACCTATTGGTAGGTAGTGAAATATTCGGTTCCTCTGGTGCTGGTATATCCAGTTCCAAATCTGGAATCTGTTGAAGGAGCTTGCGGAGCGGTTCCATATCCTGAATTGGATTATAGCTAACTTTTAAACTTGTTAAACTTGTAAACTGTTCAATTTGGCTGATGTCGTTGATCCGGTTGCGGTCAACGTGCAAAACACTTAACTGTGTAGAGCCAACGATTGGTGAAAGATCTTGGATTTGATTCCTCCCAAGTCCCAATTCACGCAAATGTGTTAGTTTAGAAAGTGGTGAGATATTACTAATTTGATTCCCCCAGATCAATAACGTCCTCAACAAGGTCAACTCGGTGAGTGGCGTAATATCACTAATTTGATTCCGCCAAGCCCACAATTTTGTCAACTGCGTCAAACCAGCAATCGGTTTTATGTCGTTAATTAGATTTCCGCCGAGATTTAGCTCTACTAACGAGACCAATTCAGTTAGCGGTGTGATGTTGCTTATTTGATTTCTATGAAGTCTTAACTTTGTCAGCTCTGTTAACGGACCGAGTGGTTTGATATTGCTGATTTGATTGTCTTGAAGCCATAACGCTCTCAATTGTGTCAAATTAGCGAGTGGCGTGATGTCACTGATCTGATTATCCCATAGCCATAACACTGTCAACTGTTTTAAGTTAGCGATAGGTTTTATGTCACTGATCTGGTTTCCAGCGAGAGATAGCTCGTTTAACTGTGTCAAATTAGCAAGTGGTGTGAGATCGCTGATTTGATTGTCCTTGAGGTATAACCCTGACAACTGTGTCAATCCGGTCAGTGGTGTAATATCGCTGACTTGATTCCCGCGAAGTTCTAAAGTTTTTAATCCTATGGCTTTCTCAAGTCCTGTTAAGTCGGTTATCCCGCTGTTATCCGCCTCAAGACGCTCTAATTCTTGCAATCTTTTTGCAGGGATGGTGTCGCTGCGCCCTAAATCGAGTGCCTTTCGCACTGCGTTGGCTAAATTGCGGTCCTGTATTGTCGGGTCCGGGACAAACGTGTTTGGAAGCTGGCCTTGGATATCTGATTCTAAATTCGGGAGTTGGTTCAACAGTCTTTCGAGAGGACTCATATCCTGAATCGGATTCCCTTTGACATTTAAAAGCGTTAAATTCGTCAGGTTTTCAACAGGACTGATATCCTCGATCTGATTGTCTTGGATCCATAATTCTGTGAGTTGTGTCAAATTAGCGAGCGGTGTAATGTCGCTGATCTCATTATATGGGATCCATAATTCTGTGAGTTGTGTCAAATTAGTGAGCGGTGTGATGTCGCTGATCTGATTCTTCCCGAGGGTTAAGTCTATCAATTGAAGCAGGTCAGTGAGAGGTCTGATGTCCCTAACCCGATTATTCGCGAGGTTGAGTCGTGTTAATTGTGTCAAATTAGTGAGCGGTGTGATGTCACTAATCTGATTGCCCCAAAGGGTTAGTTTCGTCAGTTGTGTCAATCCAGTAAGTGGTGTTAGGTCGCTAATCTGAATTTTTTGAAGCATTAACTCAGTGAGTTGTGTCAAATTGGCGAGCGGCGTGAGATCGCTGATTGGGTTCCCATCGAGTCCTAATCTTGTCAACTGGGCCAAATTACCGATAGGTTTTATGTCGATGATTTGGTTGTCCTGAAGCATTAACTCAGTGAGTTGTGGCAAATTAGTAAGCGGTTTTATGTCGATGATTTGATTGGCATGGATTGATAATTCTGTGAGTTGTGTCAAGTTAGTGATAGGTTTTATATCGGTGATCTGATTGCCTGAAAGCCATAACCGGCTGAGCGCTGTCAACCCACTAATTGGTTCTATGTCAGTGATTTGGTTTCCGTTGAGCGATAAGTTACGAAGCTGCACGAGTCCGGCAATCGGTTTTATGTTGGTGATCTGATTGTTCCAGAGAGATAACTCTTGCAACTTCGTTAATCCAGCAAGCGGTGTAATGTCACTGATTTGGTTATTAAAAAGCCATAACTGGCTGCTGAGCTCCGTCAATCCCGCAAGTGGTGTAATGTCACTGATTTGATTGCCATACATCGATAATTCTGTCAGTTGTGTCAAGTTCTCAAGTGGTTTTATGTCGCTGATTCGGTTTGCTGAAAGCCATAACTGTGTGAGCTCTGTCAACCCAGCAAGTGGTTTTATGTCAGTGATTTGGTTTCCGGTGAGCAATAAGTTACGGAGTTGTACAAGTCCTACAATAGGTTTTATATCGCTGATTTTATTATCGTGAAGCGATAAGAATGTTAACTGTGCCAATCCCGCAAGCGGTGTGATGTCGCTGATTTCATTATCGTCAATGGATAATCTTGTCAACTGTGTCAATCCTGCGAGCGGTGTGAGGTCCGTGATTTGATTAGGACCGAGGTAGAGTTCCGTCAACTGTGTCAATCCTGCGAGCGGTGTGAGGTCCGTGATTTGATTCTGTCTAACATTTAACGACTTCAACTGCGCTAACGCAGTGAAGGATGTGATGTCCTCAATCTGATTGCCCCAGAGCCGTAACCATCGCAACTGCGTCAAGTTAGCAAGTGGTGTGATGTCACTGACTTCATTATTCATAAGGGTTAGTTCTGTAAGCTGCGTCAATCCTGTGAGTGGCGTGATGTCGTTGATTTGGTTGTTATCAAGCCATAAGGTTGTCAGTTTCGTCAGTCCGGCGAGGGGTGTAATGTCGCTAATCTGAGTTTCTATGAGGTATAACTTTTCCAGTTGCGTCAATTCCGCGAGCGGTGTGATGTCGCTCACTGGTTTTCTCATGATGGATAACTCTGTAAGCTGCGTCAATTCCGCGAGCGGCGTAAGGTCGTCGATTGGATTATTCCCAAGATATAAACGCGTCAGTTGCGTCAAGTTTGCAATTGGTTTTATATCGCGAATTTGATTTCCGCTACACGACAATTCTGTAAGTTTTGTCAAGTTCGCTACCGGTGTGATGTCCCCGATTTGGTTGTCGTAAATTGATAATTCTGTGAGGTGTACCAAGTTAGCGAGCAGTGTGATGTCCTGAATTTGATTCTTTTGCAGTTCTAAAATTTTTAAACCTGTTGCCTGCTCCAGTCCGGTTAGGTCTTTTATACCTTTTTCTTTTCCATCTAAATGCTCTAATTCTTCCAACGCCGTTTGTGGAATAGGATCGGTCGCGCTTAAACCGAGAGCCTCGCGCACAGCAGCGGCTAAATTGCCATCCGGTATTGTCACGGCATGGCTTGCCGAATAAGTAAGGGACGCTATGAGAATAGTAAGGATCATGCAAAACCTTTTCATAATCTGAACGCAATCCTTAGATATAGGCAGACAATCTTTAGTGCTGAAATCTAAATCGTATACACTTTAATCTTTAAGAGGCCCTGGTATATCCAGTTCCTTTTGTGGAATACCGTTGCTTGAATCCAGATTGAGGGCTTCTTGCACGGCGGTGGCTAAATTAGCATCGAATATCGTCATTTCGGAGTTTTCATCAAATGGGCGCGACCCAGAGATCGCGCCCACTTGGTTTAATTATCCCTTATTCAGGACTTCGTCCAGATTCAGGATTAGGTTCGCAATCATCGTCCATGCAGCGACTTCGGCTGCATCTAAAGTTTCATCGGGTGTCGATTCGCCGACAGCGATCAGTTCTTTGGCGGCTTCCGGGTTTGCTGTCAACTCCTCATGGTGCGCTTGGAATGTCTCCAACAGCAGGGCTTCCTCTTTCGGTTTCGGGAGTCGGGCAGTCGCTGCCTCAAAGAGGTAGGCGATGCGTTCTTCCGTTGTCTCACCACCCTCTTTAACCGTGCGTTCTGCAAAAGCACGCGCCGCTTCAAAGAACTGCGGATCGTTCATCAACATTAACGCCTGCATCGGCGTGTTCGTGCGTTCACGACGGATGGTGCAGGCTTCACGGGATGGCGCGTCCAAAATGTTCATCTGTGGCGGTGGCGCAGTCCGCTTCCAAAATGTGTAGAGACTCCTGCGATATATTTTATCGGCACCGGTATCTTTAACAAACGTGTCGGTATTAGAACCAGTGAATCCGACGGCTTTCCAGAGTCCATCCGGTTGCGGCGGTTTGACACTCGGCCCCCCAACTTTGGTATACAACAAGTCGCTGACAGCAAGCGCGTTATCACGCACAGTTTCGGCATCCAGTCGGTACCTCGGCGCGCGAGAGAGCAACGCGTTATCCGCATCACGTTCCAGTTTTTCGGGCGTAACCTTCGCGCTCTGACGATAGGTCGCTGATGTAAGCATCAATTTCAGCATCGCTTGAATATCCCAACCGGAGGCAATAAATTCGGTTGCCAACCAGTCGAGAAGTTCGGGATGCACAGGCGGTGTACCTTGCGTGCCAAAATCCTCTGCTGTGACGACAATGCCAGTACCGAAGACATCTTGCCAGAACCTGTTGATAGCGACCCGCGCAGTAAGTGGATGTTCCGGTGAAAGCAGCCACTTCGCAAAACCGAGACGATCCGGCGTTGTATCTTCTGACAAAGCTGGCAGCACTGCGGGGGTTTGCGGATAAACTTGTTCGCCAGGGTGTTGGTATTCACCACGTGCCAAAACGTAAGCACCCCTCGGTTCAGTCCGTTCTTGCATCACGAGCGTCGTCGTTAATGAACCGTCCAGTGTGTTCCGCTTTTGTCGTGTCGCGCCTAAGTCCGCAAAGACCTCTTTCAAATCCGCGAATGCACGATGGGCATTTTCGTTGACGCTTTTGTCAAGCGTGATGTTAGCCCGGTAGTAATCCCTGATTTGATCCTTCTGCGCGGTCTCGCGTTCGCCGCGAGACGTGCCAGCAATATCTACAATGTTAGCTGGCAACATCGGTGGCGCACTTTCCATACGGAAGTAGAAACCCGAGGGACCTGAGTAGTTGACGACTTTCAGGAGTAGTGTATTGTTACCGGGTTTGAGTTGCACCTGCACCTGTTCTTGGTCGGCAGCGGCATCCCGCTGGACGTTTTTGGCAAGGAGTTCGGTGCCATTCATCCAGACCTTCAGCGCATCGTTGCTCCCGATATGCAACAAGGCTTTCTGCTGGGTAACGGAGGAGATGTTCCTAAAGAGGTAGGTGGCACTGTTTTCACCAACGATGTCGTTATGCACCTGTTCATCAACCCAGTGGCTCTGCTGTTCCCATTTGATGGTTTTGCCGTTCACCTCAAACGTGTTGCCTGTATTGACCGCTTTCGTTTCAGGTTCATAAACCTGATAGAAGGCGAGGTTACCGTGTTCCGCTGTGAACGGACCCGCAGCGTGCCAGTTGCCTAATCCTATCTTGGAACCGATCGGATAAATGGTTGCTGCATCTGTGAGCGCGAGTCGGAAGCGACCTAATTGCTTCTGACGTAGATCGAACTCGTGCTTAAGCCGGACTTTCAATCTACCGCCTTCCATCCCAAACGGTGCAGCCACAAGGAAGACCGCTTGTCGATTTTCGCGCCTTCTGTCAAGTGCCCATCCTGTTTCCGGTTTATCGTCAATCGCGTTTGCAATAACACCACCGAGATTATCTTCACCCATGACCTGTTCGTGGTCCGCCCACGCTTGCACAATGTGGACAGGTGTCCACGGGTCGGCTACTTCGGCCCCTTCAGTTTCATTTTCCGCACTTGCATCGGCATCAGGAGTGTCTTCTACTCGCGCCTCAGCATCGGTATCATCTGTAGGTGTGCTTTCTGCTTGTGCATCGGCATCAGCATCGGGAGTGTCTTCTACTTGTGCCGCAGTATCGGCATCCGCAGCAGGTGTATCCGCTACTTGTGCTTCGGTGTCAGCATCCGCAGCAGGTGTGCTTCCGGCTTCTGCATCGGTGGTTTCGCCATCCGTTTGCGTCTCAGTGTCAGCATCGCCATCGCTACTTTCTGCTACCGGAGATTCTTCGCTCTCTGCTGCAGGTGGTGCAATGAAAAGCGTGAAATCGGTCAGGACAACGTTACCGTTACTGCTTCTGCCGAACCCGCTGTTTGGCAAAGATTCGTGCGTGATACCTTCTAATCGCACCGCACTCCATTTGCCGGGTGGCAGATCTACAATTACCTCGTAGGTCTCCTGTTCGGGATTGGTGCCGCTGGCTAATATGGAGTTATCCTCTAAAACTTCGAGTGTCGCCCCACCTTTTGAATAAAGCGATGTCGGTTTCAGCGTTGTCCAGCGCGGCATCCTGTTTTCCCACGCGATTTGCGTCGCATCAAGTTCCGGGATAGGGGCTTTGGTTTGGGCATCTAACTCGGCGATCTGTTCATCAAACGCAGCGAGTTCCGCTTCCTGCTCTGGGGTCGGCAACTTTACAACAGGCGGAGAATCCTTACGGTTGCCGTCCATCGCGTTTTCAGTGATATTGTTAAAATAGGCGTAGAGTTGATAGAATTCTTTCTGTGTAATCGGATCGTATTTATGGTCGTGGCACTGCGCGCACCCGACAGTTAGTCCCATCCAGACGGTCGAGGTGGTATTGGCTCTGTCGATAGCGTATCGGACGTAGTATTCCGCATCAATCGAACCGCCCTCGCTCGTCGTAACGTGGCACCGATTGAACCCCGTAGCGACCTGCTGATCCCGTGTCGGTTCCGGCAGGAGGTCACCCGCTAACTGCTCAATCGTAAACTGATCGAACGGCATATTTTTGTTAAACGCATTGATAACCCAATCACGGTAAGGCCACATTTCGCGGTAGTTATCTAAATGGAGTCCATGCGTATCGCCGTACCGTGCGACATCTAACCAGAAGCGACCGAGATGCTCGCCATATTCCGGTTTCGCCATAAAGGTATCAATCAGTTTTTCGTAAGCGTCGGGGGAATCGTCTGCAAGGAATTGATGAATCTCTTCGCGCGTCGGCGGTAGACCGGTAAGATCGAAACTTATACGTCGGATGAGCGTCCGTTTATCCGCTTCACTCGCAGGCGTGAGTCCTTCTTTTTCCAGTCGTGAAAGGATGAACGCGTCAATCGGGTTTCGCACCCAGTCTCTGTTCTTGACATCAGGTGTCGTTGGGCGGACAGGTGTGGTGAATGCCCAATGTTCTTCCCAATTCGCACCTTCGCGAATCCACTGGGTAACGGCTTCAATCTGTTCTTGTGTTAGCGTCTTATTGAAGTCTGCCGGTGGCATACGGTAGGTATCGTCATCGGATACAATGCGAAGATGGAGTTCGCTCTCTGCGGGTTTACCGGGGACAATTACAGGGTATCCGCTCGGTTCAGAGAACGCACCCGCTTTCGTGTCAAGTCGGAGGTCAGCCTGTCGGGTCTTGGCATCCGGTCCGTGACAGGCGAAGCAGTTATCCGCAAGGATCGGGCGGATATCGAGATTGTAATTCAAAGTGGCTTGTGGTGTCTCGTGATGGTCCGCAGATGCCGCGGAAAGTCCAAACACGGCGAGGCAGAAACACACCAACGTAGCTAATAGTGGAATCGTATTATTAGCAATCTTCACTGGAATTCTCCCTTTTTCAGCGTTGTAGTGGGAAATTTATCAACTCTCTATACCAAAAATCTAAATCGCAATTTCCTATACCGGATTTGGCAATTTGTGACGTTTGGCTAATCAAAAGGTTTAGCAATATTGCTATATTTTACGTTACAGTCGAGGCCTTGTCAAATATTTTCTACTTGATTGGACATTCAGTTTTTGTTGATACGCCATACGCGGTGTGATATAATTCTAACAATTACCAATCATCAAGGAGCGACAGAATGGCTTTTAGTGATTTTAAGAAGATCCCTGACGTTCAGAAAAGATTTGGCATCCGACACATCGAAAATGATTTCATAAAGATTAAGGAAAAAGTGTTGCCTTCGGAACAATTTCTGAAAGAGTTGGAATTTAGCAGACAGTACATTCCTATTTTCGCTTCTGAGGGTGCGCGTTGTGAAGCCGTTATCTACCCTGTTTTGCGGGAAGTGTATAAAGCATACGCTGCTAACTACGTCCTATGGATAAAGGAACCTCTTGCCTACGATGAAACGCTGAGCGGCACGCCTGATTACTTCATCTCAACACGATCTGAATTGGGCATACTCATTGTAGGCACCCCGTTGATAATACTCGTTGAGGCAAAAAAGAACGACTTTGAGCAAGGTTGGGGGCAATGCCTCGCGGAATTGGTAGCGGCACAAAAAATAAATGCGAACACAGATATGCCCGTGTACGGTATAGTCAGCGACGGCACGTTATGGCAGATTGGGCACCTTATCAACGAAACCTTCACCCAAAACCGGACAAGTTTTAGTGTGGATAATTTGCCCGTCCTATTTGGTGCTATTGATTCTGTCTTCAAAGCAGCAAACGAGTTTTCTCAGCAAACATCCACCGAATAAAATACCGACGTAATTTGTCTATTGCCCACCAACTTTCTCAAAAATAATAACATGCTGCCACGGTAGGTCATCAAGTGTCTCTACCCAAGAAAGCGGGTGCGGTGTTGCCTCCTTAATCACCTGCAACTCACTCATCTTATGCAAGCGTTTGATCGGCACATTGTCATCTTCCAAGCGGTATTCCACAAAAGCAACCCTACCACCCGTTTTCAGACCACGGCAGATGTTCTGCATCATCTCATAAGGATGCGAAAATTCGTGGTAGACATCTACCATAATCGCCAAATCCACCGAATTCGGCGGCAATTTCGGATCGGTAATCGTGCCTAATATCCCTTTGATGTTGGTAATACCTTCTTCCGCCATCTTCTCGGCAAGGATGTCAAGCATCTCCTGCTGGATTTCAACACCGTAGATGGTCCCTGTCTCACCGATTTTCGGTGAGATCCGCCGAGCAATGTAACCTGTGCCAATACCGATATCCGCCACAACGTCCCCTGCTTTGAGTTTTAGCAGCTCAACAAGGCGGTTCGGCATCTCTTCGCGTTCACGCTCTGGACGTTCTAACCATTCTGCACCTTGATGTCCCATCACGTGAGAGATTTCGCGGCCCATATAGATTTTGCCGATCCCGTCTCGGCTGGGCGTGCGCTGTTCGTAGCGTGTACTCGCTGGGCGCGTAGGCGCGGTTTCTGATTGTGACTCACCACTTGGCACCATTGTAACATAAGTTAGCAGACAACCCACGCCGACAAGGCATATGAAAACATAAAATTTTCTGAGCATCAGTTTTGTACTACCTTCCTTTTGTCCTGGCAATCCTAAAATCCTGCAAATCCTGATTCAGATAATAGTTTTACCACCTTCCGAGGTAGAGCCCTCGGTTTTCCATCGGCATTGATACCCGTTTGCCACCCTGTCGTTGCGAATCAACGATAGCGAAAACCATCTCAGTGCTTCGGTGCGCGAGATGAATATTACCGCAGGTCTCGGTATCGGTCTCAATCGCATCAACGATGTCTTCAATACAGCCGACGGTGCCGCTTTTCCGTTCATAAGGCGGGAATTGCGCTTCCAAAATCTCGTTAAACTGCCCTTGCCGTTTGCGGAGGTGAAAACCGAGTCCATTATTCAGTGCACGAACCGTGCCTTCGCTACAATGCACCTCAAATTCATAAGCCGTGCCGGGGATACTAATGCCGTTAATACCGTTCTCAAAACGGATAAATCCCATCACAATCCCAGGATCAGATTCTGTGCGATTGTCCTCAAAATCCGCATCATCAACGGCAACGTTGCCTTGCACATATTCTATCGGGGAATCGCTTGCCAAAAAGAGGAGCATATCCGCTGCGTGCGTGTATCCCCAGAGTGCAGCACCACCGCTATAGGCAATCACCGCGCGTCTATCCCCTAACTCGCCGCTTTCGAGAATTTCGCGCATTTTGATGTATCCCGGCGTGTAACGCCGCTGCGTACCGAGGTTGAATTTGACATTGTGTTTTTCGCAAACCTCTACCATGGCATCCGCCTCTTCCATAGAAGCACAAAGCGGTTTATCGCAATAGATACCCTTCACGCCGTTTTCCGCAGCGAATGCTGTAATCTCGGCATGGTTCCCAGGACGCGTGGCGATACTGACAATATCCGGTTTCTCTTCAACAATCATCTCACGATAATCTAAGTAGTACTTCGGGATATCCCATTTGTTGCAGACGTATTGTGCCTTATCTTCAACGACATCTGCGGCGGCAATAAGGTCTGTCCGCTCGAAAGCCGTATATCCCGCGGCGTGCGAATAGGGTAACGCGCCGTGTGGTGACGCACGGACTTCCTCATCAATTGTACCACCCATTCTGCCACAGCCAACGATGCAAGCACGATATTGCGTTCCCATTAGATTCCTCCATTGTGTTTCGCTGTTGAGATCAGGAGATCACTCCTGCGGTAAGAGGTTTCGCTAAACTGTCAACTCTACAACGTCTTGTTTGACGATCTCTTTTGTATGTCCATAAGACGCGGTTTGCACCAATTCCTGAACTTCAGGCGTTAAACGGTCAACGATTTTCTCCGGTAAACTTTGCTTACCATCGTATTGCGGACGATAGCGCAGAATCAGGAAGCGTCTATCCCGATCTTTCGGTTTCCACCGCAAAACACCGTGTGTTAACAGTTCAGAAATAACAAGAAAATCGCCCGCTTTTGGCGTGAGATTCGTAAAAACGTCGTCCGGTTCCGGATCAATACCATCAGGTCCCGGGGTCAGAAGATCTTCGGGTCTCTCGAATTTGCTCTTATGTGAACCGGGGATAACAATCAGTCCACCATCGCCGGGCTGCACATCTGTCAAGTAGAAGAACGCCACGAAATCATTGCAATAGATCTGGCTATTCTGTACCTCATACCGAGTTGACCACTGCCGTCCCTCACGCGCACAGTGCAAACCCGCTGGATTTGTCCCCATCGGTTGCCTGTCCGGGTTGTGCTGTTCAAGCGTGAGCGTGCCAGTGACAAACCGCGGTTTATCGAAGGTAAACTCTTTAACGAGGGACCAGATAGCCGGATGAACCGTCATCGCCTCAAGCGACCGGTCAAAAGCAAATCCGTGTTCATACCTACCGCCTTTACCGGGTTCTAAGTCGCGAGGACGTGTCGTGAATTCTTCAGGACGTTCATCAAGCGGCGTATGAATATACCGATCCACAGCCGCCTGTGCTTCTTTTAAGGCATCCCCTGTGACCGCACCTTCGATGTGCAAGTAGCCCGTAACGTCAAACAGGTAACGTTGTTCTGGGGTCATTTTTCGCTCCTTATTAAGTTAACTGAACATGTTTACTTTTAACAATGTCTTTGGTATGCGTATAGAATGCGGGTTGCGCAAGCTCACGGGTTTCAGGCGAAAGTCGCTCCATCACTTCAGGTGGAAACGGATCCCTGTGTCCTCTGGCATCTTCAAAAAACTGTGTTTTGTAACGCAAGATAAGAAACCGCCGATACCGATCCTTCGGTTTCCAGATGAGAACGCCATGCGTCAGCAGTTCGGACATAACAATTGCGTCGCCAGCGCAGGCTGTCACATTAACCAACGCAGGATGAAGTTCATCGGGTGGATCCGCTGGGTCTGGGAAAAAGAGCCCCTCCGGACGTTCAAAGTTCGCTTTGTGCGAACCCGGCAGCACAACTAAACCGCCATCGCCGGGATAGACATCGGCGAAATAGAAGAAAACGATGAAGTCGTTGCAGTGAATCTGTCCATCCTTGACAGTATAGCGGCGTGTCTGCCATCCACAATCTTCACGGGCACAGTGCAACTTACCGATAACCTGATCGTGCTCTGGTCGCTTCGCAACGAGGCTACCGCGATTAAAACGGGGCTTATCGTTGGTAAGTTCCTTGACAATCGGCCATGTTTTCGGGTGAAGTGTGAGTGCCTCAAGCGATTTATCGAACGAAAAACCGTTAGAATAGCCACCACCACCATAACTGATACCGGGCGGGAGTTCATCCTCCGGTGTTTGGACACACCGTTCAACCGCATCTTGGGCGTTTTTCAATTCTTCATCGCTAAGAACGTTTTTGAGGTGGATATACCCCATTAAATCAAAGAGGTATCGTTGTTTGGGAGTCATTGCGCCTCCTTTTGGAAAGAGGTGTGCGCGTGGCTTCGGAGCAATCGAATTAAAAAAACATAAGTTGATGCCGTACAAAAGACTATGTGTGAAACGCATAACTCTAAAGTCGCGCGTTTCCGTAATCCGATCATCAATTATTGTACTGAATGTCAGGCAAAGATGGAACCAGAACACCTGATAAAGGCGATAAACTACTGCTTAAGCCGACCCCACGTTGTCGTGAGTAACCCGTCCGGTTCTACCGGCAACGTTTTCGCTTCCGCCTTTTCGTAGTCTTCATCCGTAGGTTCATATTCCAAGTCGCTGGACCAACAGAAAACGTCGTACTGGACCTGCAGCGAGCTCTGCCGCGTCCAGATCATCATAACGTTTTCACCGTCCTGCAATTCATTAATCGTGCCAGCATCCTGTCCGAAATCACCTGTCCGCATCCACGTCCAAACAGGAACGTTTTCCTCAAAGATAATATCAGCAGGACGGGCAAACGCAGGTTCCGCATCTGGAATCTTATCACCATCGTCGCCTAAAACCCACAACCAATCTGAATGGTTGCTCGGATTGATGAGCCGACCGATGAAACGCCATTCACCGGCTTTTCCGCCAGCACGACTGATGTCGAATCTATAGAGTATCCAGCCTTTTTTGCCAGCACCAGCGTTTGTGATAATATCCCCGAACGCACCGTCTGCCGGATCTACCGCCTTCTCACCTTTACCTAATTTATAGACATCCTCGGAATCCCTTTCATCAAAGGCTTCCGCCTCAAACCAAATCTGTTCGCCATCCCCGAATTCAGAGACTTTGAACTCTTCCACGGCAAAGCCTGTAAACGGTTGCATCAGCAGCAGACAGAGCGCTAAGCTGAGCGTTAATTGACATTTCTGGAGCATTATATCTCCTCCTATATTCTGATTATGAATCAGTTTGGTCTTTTTCTGGTTTTTGCTAACGAGGTTTGTACCCCCTCAAGTGATGAAAATACGAAATCTCGATAGTGTTTTGGTCTGGATTTCCGAGCCTGGGTAAAGCGGTTTCAAACCGCTGCGATCTTGTCTGATTCGCCATAACGACTTTAAAAGACTTGACATACGTCTTGAAGTATCGTATATTTGGCTGTTAAGTCGAATTTGCGTGTATCTGTATTTTGCTTAAATAACAACTAAAGTATACGATAAAGGTGTTTTTTTGTCAACTTCGTCAGATACACTCGGATTCTGTAATAAAATATCTAAAAACGAAACAGAGGTTGTAATGAAACTCGGATTTGTGAGTGCAATTTTACCGGAGCAGACATTAGCACAGGTCGTCGAATTCGCTGCTGACACAGGCTTCGATTGCGTCGAATTAATGTGCTGGCCCAAAGGAAAAGCGGAACGGCGGTATGCAGGCGTTACACATGTTGATGTAGCCGATCTTTCCGAAACGGAAGCAGATAAAATCTTACAATGTGTCTCAGAGGCAGGGATAACCATCAGCGGCTTAGGTTACTATCCAAACCCGCTAACACCTGATGAAACCGAAGCAGCGATCTATAGCGAACACCTTAAAAAACTTATTCTGGCAGCAGAGCGCTTGTCAGTGGACATCGTCAACACCTTCATCGGTAGAGATCAGACGCGCACGATAGACGAGAATTGGCACCGCTTTAAGCAAGTATGGGAACCACTCATTCAATTTGCTGCTGACCACGGTATCCGTATTGGCATTGAGAATTGCCCGATGTTTTTTACCGAAGACGAATGGCCCGCGGGTCAAAACCTCGCCTACTGTCCCGCCGTTTGGGAACGGATGTTTGAAGAGATTCCGTCCCCGAATTTCGGACTCAACTTCGATCCGTCCCACTTTATATGGCTCCAAATGGACTACCTGAAACCGCTTGTTACTTTCGCTGACCGGATCTTCCACGTACATGCAAAAGACGTCCGGTTAGACAGAGCAAAACTTGATGAAGTCGGCATCCTCGCAACACCTTTATCGTATCATACACCGAAACTGCCGGGACTTGGCGATGTCGATTGGGGAAGTTTCTTCTCTGTCTTGAGTGATACCGGTTATAAAGGCGCAGTCTGTGTTGAAGTAGAGGATCGGGCTTATGAAGAAACCTTAGAAATGCGACAACGCTCCTTGCGACAGAGCCATATCTTCCTGAGACAGTTCATCGGGTAGGCATGCCCCTCGCTGGCGAGGTTTGCAACCTCGTCTGTTTCCAGAGTCTATTCTTTTTATGACGCATAATTACGACTGGTTGAACACAGAACGTACAACGCTCGAACAAGCAGGCTTACGCCGCTACCTCCGCACTGTCATGAGCGCACCTACGGGGACCATCAATCTTGATGGACGCGACGTTGTGCTGCTCGGTTCAAACAACTATTTGGGCTTAAGCACGCATCCGGAGGTAATCGCCGCTGCTGTTGAGGCGACGCGAACTTTCGGCACAGGAGCAAGCGGCTCACGCCTCATCTCCGGGAACAGCGAACTCTATACAACATTAGAAGCCAACCTTGCAAAAACGAAGCACACCGAAGCCGCGCTCGTTTTCAGTTCAGGGTATGCTGCCAATACAAGTATCATCCCCGTCCTTGCCAGCGATGGCGACCTCATCTTAAGCGATGCACTCAACCACGCCAGTATCATAGACGGGTGTCGGCTGAGTCGAGCAACAAGAAAAGTCTATCGACACTGCGATGTGGAGCATCTCAAGACCTTATTATCAGAAGCTGCTGCGTTTCGACGGAAACTCATCGTGACGGACGGCGTTTTCAGCATGGACGGCGATATTGCACCGCTACCAGATATTTACGGAGCCGCTACACAATACGATGCGATGTTACTCGTAGATGACGCACACGGGTTCGGTGTGTTAGGAAAAGATGGGAGCGGTACCGTTGCACATTTCGGACTGGAAGGGACAGATATTATTCGGATGGGCACACTCAGCAAGGCGGTTGGCGCACTCGGCGGGTATATTGCGGGGAGCCGCGCGCTGGTTGAATTGCTCATCAATAAGGCGCGTGGCTTTATTTTTTCAACAGGACTACCGCCCGCAACTTTAGCAGCAGCGAATACTGCCCTTGATGTGATACATTCTTCGCCTGAATTGCGGCAACGTCTGTTTTCCCACGCGAAATGTCTCAAAACAGCGTTGACTAACTTAGGGTACACCCTACTCCCCACCAAAACGCAGATCCTTCCCGTAGTATTAGGAAGTCCACAACAGGCAACAAGTATTGCAGACGCACTACTCGCCGAGGGAGTGTTCGCACCAGCGATCCGTCCGCCTGCTGTCCCACCGGGCACGAGTCGTTTAAGGCTAACCCTCATGGCTACACATACCGAAACAGAGATACAACAGGCAATTGCTGGATTTGCAGCAGTTCTTCCCAAATTCCATCCTTGATTTTTTTCCCTTTTCGTGCTATACTGCGTCAAATCTTAACGAAAGGCAATCAGAGATGAGCACGAAAGCACACGTAATCAATTTTGGAAAACAAGACCCTATTGACCGAGGCACCGGCGTGAAAACTGTCCCGTTAGCCGGTAAATGGATCGACTCCACTTCGCTCACTAACGGTGTGACGATGTTTGAACCGGGTGCCGCGATCGCACGCCACTATCACAACTGTGATGAATCCGTTACAATTCTTGAAGGCGAGGCCGCTTGCGAGGTTGATGGCGAAGTCTTTACCATGAAAGCCTACGATACGACATTCGTTCCCGCGGGCATCCCACACCGATTCTGGAATGAGAGCGACGCACCCATGAAAATCCTCTGGACCTACGCCTCTGTCACTGTGACACGCACCTTCACGGAGACAGGTGAAACAGTCGGACACTTGTCTGCCGGAGATCAGGCAGTCGTCACATAACAACGACTGAGGAGCCTAAAATGTCCGTTCAAGCCTATATTAAGGACAATCAAACCGCACTTTGTGCCTTGCTACAGGAACTCGTCAGGATTCCTACGGTCAATCCGCCGGGTGAGAATTATGCCGAGATTGTTGGGCTACTTGAGGCGAAGTGTCAGGCATTGGGCATGCGGACACGGATTGCTAAAGTCCCAAAACGACGTGCAGAACAGGTGATCTCAAATGCGGATAGCCATCCACGACTAAACCTCATCGCGCGTTGGGATGTCGGCGCAGAAAAGACAGTGCATTTCAACGCACACTACGATGTGGTCCCCGTTGCTGGGAACTGGCGGTTCGGTGATCCGTTCAGCGGTGAGATTGATGGCGAATGGCTTTACGGACGCGGTGCTGATGATATGAAGGATGCCATCGCTGCACTCCTATTTGCAATCCAAGCAGTTCAAGAGACCGACACAAAACCGAAGCTCAACGTTGAATGCTCATTTACCTGCGATGAAGAGACCGGCGGGCAATTGGGCGCGGGATATATTGTCGAAGAGGGTTTGGTTAACGCGGACTACGTCGTCAACTGTGAAGGCGGCGCGGAGATGAACATCGGCAACGGACATAACGGTGTACTCTGGTTGGAAATTGAGGTTAAAGGGAAAGCAGCACACGGCGCGCAGCCGGATAAGGGAATAAACGCTTTTGAAAAAACCGCCGAACTCGTAACCGCACTCCAACGCGTTAAACGAAATTTAAAATCACCGGAACGCGCATTTAAACTCCCCGATGGCAGCGACCGCTATCCGACATTGAACATCGGCGGAACGTTCCGAGGCACCGACGGCGACAAAGTTAACACTGTCCCAGCAAGCGTTACGTTCTCAATTGACCGACGGATTACACCAAACGAGGAACTTGAGTTCGCTGAATTAGAATTGCGGGAAGCGATTTCGGGGGCGTGTCAATACTACCCAGATTTGGAGGCGGAGGCACGAGCGATCTTGCGGATTGAACCGTGCTTGACGGATACCGCTTCGCCAATAGCACAAGCGTTTGCCGATGCAGTCCGTATTGTCCGTTTCAATCAACCCCGATTTAAAGGCACCACAGGGTTTACGGACTTGCACTATTTCGTCAATACAGGCTTACCCGGTATCGGATATGGACCCCGCGGCGAGGGTGGACACGCCATCAATGAGCGCGTCCATATCCCCGATCTCGTCAGAACCTCCGCCATCTACGCAACCTTCATAACCCGCGCAGAACTATAAAATACATGGGACTTACGCATTACCTCTGAAAGTCTCTGATAACGGGATTTAGGTTAAAGTCCCCTGATAAGGGGCAGGGAATGCCCATAAGGCATTCATACCGTTGATTCTGATTCTTTAGGGGGTTAAAATTACTGAAATTACTGCTTTTTGCGTAAGGCCTGATACGCTAAAATACACTGTAGCGCGAGGTCTCCGTGCCTCAGCGCATTCCATAAAACATAAAAGAGATTAATACAATGCAAAACCGAAGACCAGCACCCTTCAATATCGTACCAGAGGACCCTACAGGAACAACATGGGCATTGCCAGAAGGCGCAATCGCCCGATTTGGAAAAGGAATTGCATTGTCTGGTGGGGGACCGAAACTGGCACTCCCACCCGGCGGTGCGTATTTCGCCGTTCAAACCCGTATAGGACTCTGGTGGTACGAAATGTCGTCAAAGCTTCCTATTGCGTTATGGGAAACGGAGCGAGGATTGATTGCCAGTGCTTATTTTTCACCTGATGGTAAGTGGATCGCTATCGCCAATTGGGATGGTGTTCTCAAGGTGATGAATGTTCAGAGTGGTGAGTGCATCGCGCAGATGAAGCGGATGGAAGCGCAGAATATCTATGCACATGTTGTCTTTTCGCCAGATCGCAAGTGGATTGCCACCGCGAATCAGAAGGGTAATGTTGAAGTATTGGATGTTCATCAAGGTGAGTGCATCGCACAGATGGATCGAGGTGAACGTGATACGCAATCGAACGATGCTTCCCATCTTGAGTTTTCGGCGGACAGCAAATTCCTCGCTGCTACTGTAGGCAATCCTAAAGTTTATTCGTTTCGCGACGGTGAACGTAAACTCATTAATCCTGATACCGAGGGGACGCAAACTTATATATGGCATCCAGAGACGGGCACCCCGATTGTCAAGTTTGCGGGTAGAAATTTTGCCTTTTCTCCGGACAGTCGATTGCTTGCTGGTGCAGCTTCTGACGAAACTATAAGTGGTGATGATCGCGTTGACCGCTGCGTCTCGGTGTGGGATATAACAACAGGTGAACGCGTTGCTCATTTCATGGGACATAGCAATTGGGTGGATAGTGTCATTTTTTCACCGTGCGGCGGGTTTCTCGTATCAAGTAGTAGAGATAAAAGCCTACGCGTCTGGGATATTGCGAATGGCACACAAAAGATGGTTTATACCGACTTTGAAGAGGCTTGGGTGAAACCGTTTTACTCACCAGCGGGTGAACTACTTGTAACTGTAGATAGACAGGACACCATTGAGATCTGGAATATCGAAGGTCGTGAGAAACTATACACTTTAGAATTACACCCGCGGAGTGTTTATGCTAACTGGTTTAAAAAATTTCCGCAACGGGCTATTACCGACAAAAAGACTGAGGTTGGCGATGGACATACATCTTCAACACTTCGTGAATTTGCCTGTTATCCAGATCCCGTACTGTTTTTACCAGATGGAGAGACGCTGGCGACAATAGGATATCGCTCAGGTATTATGTTATGGGATGTTGTACGTAAGCAGAATCGGGAAACGTTACTAAAGAACACGCGTATCTCCTCTTTTACTGTTTTGCCTTGCGGAAACATGTTGGCTGCAAGTATACAGGACGAAAATGTCACGGTGTGGGATGCTGAGAAACCTGATGAACCGATTGCTGAATTTGCTGAAACCGAACAGGCACATTTGATATGGAAAACCGCATTTGCACCGACAGAGGATCGACTTGCAGTCGGAAGTAGAGAAGGCACAATCTATCTATATGATTTCAAACGTAACGAAAAGTTGAAACCGCTCACAGGGCATACAGATTTTGTCTGGTCGGTGTCCTTTTCACCGGATGGCAAGCGACTGGTCAGTAGTTCAAGCGATGAAACCTCCAAGTTGTGGGATGTTGCATCGGGTGAACAAATTGGGACATTTCCGTTGGATGAATCTCGGACACTTATGGGAGTAGCATTTTCTCCGTGCGGCAGCATAATTGCTACAGGGATGTTCGGCGGACTCCAGTTGTGGTGCGCTGAAACGCTGACAACGCTTTTGGAGATACCGCAGCCACAGACACAGAAACCGTACGCCCTCGCTTTTTCGCCGTGTGGTAAGTATTTCGCATCGGGGACTTGGTGGCGGAGGGAGGAAGGGATGGAGAAGATGGCAATCCGTTTATGGGAAGTCGCTACCGGTGAAGAGATCACGACCTTTTGGGGACATCCAACGGACGTACAGTCACTCGCCTTTTCGCCAGACAACACGCTTCTCGCAAGTGGCAGTCACGATTGCACAATCCTGTTGTGGGATGTGAAATCCTTCATAGACGCTTAAAGCCTTACTAACAGTATCCCGCCTCTCTGCAAAGGGTGGATATGACTGCCCATTTTGGTTTGATTCCGTGCCTTGGATGTGTTATTATTTCCATATCACATTCGCAGGGCTATATTTTTAAAAAGGGCTACTCATCATGATTATCAATCGGCTTATCGTTAAAAACTGGCGGAATTTTCAACAGATTAATGTGCCACTTAGGGAACGTCAGTTTATTGTGGGTCCAAATGCTTCTGGCAAATCTAACCTGCTGGACATTTTTCGTTTTCTTCGCGATATCGCTAAAGCCGAAGGTGGCGGACTCCAAAAAGCAATCAGTGACCGAGTCGGTGTCTCCAAAATTCGGTGCCTATCCGCGGGACAAGACACAGAGGTTGCCATCGAAATTCACATCGCCGACACGCCAGATGCTCCCGCCACATGGCGATATGGTATTGGGTTTCACCATGAAGATCACAAACACCGCCAAACTTATCTCACGCATGAACGCGTTTGGAGAGACGGTGAATTACTTCTCGACAGACCCGATGCAGACGACAACAGGGACCCAGATCGTCTTACGCAGACCGCGCTTGAGCAGATCGCTGCCAATGCGAAGTTCCGAGAGATTGGAGGATTTCTCCGGAATGTTACCTATCTCCATCTGATCCCACAACTTATTCGTTTCGCAGATTCAATACAAGGGAAAATTATTGAAGACGACCCTTTTGGCCAAGCTTTCCTTGAAAGAATTGCGAGTGTGCATCCGAACACCCGCCGTGCTCGTGTAAAAAAAATAGAACACGCACTCAAAACCGTCATCCCTCAGTTTGAAAAGTTGGAATTCATCCGGGACAACGCAGGTCAACCACATCTTCGATCACGTTATTCCCATTGGTGTTCAAACGAAAAAGGACAGCAGGAGAATCAGTTTTCAGAAGGCACCTTCCGACTTATTGGGCTCTTGTGGTCGCTCCTTGAAAGCGATTCGATTATTTTATTCGAGGAACCTGAGCTTTCTTTGAACATTGGAATCGTTTCTCAACTTGCACCTCTGATTTCTCGAATGCGGCGGAACAAACGATGTCAGGTGTTCGTTAGCACGCAAAGCGATGTCCTTCTTATAGAGCCTGGTATTGATGGTACGGAAGTCCTAATGCTCACACCCAGCGAAGAGGGAACAATAGTTAAGCCTGCTTCTGATTTTGACGATGTGTGTGTTCTTCTTAAGAATGGGTTTACAGTAGGTGAAGTCGTACTAACTAAACCTACAGAACAATTGAGTTTATTAGAATGAGATTAAAAAACGCGCTGCTACCGCCTCTCCAAGTCTAAAACGAACATTAGACAGACTTGCTCAAGAGAAAAACGCGGGAGCTAACCAGTGAACAAAAAATTCCAACGCCACATTGAAGATTTCACCTGCACACATTGTGGCACCGCCGTCGAAGGAGACGGCTACACCAACCACTGTCCAGAATGTCTCTGGAGCCGACACGTCGATATCAACCCCGGCGACCGAGCCGCATTCTGTCAAGGCATGATGGAACCGGTAGGATTTACCGTAAAGCACGGCAATTATATCCTTACCCACCGCTGCACAACATGTGGCATCGAAAAAAAGAACAAAACAGCAAAAAATGATAGTTTTGCGGCTATCCTCAGTCTACAAGGAGACGTACTGTGAATAAAAAAGGCATACTTGCAATTGTATCCATCTGTGTTGTCGCTATTGCTGCGATTGTTCTGGCGTTTCTGCTCCATTCAACCTCCAGCAAACTCAAACAGACACAGGCAGAATTGGCTACCACTAAAACCATATTACAGACGACTGAAACCGCCAAAACCGATGTCGAAAAGAAGTTAGCAGAAACCCAAAAGACACTTTCCGAAACCCAAAGCACATTGGAAAAGACGCGTTCGGAACTCAGTCAGACGCAAGAAATATTGCAAAACGAAAGCGCAGCCGGCCGAAAAATCGCCGCTGAACGGAATGCGCTGCAACAGGACAAAAGCGCACTTGAACGCGAAAAAGAGAGTCTCCGCGCGAAACTCACCGAGATTGAATCCGAATTACAACGGATCCGGGAGCAATCGCAACGTTCAATTGCAGCCATCCAAGAACGGTTTAAAGATACAGTCGGTGCTGTGTTAGATGACGCGGGACGGTTGAAACTTGATGTTAAAGGGAAAATCCTGTTTGAAACAGGCAGCGCGATTCTAAGCACAGAAGGGAAAGAACTTTTGGATGCAATTGCGGAAGAGGTTTTACTCAACGCAGACTATTCAGATTATGCCATTCGGGTTGAGGGACACACGGATAACACACCCATCGGCGGCGACGCACTGCGGAACTGGAACCTCTCAACCGAACGCGCAATCGCAGCAGTGAAATACTTGCAAGAACATGCCGATGTGACTGCAGAACGTCTGGCAGCCACTGGCTACGCCTTCTACCAACCCATAGATACCGCCGAAACACCGGACGCAAAAGCCAAAAATCGGAGAATCGAAATTATACTCGTGCCACCGCAAGATTTTTTGTCTGAACTCCTAACATCGCTCCAAAATGTGATGACATCTATTGAGACGAAGGTGTCTCAGTAGTTTCCGCCACTGCTTTTTTCTTTGAAACCGCGCGTTTCGCTGCTACCGCAAGTTCTGTCGCGCGTGTGATCAACCGTTGCGTTTCACGGATCTGTTCGAGGATCTGCGCGTTTGTCCACGAAACCGTAACAAGGTAGTGCAATTCATCTGGATCGTTTAAGGTTTCAGCACCGAGTGCAACCTGAAGTCCGCTTGGAATGATATATCGCATGCCAGCGTTCACACCGGCGCCATCAAATTCCAGCTGCATCGTGAGGTCGCCTCTCGCAAAAGCCGGTTGGAACGCCTTGCTCAGACCCACAAACACACCTACAGGACGGTCTTCAAAGGCAAACCGCTGTGTACCAACCCCGATGTGCCCAGAAAATCGGTGTATCCGCGGGAAATTAAAGGTTTTACTGACGGCGAGAAAAGTGGAAGGCGTTTCACCGACTTCTGCTTCCGAATCCGACGCGAAAATCTTGTTGCCGAGTCTCTCGACACCTATTGCTACACTCGGAATCGCGCCCACTTCTGGCTCTTTTAAGAGTTGTAACTTCAAGTTCGCAGTCCGATCAGAAGAGGGGTCTGAACCGTGTTCCTCCCATAACTGTGTCAACCCGATTTCAACCCGGTCAAACAGTCCAAAGTTGAGACGAACCGCAACGGTATCCCCAAGGCTTGTCGCAGAACGGGCCATCATCCGTTGTTGGAAACCGAGATAAGTCCCTGCCTCGAATATGCCGTGTTCCAATACCCGACCCGTCGGTATATCCACCAATCCACTCCCAGTAAGCACTTCGCTCCTGACAGGATTAGAAACCGTAATAGATACAAAAACAATCAGAAAGAGCAAGATCGTGTGTCGAAGCATTGACGTTACTCCATATACTGGATACCGGAAGACGTACCGATAATGACTTGGTCAGCACGATTCACAAAAATCCCGTTCTCTACCACACCCGGAATGTTGTTTATCTGCATCTCTACCGCTTCTGGTGCTCGGATACCCTCAAAGTGGCAGTCAAGGATATAGTTCCCATTATCGGTGATAAGTGGCGATGCGTCTTCGTCTTGTGAGGTGTTCTGCCGTAGTGTCGATTTCCCACAGATCCGATTGACTGCCGTCTGGGTGGCTTCCCATCCGAACCGCACAATTTCCACAGGGAGCGGAAAGTTAGTACCGAGAACCCGTGATACCTTGCTTTCATCGACAACAATCAATATCTCTTTCGAGGCGTTAGCGATAATCTTCTCTCTCACGAGCGCAGCACCACCCCCTTTAATCAGATTAAGGTGTGCATCTACCTCATCGGCACCGTCAATGGTCAGATCAATAGTAGGATGCGTGGCGAGCGTTGTGAGTGGTATCTTTTCTTCTAATGCGATTTTCTCGGTCCCCTCAGAGGTCGGGATACCGATAATATCAAGGCCTTCACTCACCATCGCACCGAGTTTCAAGAGGGCATAATAGACGGTGGAGCCTGTTCCCAGCCCTACGATCATGCCGGATTGGACGCTTTCTGTCGCTTTTTCTGCAGCTAATTTCTTCTGGTTTTCGGTGTTCATAATACGTATAAGTTTATCAAACAATCTTCTGAAAAGCAAGTTTTTATGTGCTTCTCGATCATCAAAACATTTGATTCTTTTTATTCATTATGCTACAATACCCACCATGAGGAATAATATTCGCCATGGCAGCTTGGTAGTTGGGCATCTGGTCGCTGAACCCGGAACTCGGATGGAAGGTCACCTCAAAGTTGGCACGATGCCTGACAGAACGGCTGTCCGACTGCCTGTCGTACTCATTAACGGGAGGTACCCCGGCAAAACACTCTACATCCAAGCAATTAGCGACGGAGATGAACTCAACGGAATCGCTGTTGTTCATAAAATTCTCCAAACGGTCGCACCAGAGCAATTGCACGGTAAAATTATCGCTGTACCGCTTGTCAATTTCCACGCATTTCATGCAAAACAGGCATTAAGTCCTGTAGACAATCGTAAAATGAACCGCTGTTTCCCGGGTAGACCCGACGGCACGTCCAGTGAACGGATCGCCTATCATCTTTTCCAACATGCTGTACAGCAAGCGGATTACTGCCTTGATCTGCACCAAGGCGGCGTACACCCAATGATAGATGAAGTCCGTGTCCGCGTTGGTGAGAAACATACACTACATGCTGCGTGTCTTGAACTCGCACGCGTCTTCGGGATCGGGTACATTCTCAATCAAAAGGGACCCAAGGGGCAACTCGCACAGGCAGCACCCGAAATCGGCATCCCAACGATTGACCCAGAATTGGGAGGAACCCACGGATGGGATGCAACAAGCATCGAAAAAGGCGTGCGCGGTGTGCTTAATGTGCTACAATACTACGGTTTTATTACCGGAACGCCAGAGATGCCTGAGCAGCAAGTGGTTGTCAAAAAATTTGTGCCGCTCATCAGCAATGAAGGCGGTTTCGTCTATTATAGAGCGGAATTATATGAGCAGCTGACGGTGTCTCAACCCGTTGCCGATATTTGTGATGCCTTTGGCAATGTTCAGGAATCCATTTCCTCACCCGTTGATGGCGTTTTCTGGGCAAAACCTATTTATCCGATGGTTGCGAGTGGTGGTATCATCGGTAAAATCGGCACACCGATTGGGTATCTCTAATCTTCATGAGGAGGAACTGGATTGCACAAACAGAATCGTAAAGCCTTTATTGAAAAAATGGGAAGTGGAGGGGTCGCTATCTTCGCCAGCGCACCGACAGCGAAATGGAACCATGACACCGAATATCTTTATCGTCCAGATCCGAATTTTTATTACCTGACCGGGTTTGAAGAACCAGAGTCGATCTGTGTCATCGCACCTGAACATTCAAAGTACCAGTATATCCTTTTCGTACGTCCGAAAGACAAGCAGGCGGAAATTTGGAACGGTAAACGCGTCGGCGTTAAGGACGCACGTAAACGCTATGGTGCCGATAAAGTCTATCCAATAGAAAAATTCAGTGAAAAAATCGGGAAATACCTACAAGGCGCCGAAAGACTTTACTATACCCTCGGTTCCAATGAGGATGTTGATACCGAAATCCTTTCGCTTTTCACGCGGTCTGTGAGATCACGGATCCGCTCAGGTAAAGGGTTCGATACACTTGTCGATCCAAGTCCTATTCTCAGTGAACTGCGACTCATCAAAAATGAGACCGAGCTGCAGTACCTCCAGATGGCAACGGAGATTACAGTCGCCGGTCACGTCGCAGCGATGAAAGCAGTCCGTCCAGGGATGTATGAATACGACTTAGAGGCTCTCGTTGAATCCACGTTCCGTATGAACGGGGCGAGCGGCGCAGCCTTCCCTACCATCGTGGCAAGTGGTGATAACGCGACGATACTCCACTACACAACAAATGACCGTCAAATTGAAGACGAAACGCTCGTCCTCATTGACGCAGGCGCGGAATACGGTCGGTACTGCGGTGATGTGACCCGTACCTTCCCCGCAAACGGTACCTTCACTGAGGCACAAAGAGAAATCTATCAACTTGTCCTTGAGGCACACTGTGCTATTATCGACGGTATCCGTCCGGGTGTTTCCATTGATGAACCACACCAAAAGTCGATTGAGTTGCTAACAGAAAGCATGCTCAGCCTCGGTCTTCTAAAGGGAAAAGCAGAGAAATTGATTGAAAAAGAAAAATACAAACAGTTTTACATGTATCGCATCGGACACATGCTCGGCTTAGATGTACACGATGTCAACTGCATCCGAGAACCAGATGGAGAGTTTAAAACCTTCCAGCCGGGGATGGTAATGACGATTGAACCCGGACTCTACGTCGCTGAAGACACCAAAGGAGTTCCATCGAAGTACTTAGGTATCGGTGTCCGCATAGAAGACGACATCCTCGTCACAGAATCCGGCAACGAAAACCTAACCGACGGTGTCCCCAAAGAGATTGATGAAATCGAAGCTCTTGTAAACAGTACAAGGTGGTAAGCGGATGCCGTTCAGCCAAAGTAGTAGGCATACCCCGTCCGCCGTCCACCCTAATTCTCAACTTGAAGGAGCACATCGTGATTGAAAACTTAAGAAGACTAATCGTAGAAAGGCAGGACGTAATCCGCCAGAAATACAAAGCCGAAATTAAGGGTATCTTCGGTTCATACACCCGCAGCGATTTCCACGCAGACAGCGATCTGGATCTCTTGGTAGATTTCGATGACAGCGCCGATCTGATGGATTATATCAAGCTCCAACAGTTTTTAGAGGATAGACTGGAGTGCAAGATTGATGTAATATCACAACGTTCACACCGAGAAGAACAAAACTTCGTGCCTCTGTTCATAACAGCATAATAGCCCCACGAAAGAGATTTGATGTCTTCTTGTAGGAGCGGCCTCCTGGTCGCGACCTTACTCCAGATTCATTCAGTTTTCCATTCTTCACTTTGATTTTCATTCCAAACACGGTAGTTTCGGTTTCCTAACCGAACCATCATAAGTGTCAATTTTAGCAGAAATAACCGCCTCAGACCCAGGACCGGTAGTTTTGGTTTCCTAACCGAACCGGATACTACGCGGAAACCTTGAAGACTTCAAAAACCTCTTCAGTCGCGTAGCGACGGCATGTTTATAGAAATGCATGTAAAAAAACATTTAGCCCTGTAAGGGCGGCATGTTTATTACATCTGTTATAAAACGCTGTGAAAATCCTAAATTGACACCTATGGTTCGGTTTCCTAACCGCACCGGATTGTAAAAAAGGCGCGAAACGCTGTAATTTCTTAAAGCTAAAAGGCTCTGGCTTGCTCTAAATTTTATTTGACAAAACCGTGAAGTATAGTAGACTATACGCCATTGTTGCTTTTCTAATCTGAAACACGAGGCATCTTTAGACCGTAAAAATGGATTCCGCAGCGCAGCAAACAGACACAATTCATATTGAAGATCTTCAACCCGGTATGTCGTTAATTGACACGCATCAGGGAAAGAAAAAGGTAATCCGTCAGATTGAGTCACACGCTACGTTTGTCCAACTCTTTTTCCAAGATGACGACGAACCATTTACTTGTTCTATTCAAGAACTGCAATCCCGTTTTGAACTTGGGTCCGATGCTTTTCGCGCAGATGCTAATCTGGTAAGACTTGTTGCTGAGGCACATCGACTTCAACACGCCTACCTGTTTAATCCGATCTTCGCGACTGAAACGTCGCTGATAGATCCGCTGCCACACCAATTCATCGCCGTCTATGAACATCTGTTGAAGCATAATCCTTTACGCTTCCTGTTAGCTGACGATGCCGGTGCCGGAAAAACAATTATGACAGGACTTTATATCCAAGAATTGTTACTCCGGCAGCAAGTGGAGCGTATATTGATTGTGCCACCAGCGGGACTGATTGGTAACTGGGAGCGCGAATTACGGGTCTGTTTTCGACTCCAATTCCGTATCCTGTCCAGTGCTGACGCAGCAAATACCAATCCGTTTGCTAATCCAAAAAACCGTTTAGCCATTATTAGTCTTGACACCTTACGGCAAGAACGGATGCAGGACTGCCTCTTTGAAGCACAACCCTATGATCTGGTCGTTTTTGACGAAGCACATAAACTTTCTGCCCGATACGAATCAGATGGAACAGTAGACAAATCAAAACGGTATGAACTTGCTGAGCGGATTGCCAACCAACAGAAAAATCTGTTATTGCTCACAGCAACACCCCACATGGGAAAGGATGATGCCTATTATTTTTTATGGCGATTGCTCCTACCTGAATACCTTGCCGCACAAAACGCATTTGGTCGATTGACT
The DNA here is from genome assembly GCA_022819945.1 of Candidatus Poribacteria bacterium. Classification (GTDB taxonomy): domain Bacteria; phylum Poribacteria; class WGA-4E; order WGA-4E; family WGA-3G; genus WGA-3G. Next base: position 82,491 of record JAJEGI010000051.1, read on the forward strand.
GACAAAGAAAAATCTAAACATCTGCTCCGGCGTATGAAGGAGGAGATGGTTACCTTTGATGGAAAACCCATCTACCCGCCGCGACAGAGTCAGACCATCGCCTATCCACTCAAGCCAGGAGAGGTAAGTGAGCAAACTTTGTACGATGCTGTCACAACGTATTGTGAGCAGTATTTCGATCTCGCTGGTCAATACAATCGAAGCGCAGCAAAAATGGCGATGATGATTTTACAAAGGCGACTTGCCAGCTCAACTTTTGCACTGCTGCAGAGCCTTATCAGACGAGCGGAAAAACTCCAAATCACGCTTCGTAACCTCAAAAATGGAAGGTTGTCAATAGAGGAACTGGAAAAAGCACAAACGAAACTTTCAGATATTGACATCAGAGATGAAAAAACAGGGGATGAGGAGGAAAGTGTTGACGGAAAGGAAGAGGCAGAACAGGTTGATGAGGATCTTGAGCGTGCAACGGCTGCGCGTTCAATCGCCGAGCTTGAAGCTGAAGTTGATCACGTTGAAAACTTGGTTGCGTTGGCAAAGAAAGTTTACGACCTGAAATCTGAAAGCAAGTTTGAAAAACTCTGGGAGGCACTAACGGAGTATCCAGAGCCAAAGGTTCTGATTTTCACTGAACATCGCGATACGATGGATTTTATCATTGAGCGTTTAGAAGCGTTGGGTTTTACTGGAAAAGTTGCCCAAATCCACGGCGGCATGAGATATAGTGTGCGTGAAGAACAGGTAGAATTCTTTCGTGATCCCAACGGTGCGCAATATCTCGTCGCAACCGATGCTGCTGGGGAAGGCATCAACCTCCAATTCTGTTGGCTCATGGTCAACTACGATATTCCGTGGAACCCCGCACGACTTGAGCAGCGGATGGGACGGATTCACCGGTACAAACAAACACGCACGGTGGTTTTGCTAAATCTCGTTGCTGAAGATACGCGTGAAGGCCGCGTGCTGAGAGTACTACTGGAAAAGATGGAAAACATGCGTGAAGAATTAAATGACGATAAGGTCTTTGATGTCATTGGGCAACAATTCAGTCAAATCTCTCTGAAGGAGCTTATCACAAGAGCCATCACAGAAGATCAAGTTGATGCTTCAATCCAGTCTATCAACACACAATTCACGATGGAAAGTATACAAAGGCAATTTGAAGGGCAACAGAGATCGGTCGTCAGTAGTGAGGTCAAACGATTACTCAGCAATGTTCAGAACCAACGGGAATCCGCTGAAACGCTTCGCATGCTACCCGCTTATGTCCGAAGTTTCTTTGAAGATGCAGCACCCTTACTCGGCTATCGGATTAACGGAGATATTGAAGCGACTTTTAAGGTATCCCGTTGTCCTACCTCTGTGCAAAAGGCAATTGATGGATACCCGACAAATCTCCGAAATCGGTTAACATTCTCACGCGAACTTGCACTACCTGCTGGATCCGAGAAACCAGAAGCGATTTTTCTACACCCCGGCGAACCGATTTTTGACGCAATCCGCTCCGGCTTTTTAGAAAAATTCAACACTGAAGGCGAGCGCGGGGCAGTCTACTTTGATCCACAAGCAGATGAACCGTATCTGTTCTATTTGGTAAGAATGCCTGTGGTACGACAAACTAATGATAAACCTTACGTCCTTGATGAGATGCTTGTCGGAATCAAACGCTTGGCAGATGGACGATGCGAAGAGACACCCGCGCATCTTCTGTTGACCCTAATACCACGGACAGGACAACAAGGTATGCCTAAAACTTTGTCCGCAGAATGGATTAACCGCGCTGACGAAACGCAACCTATTGAAAATTTTATCTGTGAAAACATCGGAAATCCGAAACTTTCTCACATCCGCGATATGTTTCAATCTGAAATAGATGAGAAAAGGGAGCAGATCAAGATTTCATTCAACGCAAGGAGGGGTGAACTTCTTAAACAGCGTCTCAATCTCAAGAAAGATGTCGCCAAAGGTATACCTGCTGCACAAACAAAATTGAATAACTGCGATCAGGAGATTAAAGCACTTCCTAAAAAGCGCGCGGAAGCAGAAGCAAACCTCATTAGAGAAATCGAAGGTATCCAATTAGGCCCCGTAGATGTCTATATTCGCGCCTTTGTTACCAAACCTCCAACTGAGGAAATTCCGACAAAGACATTACGAGATGCCGAGGCTATTGCCGTCAATACTGTTATCAAGTATGAACGCGATCGAGATGCTGAAATCAAAGATGTCTCTAATCCAAGCCTCAAAAAAGGGTTTGACTTACAATCTATATACCCAAATGGTGAAGTGCGTTATATTGAAGTCAAAGGACGTACAGGAATAACAAGTGTCGAATTGACAGCGAATGAATGGCGGCAAGCAGCCAACCACCGAGATCGCTACTGGCTTTATGTCGTCTATCATTGCGACACTGAAGAACCGCAGCTCTACCGATGCCAAGATCCGTTTGGCAACCTGCTCGCAAAAGCTACAGGAAACATACGGATCAATGCCGGTGACATCATCAGAAAATCGAAACTGGGATCACCCTAATTGATTTTCTTTGCGATCCGTTATTTTTTCTGCTATGCTAATGTAGTGGGAGGCCCGCTTTGTATGCACTTAACCTGCAATAGAATATTATCAAACGAGGTTTAGATAGACGCGTGCAAACTTTTTTGCCATTCTGGAAAATTTATCTTGATACATGTTGTTTGAGCCGCCTTTTTGATCCACCCACTCAAGCACGTGTTGTAGAGGAAGCCGAAGCTACTAATCAAATTCTCACTTACTGTCTTCGCGGGTATTGGCTGCCAGCAACGTCATAATAGACGAAGTTGATCAAACCCCGGATTTGGAAGAACGCACGCAAGTCAAAACTTTGTTAACGCTTGCACATCAGACCATTTCTGTCGGAGCAGTGGAAATATCAAGAGGTCTACGACTTGAATCCTTGGGTTTTAAGGAAAAAGATGCCTTGCATCTCGCCTGCGCTGAAAGTGGGGAGGCTGACCTTTTCCTAACAACGGATGATAGGCTGCTTCGGAGAGCACAACGGTACCAGGCCAGGCTTCATATCCAAGTCAAAAACCCAGAAACATGGTTACGGGAGGTGACAGAAAATGGACGTTTTACAGATGACGGATCTTGAGATTTATGAACTTGGCATTAAGGAACTTACAGAGCAACTTGGCCCCGCGTATGCAACACAATTCCTCCAGCACTGCAAACCGCGCAACTACGATTATACTGCTGAGCGACATAAATACATGGCTAACGACCCAGATATCTATACGCTCGCAAAACGGATTCAACAGGGAGAAGCATCGCGGAAAGAGGAGGAACATATCAAAGCCGAACGGATCGCAGCATGGCGCAAAGGGTTAGTTGAACTCACCGATATTGAAATTTATGAACTCGGATTTAAAATCCTCGCAGATGAACTTGAAGGTTACGGACTGTTGAGATTTATCACACAGCATTTCAGACAACTATGAAGTTACGGACGGGCAACTTAATGAGGGAGGACATCTGAGGTGTTTCTCAAATCAATCCATCTGAACAATGTCAAATGTTTTTCTGATATTGACTTGTCATTTGAAGGTGAGGATGGCGATATCCGCAAGTGGACACTTTTGCTGGCTGAAAACGGTGCGGGGAAAAGCACGCTTCTGAAAGCCATCGCCCTGGCAACTGCCGGTAGTGATGCGATCGCCGATCTGTTGGGGGAACCTTCCGACTGGATCCGGTACAAAACGCAGCGGTGCGAAATCTCAGCCTTTTTGGTTACGACGGAAGGGAAAGAGAGAGAAATTCATCTCCGAATTGAACCTAAAGATACCCGCGCCGATGTCATTGTGAAAAACAAACAAAGTCTCGCGTGGCTTGATGACGCTCTAAATCAGAAAAAGAGAGACTACTTTGTTCTCGGTTTCGGTGCGTCCCGCCATCTCAATACAGCAAACAGTCGAAGAGCAAAGACATCAGAATTTACAAACAAAAGAGCACAGCGCGTCGCTACCCTATTCAACCCTGATGCGACCACCAAACCGATTGATGCTTGGGCAATGGACCTCGACTACATCGGAAACGGCACTGCATTGGAAACCGTCCAAAAAGTGCTCAGCAATCTACTACCGGAGATAAAGTTTCATAGCATTGATAAACAGAATGGGCACTTACTGTTTGATACGCCAGATGGTATCGTGCCGTTACATTGTCTCAGCGACGGGTATCTCGCAATGGCAGCTTGGATAGGCGACTTGTTGTTCCAAGTTTCAGAAGTCTCTGGTGACGCACAGGAAAAACCGCTTACCGCAAAAGGACTCCTCCTCATTGATGAGGTCGACCTGCATCTCCATCCAAAGCGGCAACGCCAACTCTTATCGCTCCTTGACAAATGGTTACCGAATTTTCAGTTCGTTGCAACGACGCACTCGCCCATGGCCGCGCAACAGGCAGGTGAAGGTGAACTTCACTATTTGATGCGCGAAAAAGGGAAAATTCACCTCTATCCATTTTCCGGTGCCCCAAATACGCTTCTTTTACACCAATTGGTAATGTCACCCGCGTTCGGGTTAGATACCGACGAGTCAAAAACGGTTGAGGACATGAAGAACCGATACTGTGCCCTCCGGGACAAAGCGGATTTGTCGTCTAAGGAACGAGAAGAACTGAACAAACTAACCGCGTTTCTAACCGATCTTCCAACTCCCAGTAGATCCAATATGCAATCTTCTGACGAACATACACAGCTTTTGCAGAAAATTGAGAAGGAATTGCGGGAGGGCAGGCGGTGATACGCTTAAGGAGGAGCCGATCGAAAACAGACATTCACACTAACTTCCACGGCCAAAAAAAGAGAACCTTTGAGAAGGAATTGTTGATCAACCAAAGACGTATTAGGCGCGGTGAGATTCAAAAACACACTTTCAACAGCAACCGTTGGAAACCCGCGAAGGAACAACTTTTCGCCGAAACAGGTGGTAAATGTGCCTACTGCGAAGCACCAACTATAGGGGTTGCTTACGGAGATGTTGAGCATTATCGCCCCAAAAGCAGCTATTGGTGGCTCGCCTATTGCTATGACAATTATCTTGCTTCATGTCAACTTTGCAATCAGAGGTTTAAGAAAGATGATTTCCCAATCCAAAATCGGAAGATGCAAGCCCCTATAATTAAACGCAATACAACGGATAATTTTATAGCAACTAAAGCAGGCCAAATTGCCCCTGACCCGCTGGATACAGATCGGGTTAACACATTCATTCACTTACATCAACAGGAACGTCCGCTCCTGCTCAACCCTTATTTTGATGATCCTGCTGAATACTTTGCATGGCGTGCCGATGATGTGCTGAGAGAAGTTGAAGTCACCCCTAACTCTGAAAATTTTCAAGTTAAGGTTATCGTTAACACTGAAAATCCTGAAGTTGAATCTATTGCTGCAGCATCTATCCAGTATTATGGATTGAATCGTATGGAGCTCAGGGGCGGGAGATACAATATCTATCATAAATATCGTGTATTCAAGACTACACTTGAAGATGATCGGATCCGTCCGGAAACTCGGGAACGGAATATAAATGCCATAGAAAGAATGAAGGCACCAGGCGCACCCTTTGCAGGCATGATCCAGTACTTCGATGAACTTTTTTCTCTATCTGGGCGTTGAATTGTATGAGGTAGAACTCATAGAGGTTTCAATACTTTAATCATCAACAATCAAAAATCATAAAAATGTCTATTCCTTCATTCTTGATTAATCAAGAGAGATTACCCAAAATTCTGAAATCGGAATTTGAATTTTGGGTTCATAATTTTGGGCAAAGGCCAATTCCGGAAGCACAAGATCTGCGCGCCTTCTTTATCCAATGGTTTGCAGTTTTCGCTCCCGAGTGTTTTGAGCAGTCGTTGGTCAAGGAAATTTCAGCCTTTGCCTGTGAAATGAAACAACACGCTGATTTCATGCGTAGGAAATGGTATGAATTGCTACCGATTGAAATTGCTTTGTACGCGCTTTCATCAGATTCGTCTTGGATAAATATTGCACGTGCTAATCTAAATCATCATAACTCAGGACTTCGTATGTTCGCTCTCAAATCCCTTCTTCTTGTAGTTGACAGGCTTCGTTTTGACGATCCGCACTTGCTTGCTCCAGTCCGTGATAATCTTGAGAGGGGGCATATGGGTGCCAAAGAGACTGCGCTCTTTCTATGTATGACACAAGGGGAGCCAGAGATGAAACAAACCCAAATCAAGCAATGGATGGATCAGGTCATGAATTCGTATGATCGTGAGAAACTTCAAGAACTTTTCAATGGAGAATTCATGCCAAATCCTTTTTTGCATCATATTACTCAATTTACATGTTATATTTCTCTACGTTTAGCATCTCATGAGACCCTGTTGCAGTCGATACTATTCCCTGAAATGCTTGAAGAACAAAACTCTACAATTCCGGATGAATTCCAATTGAAGTTACCAATTATACTCGAATCTATTATTTGGCAACGAATGAACGATCATCCGATTTTTCAACCGTTTATCAAATTGGAAAAAGTTAAAACATAAATAGGAGAATTCCATAGTGCCGCGCAGACTCATAGAAGAAGCCTTTCCCCTCAAAAAAGTCTCCACAGACTCAAAACACGAAAAGAGACCGAGTATTAAAAAGGTTTTTGAAGACTCAGAGCAGCAAAAGAAAGTCCGCCGCGAACATATTTCTACACTTCATATCTGGCCCGCGCGTCGCCCGCTCGCGGCATGCCGTGCAGTGACAATCGCTACCCTACTCCCCGATCCCGCGGATGCACCACAAAAAATCAGAGATGAATACACACGCCTCTCCGGTTCGCCGCTTCCAGATAGACAGCGCGACTACCTCTGCAACAATCTCATCGCTTCGTTAACACGCTGGGGCGACGAAAACGGCCACGGCAACTGGGACACGAAGGATAACAAAGGACGCTGGGTCAATAAACTCCGAATCGCCAGAGAACTGATCGCCATGGCATATAACGGGCAACCGCCTAAAGTTTTGGACATGTTCGCTGGTGGAGGGGCCATCCCGTTGGAAGCAATGCGCCTCGGCTGTGAGGTCACGGCAAACGACTATAATCCGATTGCATGGTTCATTCTCAAATGCACGCTGGAACACCCACAACGACTCTCTGGCAAAACCGCACCGCTCCCGAACCTCAACCTTAATGAGAAACCCGAACTCAAAGGCGGAGACCTTATTGATCACGTTCGCCTCTGGGGACAGTGGGTGCTGGAAAATGCCCGCAAAGAACTGACACAATACTATCCTACTATAGACAACAAGCCAACAGTAGCCTATCTCTGGGCGCGCACGATTCCATGCCAAGATCAAAAGAAGTGTGGCGCGACAATTCCGCTCCTCAAAACGTTGTGGATGTGCAAGAAAGCGGAGAAAACCCTTCTTGATACGCCGGAAAATCGCAATCGTCCCGACTTCCTCCGCATCAAAGAAACAAAAAATCAGGCGAAGATCATCATCAACGCCAAGCGTGCCCTCAAACTCTATCCGGACCCCGAAACCAAGCGCGTCCAATTTGAAATTATCATACCAGAAACTGTCCAAGATGTTGATCCACCCACGATGTCAGATGGCACGGCGGTTTGTCCGTTTTGCGGTTCGCAGCAACCTGATGAGTACATCAAGCGGTGTGGGCACCAAAGCAAACTTAAAACGCAGATGACAGCAGTTGTTTATCAATCGGACTATGGTAAGGAGTATCGTCTACCAACACCGTTAGATATTAAGGCTGCAGAAGAAATACCGCAGGATATCTTGGAGACAATTGCCGATGAAATTCCATACGGGATTCCTGATGAACCAATGCCCGGACCCGAAACACTTGGATTTCGCTTACCTCTCTATGGGTATAAGAAATGGGCAGATCTGTTCACAACTCGGCATTTATTGTCACTAATGACGTTTATGAAGTGGACCCGAGCAGCACGGGAAGAAATGAAAAAAATCGGTTACTTACCAGAGTGGTTAGAGAGGATTAACGCATATTTAGCTTGTGTCTTTGACAGAATGTTGGTTTTTAACTCAACCCAAGTTGTTTGGGATTTGAATGCTGAGGGAACCGGTCATACTTTTCCCAAATACGCTTTCCCAATGACTTGGGATTTCTGTGAGGGTCCTATTCTGGGCGATGCCCGCGGCAGTTACAAGATCTGTCTTGACAGAGTTATCGCCTCTATGGAAACAACCCGTAGAGCACATCAACCAAAAGCACCAAAATGCTTGATTTTATGTCAATCCGCGACCGATTCAGTCAACCGAAAAACCGATGTCGTCATCACTGATCCACCCTATTATGATGAAATACCCTATGCGGATATCTCCGACTTTTTTTATGTATGGCTTCGTCGGATAATTGGACATCAGCTCCCTAGTAATTTAACGCAATCACTCACACCCAAAATCAATGAGCTTGTTCAACACGCTGGGCGTTTTCATGGAAATAACGATGAAGCGAAAAAGTTTTACGAAAGAGGCATGACTGAAAGTTTTAAGAAAGCTCATGAGGCTTTGTCAGGTGAAGGTAGAATAGTAGTTGTTTTTGCTCATAAAGCACCAGACGCATGGGAAACCCTCGTTAAAGCGATGATTGAATCGGGTTTAGTGGTTACAACATCTTGGCCCATTGCCACTGAGCAAGGGCAAAGAATGAGGGCACAGGGAAGTGCGGCACTTGCAACCTCGCTCTGGCTTGTCTGCCGAAAACGTCCAACAAACGCGAAAACTGGCTGGTACAAACAGGTCACAAATGCCATGAAAGAGCGAATCACCGAACGCCTCCGCTATTTCTGGGACCGAGGTATCCGAGGCCCTGATTTCGTCTGGGCAGCTATTGGCCCCGCCTTAGAAAGTTATTCCAGTTACAAAGTTGTCAAGCGGGAGGAGGGAGGCAAATCTTTCACAGTGGCTGAATTCCTTAACGAAGTGAGACGGACTGTCACCGACTTCGCACTCGGGAAAGTCCTCGGGGACACAAGCACCGAGGCGTTAGACGAATGGACCCGCTACTACCTGATGCACAAGGACTACTTCGGTACGAAGGATGCCCCCATAGGTGAATGTATTCTGTTAGCACAAGGATACGGCGTGTCACTTGACGATTTAAGGGCAAAACAGATTGGCATCCTGACAAAAGCACGTTCCGGCAACGCTCTCAAACTCCTTGAACACACCGAACGCACTTCAGACCGGATCGGCTTTGCACACACTTCTGGGAGAATTCCCATGATAGACATGATCCACAGAATCATGAAACTCTGGGACGTGGGCGACAGAGAGCAAATCAATGCCTATTTCCACAAGCATGGCCTGCAAGAAAATCCCCTTTTCAAGGCTGTCGTTCAGGCACTCATTGAAACGAGTCCGCAAGGTTCCAGCGAAAGATCGCATTTGGAAAAACTCATCAATTACAAACCGGGGGAACCGGTCAGTGGAGTTTCGTTTCCAAACCAATCCGCAAGGGAAACCCAACAGCAACTCACAATGGATGATATTCTGTCAAAATAGACGTGACGCAATGTATACCTGTCTCAGGTGGTGTATCAACGAGGGATGCTAATCAGAAACGATTTTCAGTTGACATTGACGGGTGAGCTGTGTTAAACTAAACTTTGTAGGAGGGTTTGTAACCCTGAAGCTTTTTGTTCTATCCAACTGATAACAGCAATATGACAAACTATCTACTTTATCTCAAAAACATCTCTGAAGCTATGGTCGCTGCTCAGGCATTCGTTTCAGGCATGGATTTCGCTGCGTTTGTCGCGGATGATAAAACCGCTTCTGCCGTTTTGCAAAAACTTAAAATTGTTGGGGAAGCAGCTAAGAAGGTTCCAGAAACGATTCGGCAAGACTATCCGCAGGCCCCTTGGCAGCAGATGAAAAGGATACGAGACCAAATCGTTCATGCCTACTTTGCAATTGACTACGCCGTCATTTGGAATACCCTTAAAATAGATATTCCGTCGCTGCAAACTTTCATCCAGCAAATTCTTGAGGATATAGAAGAGGAACAAGTCCATGAGCAATAACACATGGCATGAGCTCTGCATCTTAAGAGACGATGTCCAACAGGACAAACTTGATATTTCGGAATTCGCCGCGGACCTATACGCTATTAGAACCGGAACCGCACCCGATGTTTACCGGCAACCGTTTCAATTCTTTGAGCGTACCTATCCGACCCATAATCTCAAAACGTTGGCGCGGGATGTCCTTAGACGACTCGCTGGACACGGCGGTAACCCCGTCACCACCCTTCAAGTCGCTTATGGCGGTGGAAAAACACATGCACTTCTCACACTCCTACATCTTGCCGAAAACGGCACGCAGTGGAAAGAACATCACACGGTTCAGGAATTTATGGGTTTCAGCGGGTTGGATACACCCCCACAAGCAAGAGTTGCCATTCTCCCGTTCGATAAATTCGACGTGAAAAACGGGTTTCAAGCAATAGCCCCTGACGGAACACAAAAAACACTCAAAACACCGTGGGGGGCATTGGCATATCAACTCGCCGGCAATGACGGACTCGCAACTGTTGCAGCACATGAAAACGACTATATAGAGCCCGCCCAGCCGACACTCGCTAACCTGATCAGGGCACCTCAGAAAGATGGATTAGCGACGCTCATCTTACTTGATGAAACGCTCATGTATACACGCGGTGCTGTCAACGACGATCCCAGACGACACGGAATTCTTCAAGATTTTTTTCAGAATCTAACACAGGCAGTGGAAGAGGTTAATACTTCTGCCATCGTCGCTAGCCTCATCACATCGGATATGATCGGAAACGATCCCATCGGTATAGATGTGCTACAGATGCTCGTACGTGTATTTCGACGGGTAGAAAAGAATGTTGAACCCGTCTCGGGCGAAGATGTCGCGGAACTGCTACGCCGTCGATTCTTTGAACGCAATCCGTCTGAGCAATACTATCGTCCTATTGTAAACAGCCTCATCGCAGCTAGAGAACAACTCGGGCTCCACGCGAAACACACCAATCCGGATGCATATCAGAAACTTATGAACGCTTATCCGTTTTCCCCCGATCTGATTGAAATCTTCCATCAAAAATGGACGCGGCTCAATAACTTCCAGGGAACACGCGGTATGTTCCGTACATTCGCCACGCTCCTGAGAGATGGATACGGGAAAGACCTGTCATCTATCGTTACTCCGGCCACATTTCTAACAACAGGACGAGGACTCTCAGATGCGACGCAAGAACTCATCAGAGCCTGTGAAGAAAGTGAAAAATGGACCCCACTTCTGACAGGTGAATTGGACAGAGCCAAAGAGATTCAGAACGAAATCTCGGGCCTCAAAGCACGCGAAATGGAAGCCGCTGTCCTCGCTACCTTCCTACATTCACAACCTTTTGGGCAGAAGGCTGAAACGGATAATCTCCTCCTCCTCCTTGCACACCCTAACATCGACAAAATAACACTGGAGAGAGGGCTTGAAAAATGGCGAAACGCTTCGTGGTTCCTCAGAGAAATTGAAGGAAATTGGGCACTCGGAATAGAGCCTAATCTCACTCACATGCACTTTCGCGCAATGCAAAGTATTAACGAAGACCAGATCCACCAAGATTTGATGAAACGGATAAACGAGGTCAAACTTGAAAAAGATGCCAGTACCAGTAGCGTCCGAATCCACAAGCTGCCTCAGTCCCCCAAGGATATTTCTCCCGATACGCCTGACGAATTCCGTTTTATCATAGCTGGACCAGAATACGCAGCCACCCCTGGCGAATCAATACCTACAACACTCAAACCGTTTTTCGATCGTACCTATAAAAACAATATCGTCATCCTTACCCCGGACAGATCAGCATTAACAGTACTCCGACAACATATCCAGAAAATCCGCGCTTGGCAGATTCTCGAAACCTGGGACGATATGAAAGACTTGAGTCCCACCCAAAAAGCACTTTTACAGCAACGTAAAAGAGAGGACGAAACCGGTATACAAGACTCCACCATCGCAGCGTATAACGTGCTAATTTCGCTTGACGAAAATAGCGACATCAAAGCAAGCCTCTTACCATCGGGACAAGAGTCACCTTTTGAACGGGTGAAAAAACACCTCACCGACAGAGGGAGATTACTCACGACCACCCTCGCTCCAGAACTCCTTACACCCGATAGTTACTTTGATATCTGGGGAGAAGACGAAACCGCCAAACCCGTTCAAGAGTTATATGGTATGTTTGCAAGTCTGTCTCGCCTCCCCCGAATGCTAAACCGACAGGTGTTCAATGAAACTCTTCGACAGGGCGTTATTGACGGACAATTTGTCCTACGCACCATGCGACCAGATAGGTCTCAGCAAACCTACTACCGCGAAGCACCCGCAACAGATGAAGATTTTAAGAAAAAGGATTTAGAAATCGTTCCGATTGAGCACGCGAAACTCCACAATCTCAGTCCTGAGTTATTAACTCCGGGGCAGCTGCCAGAACTATGGCAAAGCGATAACGTCACCGCAACGGTGGGTGCAATTCGCGGATTTTTTGACGGAGACGAAGTAACAAAACTCGCCTCTGACCTTGTTCTTTTAGAAACCATCCAGTCTGCTATTCAAAGCGGTTTGCTCATGGCGCGCCACGAAAATAAAGCCTACCTTAAGGAAGCCATCCCTGACGCTGAGATAACCGACGAGCTGGAATTACTCACGCCGTTAGAACCCATCAGTGGTTCGGAAATTAGCCACAAATCTCTGCCGGACGCGTGGGAGAACGAAACCTCATCTGTTGGAAAAATAATACACGCGCTATCGGTTCTCAAAGGTTCTCCGATTCCATGGCAACTGATTGTTGATGCTATCAACGACGCTCGAGATAAAAGGCTTTTTGAATTCATTGAGGGAAGTCCACTGTGGCCATGTGCTGCTGAAGAAGCCGATAAGGTCGGTGTAAAAGTTTCACAAGCACCTGTGACTATAGTTCCGAAAGACCTCATTGGAAATGACGCAGAATCTGCTTGGAAATCTGGACAACCCACACTCGCTTTGATTAAAGAGACACTTGAAACTAAAAGAGGTATTTCCATTCCTGATGATGTGTTCCGCTACGCTGTGGAACAAGCCATTAAGATTGGAATAATCGCTTCAGAAGATGAGTTTTTAACTAACGGTTTTTACAAAATTCGTGTGCGGAAACCAGCGTGGATGCGCCATGCCGAATCCTATCTTACCGAAATTGAAATCCAGGATTTACCGGAACGGGTTGCTGATTTGGCTGACATTGCACCCGAACTCGATTTTAAGTTCCGTATATCAATTAGTGCTGAGGGGGAACAGCCTTCCAATGAGGTGTTGGAAAAAATAAACGAAGCACTCCAGAAGGTTACAGATAAACTGAAGTTTGATTAAGAAGGATTGTTAGCCATGATTAACTGGGAAAACTGAAAAACTACAATTCTAATAATGGGGGAACAGATGCCAAAACATGGAATTCCGAAGCAAAAAAAAATGAAAGGCATGAACAAGTATCAGAAGAATGCACACCGCCGACGTGAAGATCGGTTGCGCGGTAATGAGGTCGAATACTACCTTGAACTTGCCTACTCTTCCAACCCTGACGATCGCGTCGAGGCGATGGACAATCTCTGTCCGTGCCATGTTCGGAAACGGATTGACGCAGTCTGGGTAGCACTCTACAAAGGCATGGTCGATCCAGACCTACGCGTCCGAAAAGCGGCATGGCACACACTTGACGACGGCGGAAATCCAAACGATCCGAGACTCCAACCGCTTCTTGAAAAAATCGCTAAAGAGGAAACCGATCCCAAGCTACGCCAACGCGCACTTGATCTCATCGCTGCCACCCGAAAAGTTGAAGAAGAGAAAGAAGCACTGTTAGGACAAAAAACGCATACCTTTTCTGGACGCTGCGATTGGTGCGGTGCATCAAACCTTCCAGTCAGCCACGATTACGAAACCGAGTTTGAGACGAACGGCACAAAACGTTTCGCCTTGGTCTGCGAGGCGTGTGAGGTTGTGTAAACCGTTATGGCGACCCAAAATCAATTGTTTGACGGACATACCGATTTCGTCGCAACCCGCGGCGTTAAAGAATATCGAGAGACGATCCCCGTCTGGGTCAACGCGAACGATGTCGTGTTAGAAATCGGCTGCGAATGGGGAACGACGACAACCCTGATCGCACCGCACTGTAAAAAAGTTGTTGGCACGGACATCAGTCCCAAATGTATTGAACGTGCGAGGGGAAGACACCCCGATCTACATTTTGAGGTACTTGACGGTTTTGATGTTAAAGCAGCACTCGATCTCGGTGAACCGTTCAGTAAGATTTACATCGATATGTCTGGCATGTCAGGCTATAACTCTCTGCTTGACACAATCGCGTTGCTTACGTCGTATGCCACTGTGTTACGTCCAGAGGCGATCATTGTTAAAAGTAGCGCATTGAAACGTTTTGCTGGACACTGTAATCCGTGGCGTTCTCCGCCCAAAGAATCTCACACGGTCCCAAACCGATCTTAACTAACAACTGATAACTAACAACCAACAACTATTAAAAAATTAAAGAAAAATTAGTTTGGATGCAACAAATAGATAGGATCCCGTTTTATGAACGCGTTTACCACTCGAAAAAAAGTGAAGGGGAGTCAATTTCAATGCAACAAACTAAGCAACATCCTGCTAAAGTGAGTTTTATATGATCCCTGACGATGTGTACGTACACCAGACAGTAGAGGGCGATGCCGAGGCATTCAACGAGCTCGTCAATCGGCATCATTCAAAGATTTATGGACTGGCATACAGGATGCTCGGTAATTCCGAGGATGCCGCTGATGCAACACAAGAAACATTTTTGGAGGCATACAAGTCCGTTAAAACGTTCCAATTTCAGTCACAATTCGGAACATGGTTATATCGTATCGGTATTAACACATGCCAGCAATATATTCGTAAGTCGCAATCGAATGAGCGCAAGTTGACCGCTTACACCCGAGAGGCGGAAATCCAAGGACGTCCCGCTGAGAGTGATTCCCCAGAGCGTGTCGTGATTAAAACTGAGCAGAGCGAGATGGTGCAGAATGCTATTGATCAGTTACCACCAAAGCAACGCGAGGTTGTCACGCTGTACTATATGCAACATCTTAAGTATCGAGAAATCGCGGAGATCTTGGCGTGTTCGGAAGGCACAGTCGCCTCACGTTTGAATCAGGCACTGAAGAATCTTAAGCGGAAGCTGAGCAAATATTATCTCTAAGAAGGGGGTGTCTCAATGAATTGCGAACAAACTCTTAATAATCTGCCGCATTCGGTAATAGAAGAAAATACGGAAGCAACGGATCGAGCTTCTGGGGAAACCTCGCGGCGTGCTGTTTTGGAGCATCTCCGAACCTGTCCGGAGTGTCAGCGGGAGTACGAGGCGTTATGGCACACCGCAAGTGTACTCGAGAACACAGAGGAACCGACCCCCCCGCCAGAATTGGTGGGGAACATTCAGCAACGCGTCCGAACACTCCATCAACGCCAGCAGTTGGCATTCTTTGCCAATCCATTGGCGTGGTGTCTCGAACGATTGAAATTGGATCTCTCGCCAAAAGTTGTTAACGCCACCGCCCTGCTTTTCTTTCTCATCGCTTCCGGTTTTGTCATGAAATTCGCGCTCTTTACGAACCCACCGGAACCAGAATCCGGCTTGATGGCAATGAAAAAGACGATGCTTCATAACATCAAAATTTCTACGTCTCCGTGGGCGGTGATTAAAGACACCGAAACAGGAACGGAAGACAGGCGCGTGTCACAGCAGTCAATAATTGCTATCCAAGGTGAGCATAACCACTTCTTTAACCCAACGCACACTTCATCGAAGATATGGCACACGGATACTGTGGATGCCAACGGACAGACGGGTGAAACAAGTGTTGCTAATTACTTACAAAACAAGGTGAGCGAAAAGTTAACCGTGTTTTGGGATCACATTAAAACAGAATTGTAGTCTTTTGACTGAGTTTAAGTCCAATTTTATCTTTCATTCATTGGAGGCGCGGTTTCTAACCGCGCTTTTCTTTTTTTATAGGACTTACGCAGCCCCCCTTGCAGGCGGGATTTGAAATCCCGCCTACAGTGCGTCGGATGTTCGTTATCATGGAAAAATGCGTAAGTCCTGTTTTAAACACCTGACAGGTAAAATTTAGAGAAAACAGTTGACACACAACCGTTTTTTCTGTACAATAGGCTAAAATTTTTTAGGAGCGATCTCCAGAGCGCAAAAATTAAAAATGGCTGCATCACGAGAAACATCTTACCAAAAACCGCTTCTGGAAATTTCTGGATTAAAAACAGTCTTCCCAACAGACGACGGCATCGTAAACGCTGTGAACGATGTCAGTTTCTCTATTGCACGTGGACAGACCGTAGGCGTTGTCGGTGAAAGCGGTTGTGGGAAAAGTATCACCGGACTCTCGCTCCTCCAACTCGTGCCATCACCGGGCAGGATTGAAGCCGGTGAGATTCTGTTCTATCGCAACGGCGATGGTGACCCCTTGGACATCACACAGGTGCCACCGAAAAGCGAGCTGATACGCCAGATCCGGGGCAACGAAATCGCCATCATTTTCCAAGAACCGATGACCTCCCTCAATCCTGTTTATACCGTTGGAGACCAAATCGCTGAAGCCGTTGCTTTACACGAACAGGTGGACAAAAACACTGCGCGCGAACGTGCAATTGAGATGCTCACGCGCGTCGGTATCCCCGCCCCAACGCAACGCGTCGATGAATACCCGCATCAACTCTCTGGCGGTATGCGCCAACGCGTCATGATCGCAATGGCACTCTGCTGCTCACCCGCACTGCTCATCGCAGATGAACCGACAACCGCACTTGATGTGACGATCCAAGCACAGGTACTCGGTCTTATGCAGGAACTCCAAGCGGAAATGGGAATGGCAATTATGCTCATCACGCACGACCTCGGTGTTATCGCTGACCTCGCTGATGAAGTCGTTGTCATGTATGCAGGACGCGTTGTTGAAAGAGGGAGCGTTGATGACATCTTCTATAACTCACTACATCCCTACACGCAGGGATTGCTCAGGTCTATTCCTGTCCTCGGTAGAACGGTACAGAAAACCTTACCCTCTATCCCCGGAACAGTCCCACATCCGTTGGCACTGCCGACAGGGTGTTCATTTCAACCGCGGTGCCCAGAACGGATGCCAGAATGTGAACACATGCCTGAACTTGAGTTAACGAATAAAAATGGAGATAATGGCACACACGCCGTACGATGCTGGCTCCACACAGATTTTTAATTTATTGCTCTTGGGCTGCACTCCATTCCATTACGCGCAGGTTTTCGATTAGTTTGTACTGGATTTTGGAATTTTGACGTTTTTTTTGGGGGGAATCATTAAACCAAAACGGTAGCCTGCAACAACGGCGCAGGGTTTTTGCTTGGGTGTTTTTTCAGATATACGTCGATTAACATTATTCACTAACTTGCCTAACCGAACCGCAAGGTATAATTAAAGAATGAAATTGCTTCAGGTGAATGACCTCCGAAAATACTTCCCTATCCAAAAAGGGATCCTCCAACGCACCGTCGGCTATGTAAAAGCCGTCGACGGGATCAGTTTCGACGTGCAACGCGGTGAAACACTCGGTCTCGTCGGTGAGAGCGGCTGTGGAAAAACGACTGCCGGACGCTGCCTCCTCCGGCTAATACTACCGACA
Organism: Candidatus Poribacteria bacterium; assembly: GCA_022819945.1. GTDB lineage: Bacteria > Poribacteria > WGA-4E > WGA-4E > WGA-3G > WGA-3G. The sequence continues at coordinate 100,246 of JAJEGI010000051.1, forward strand.
AGCGGGAGTTTCATTTTCGGTGAGGAACAGGTAGATCTGGCGAAATTGACGCACCGCGAGATGCAACCTTTTCGCAAACGCATCCAGATGATCTTCCAAGACCCTCACGCATCACTCAATCCACGGATGACGGTAGCCGATATCGTCGGCGAGCCGATGCGAGTCAATCGCATTGAGAAAGGGACAGCACTTCAAGATCGGATTGTAGAACTGCTGGAATCTGTCGGCTTGAAATCCCAAGATATGCGTCGCTACCCACACGCCTTTAGCGGTGGGCAACGCCAACGCATCGGTATTGCGCGCGCATTAGCACTCCAACCTGAACTCATCGTCGCAGATGAGCCGGTCTCTGCATTGGATGTCTCCGTACAAGCACAGATCCTCAACCTGTTGGCAGAACTCCGAGAAGAATTCAACCTCTCTTACATCTTTATCGCACACGATCTCAGCGTTGTTGAACACATCAGCGACCGCGTCGCAGTCATGTACCTCGGCAAAATCGTGGAGATTAGCGATGCCGAAACGCTCTATGAATCGCCAAAGCACCCGTACACCGAAGCGTTAATATCCGCCGTCCCACTTCCCGATCCGAATGCGCAGCGCAAACGTGAGCATATTCGCCTTGAGGGGGATGTACCTGATCCATCACAACCACCGACTGGATGCTATTTTCATCCAAGATGTCGTTACGCAACCGATATATGTAAACAGGAAACACCAGAACTCCGAGAGGTTACATCCGGGGTTCAGGTAGCATGCCATCACAGTGATACGTTGGAGTTACAGGGAGTTTAGCGATGTCAACACAAAAAATATCCCCAGATGAACTCGCGGCATGCAGAAAGCGGTTGGAACAGGTATGGAAGAACCGAGTGATGGATGATGGACTGCTTCATCGGGCATGGGACACTGCATATCAAGTAGCGACACTGCTTTACGAACAATTCGGTGCAACCCAAGTCGTCGTTTTCGGTTCACTCACAGAACCTATAGGTTTCACAAACAGGTCGGATATTGATATCGCCGTGTCTGGACTCTCCACGGATGATTATGATAAAGCGTGGAGAATGGTTATGGACTTCAAATCAGGATTTAAAATAGATTTCATTAACTTCGATACGTCGAAAGGGCTCTTCCGGGAGCGAATAAAATACCAAGCGATACCTATTGAAAAAGGATCCCACTCAGGATTGTGGCGGACGCTTTACGAACATCTGCACCGACAAGTTTTCCCTACCGAGGAGGGAGACATTTACGAAATGAACCGAAAACGACTCACACAACGCATCAACGACGAACTTGATAAAATAGAGGGAACGCTTGAAAGAATCCACAGGGGATTGGAAAAGATTGAGGAGGTTCCCATTGATGTTACAGAATTCATCGAAAATACAATCGCTACAGATCTCGCTGACATCTATCATGGCATAGAGCGGATTTTTGAACGGATTGCCCGTGAGGTTGATACGCTTATGCCGACTGGAAGTAGATGGCATAAAAATCTACTTGCACAAATGGCAGAAAAGCGACCGGAACGCCGCCCAGTAATTTCCGAAAACACACACCGCGAACTGGGAGAACTTTTAAAATTCCGTCACAAGGTGACCAACATCTACGGCAAGGAATTGAGATATGAAAAAACCATACCGCACGCAAAATCAATTGAGACACTCTTGGCAAACGTATCTCAAGACCTAAACACGTTCACTGACTCCCTCGAAAAGCGTGAAGAGGACGCTTAAAATGCGAAAACTAACAAAAACATCTCATCTTGCAGTTTGGCATCTCATCTTGCTGATTTACATTATCGGATGTTCGGGGAACCCATTAGAGGATACTTCCAATTTCCCCAGTGGGATTGAAGCGAAAGAGGCACCGATGTGGGCAAAACAGGTCGCCGAGGGCAAACTCCCGCCACTGTCAGAACGGCTCCCAGAAAATCCGCTTGTCGCCAAAACGAATTTTGATGGCTATGAAGAACCCGGTCCCTACGGCAGCACGTGGCACCGGTTTCACACGCATCCAGATTTGGGGACATGGAAGATGACCGCAGGCTATGCACCCCTCATCCGCTGGAAATTTGATGCCTCCGGTTTGGAACCCGGTTTAGCAGAATCATGGGAATTTAACGAAGACGGCAGTATGCTAACGTTGCATCTCCGCAAAGGGGTCAAGTGGTCGGATGGACATCCATATACGTCTGCCTCATTCGCTTACTATTATCAACTCTGTCTTGATGAGCGACACAAGTACGGCGCGCCTGTCTGGTGTAAGGTCAACGGCATCCCGATGGAAGTTGAAACACCCGATGACTACACGATTGTGATGAAATTCGCTGGGCCCAACTGGCTCGTACCGCTTTGGTTGGCGACAGGCTTTTGGTGGTGCAATCAATACAACATCCCAGAACACCACATGCAGCAGTTCCATCCAGACAGCAACCCAGCGTATACCGATTTCATCCGATTCGAGAAAGAAAATATCCCACACCAAAATCCGGAACGTCCGACATTGTGGCCCTGGCGGGTGACAAAATATGAAAAGGGTGGCTTCCGTGTTGAACTCGAACGCAATCCCTATTACTACGTCGTTGATACACTCGGCAGGCAACTCCCGTATATCGATAGAGTCAAGACGAGTTTGGTCCCTGAACCCCAAGTTCGTGTGCTTAAAATCCTCGCAGGCGAGATTGACTGCCAATACCGCGGAATGGAACTCCGAGATCTCGCGCTCTATCTGAAAGGACAGAAAAAGGGGAACTATACGGTACGACGCTGGAAAAGCACCGCTGGCGCGCAACCCGCGATCCTGATTAACTGGACCGCGCCCGACCCCGTGTTAAGAAAAATTATCCGCGACCAACGGTTCCGAAAGGCTCTCGCTTATGGGATCGACCGTGTAAAATGTAACGAGATCGCATGGCGCGGATTGTTGGAACCACAAGCAGCGACGGTTAGCCAAGAGGGATGGCACTTCGCTGATGAAGACGGACAGACGCTTTTTGAGGAGTGGAAACGCGCCGATGCCGACTTTGACATCGATGCGGGGAACCGCCTCCTTGATGAAATGGGACTTACAGAACGTGATAAGGACGGTTATAGACTACGACCCGATGGTCAACGGATTGAGATGCTCATGGATGTGCCGAGCTCCAATCTCAACAGCCAAGAAAATGACATCGGGCTGATTATTCAAGAAGGATGGGAACAACTCGGCTTGAAAACCCTGCTCTATACGCCACCGGGTGCCGAATTGAGTCTCCGTCGTACGCTCGGCAAATTTACAATCAGTATGCACGGTGAAGCGGAGATGGATCTCTTCACGTATCCCGACTGGGTATTTCCGACACTCCCGAAGTATTGGCATCCCAAGGTAGGGAAATGGTATGAAACCGGCGGTGAAAAAGGTGAACCCGCTACTGGACCGCTAAAGAAGCTGCTTGATTTATACGATGCGATTAAGCGTGAACCCGACGAGAAACAGCGACATCAATATGTTCGGGATGCAGTCAGGATTCATATTGACGAGGGACCGTTTCACCTCGGTTCCGCAGCGCGTTCGCCGTCGCTCTTAGTCGTTGCGAACCATTTTCACAATGTCCCAAACGACGGCATTTTAGGGCCGTGGGCAATTGTTACACCCGCAACCCATTATCCCGAACAGTGTTGGATATCTAAGGAATAGTTATCAGTTTGCCTTGCAGTGAGAGTTCGGCTAACCTGATACGCAGGTTAGCCTTTCAGTGGTCAGTTAAGGAGAACTTTCTGCATATCAACAGATTCCGTTATATGAATGCCTTAACTGAAAACTGTTAACTGACTACTAATAATAAGGAGACACACTCATAATTACCTATATCATTCGCCGGTGTTTCATCGCTATTCCGACACTTCTGGCGATTTCTATTATCTCTTTTATCATCATCCAACTTCCGCAAGGCGATTACCTCGACCGCGAAATCCAACGGTTAGAGGAGGAGTTCGGCGATAGCAGCTCGCTCGCACAAGTCGAGGAATTGCGCGAACGCTACGGGTTAAATGATCCCTTATGGAAACGCTACTTCATCTGGATTAGCGGTTTTGTACGCGGCAACTTCGGCGAGTCGTTTGAGTATAAGCGCGAAGTCGATGAACTGATATGGGATCGGATCGCCTTCACGCTTGTTATCTCTGTCGGATCGCTCATCTTCACCTATGTTGTCGCTATTCCGCTCGGAATTTATTCCGCCACGCATCAATACAAATGGTCGGATCATTTCCTTACTTTCCTTAGTTTCGTCGGCATGTCAATACCGGCGTTTCTCTTAGCACTCTCGTTGATGGTATTTGCGTTTGACATCTTCGGCGTTCCGCTATTTGGACTGTTTTCATCTTACTATGAAGGCGCGCCGTGGACATGGGGCAAACTCGGCGATCTTTTTAAACATCTCTGGATTCCAGTAATTGTCGTCGGCATTAACGGCACCGCAAGTCTAATGCGTATCATGCGTGGCAACCTGCTCGATGTGTTAGGGCAGCCTTTCGTTCAGACAGCACGCGCAAAGGGGCTTAAAGAGATCGTCGTTGTCGGGAAACATGCCGTGCGGATAGCAATCAATCCACTCATCAGTATTTTAGGGATGAGTCTGCCCGGTATCCTCTCAGGTTCAGCGATCGTCTCAATTGTCTTAGGCTTGCCGACAGTCGGGCCGATTCTCTTACGCAGCCTCCTGAACGAAGACATCTACCTCGCTGGCACACTGATTATGATGCTGAGCCTCCTTTTGGTTATCGGCAATTTGCTTGCTGATATAGCCCTCGCTTGGGTAGATCCGAGGATTCGCTATGAATGATTTTTAACTTTACCTTGCGGTTCGGTTAGATGGACTTGACACTTGAAATCTCACGCCGTTTATCCGCTCTCCATTTCATTACGAGCTACGTTTTTGGGTTTTTTATCGGAAAAATCGGGGCAGAAATCCAATAATTAAAAAATATGAAACTTACAATCGAGACAACAGAAGATATTGAGGGTACAGGCGACCCTTGGGCAGATGGCGGGCAGCTGAGTTACCGTCAACTCATCTGGCGACGGTTCCGTAAGAATCGGATGGGTGTTATCGCGGGTGCCCTTTTGCTGCTTTTTTATATCCTTGCCAGCGGTGCTGATTTCTTCGCGCCTTACCACTACAACGAAATCAACATGCGACTGCGGCACGTCCCACCCCAACGCCTCCATTTTTCTCTCGAAGATGGATTCTATGTTCACGGCTTGAAATCTGTCCGCAACCCCGAAAGCCTTGAATTAGAATTCACTAAAGATATGGAGCAACGGCATCCGGTTGAATTCTTTTTCAAGGATACCGACGGCAAACGACACCTCTTCAGCTCTGCGGGGCCCATGTTCCTGTTGGGCACCGATCGAATGGGACGCGATCTACTTTCACGGATCATGTACGGGGCGCGTGTCTCGATGACACTCGGCTTGGTCGGTGTCTTTTTAAGTATCGTTCTCGGTTCTATCCTCGGCACTGTATCTGGATATTGGGGCGGATGGGTCGATAACCTGATCCAACGTATTATTGAAGTCCTTTCAGCGTTCCCTGACATTCCACTGTGGATGGCACTCGGTGCCGCACTCCCACCCGGTTGGTCGAGTATCCAGATATACTTCGGGATTACGATCATTTTGTCAATTATCCGTTGGGGTGGTTTAGCACGGCAGGTGCGCGGAAAGGTCTTGGCATATCGGGAGAGCGATTTCGTTATGGCAGCACGGGCTGCAGGCGCGGGACATTGGCATATCATCACGAAACACCTGCTACCCGGATGTTATAGCCATATCATCGTTATCGCCACACTCGCGATCCCCGGCATGATTTTAGGCGAGACCGCACTCAGCTTCTTAGGATTGGGCATCCGTCCGCCGATGACGAGTTGGGGCGTGCTATTAGAGGAGGCACAGCGTGTCACCGTTCTGCTCCATTACCCGTGGCTCATCTTTCCAGCCGTGCCGGTGCTCGTCGTCGTCATCGCCTTTAACTTCTTAGGAGACGCGCTCCGCGATGCCGCAGACCCATATTCAGATTAAAAGTAACCCAACTTGCTGCTAACAGATTTTGGTGTTTTGCTTACAAGAAATCCGAAGAAATACCCCAGCAAAAACGGTATTTCTGCGTATTTCAATAAGGTTTTCAACCACTTTCCCCACCCCGGAGGGGTGATATATCTATAGAAAATGGCATATTCAAACTCCTGCACTCCAGCCGAGTGCTATGTGGATAAAAAGGTGGCAACTTGGGTTAAAAGTAGCAGGCACACGTCGGGTGCCATCCACATGTAGAAGGGGTTTGTAACCCCGACGCGTAAGCCCTATTTCTATGACATTTGGAGAAAAACATGTCAACAGATACAAATCTTGGATTTTTCGCAACAGACGTTTCCTTCACAGACAAATCCGCAATCGTAACCGGTTCCAGCCGCGGCATCGGACGCGCAATCGCTATTGAATTAGCGCGCCAAGGTGCCGACGTGCTTATCAACTACAACCAAAACCGAGATGCCGCCGAATCCGTGCAGCAAACGGTAGAAGCACTCGGCAGAAAAGCCGTCATCATTCAAGCCGACATCAGCAACCTCGATTCACACGAAAGACTCCTCGACACCGCACACAATGCCTTCGGGAAGGTAGACATCCTCATCAACAACGCCGGCATCACCCGCATCGCTGATATTCTTGAAGAGACACCGGAACAGTTCGACCTGATTGTCAACACCAACCTCAAGGCGACCCACTTCCTCACGCAACGCGTCGCGAATTACATGGTCGCAAACGAGGTCCGAGGATGCATCATCTACACACTCTCGATTTCCGATATAATGGCATCCGACAATCGTACCGCCTACTGTATCTCAAAAGCCGGATTAGAGATGAGCATGCGCGCCTACGCCGGACGCTTAGCGCAGCACGGCATCAAAGTGAACGGCATCGCTGCGGGTGTGATTGATACAGACCTCTCTCGGATCCGTATCCCCGATTATGAAGAAGCGGCGGAGAAAGGCTATATCTTTATGGTCCGCGCAGGCGCGCCCGAAGATGTCGCACACGCCACCATTTCTGCGATGAAGTTATACGATACCGGCGTAGTCATCCCCGCTGCAGGTGGCGTAATGACCCCGCTGTTAAATCTCAGATCTATGGCAGAATTAGACATGAATAAAGAGAAATAGGATAGGCTATCTTCCTGCAGACGGACTTTGATGTTAAAAGATTGACTGAACATCGCAGGGCTATTTAGTTCTCGGTTTTTTTCGTCCAATTTTGACCCCCCAGACCCCGCAGGTGCGGTTTGGAACCGCACCGGACTTGAAAAAGAAGATTCAAAAATTTAGAAAATCCGATAATTTATCTAAAACTAAATCGTCCTGCTGAACATCGTTTTCGCACTTGAATTTAAGGGATTTCTGTATCAGAGCAGTCAATTTCGTGCCCAGCGACAATTTTTCGTAACATTTATGGAGTTGATATTGATAAAATCCGTTTTTTAAGGAGATAATCATGTCAGAAAACATTCAAATATCCCTATTTGAAGTCGTAGGCAGCCCTTTTTGCGTCGCTACCGATGATGGGCAGGAGGTTCATAAACACCTCGACGCTGCGCTGAGAGCGAATCAAGAGGTCGTCCTTTCATTTCACAATGTCACGGCACTAACAACACCTTTCCTCACCGCCGCGATCGGTGAATTGTACGGAACATTCAGTGAAGAAGAAATTCGGTCTCTATTGAAAGTGGAAGATATAGCAACAGACGACCTTGCTTTGCTGGAATCCGTCGTTCGCGATGTCAAATTATATTTTAAAGATCCCCAAAGATTCAATCAAATATTTCAAGAGGTCTTGGAGGATGACGACGATGAAATATAAAACAGGCGAGATCCGTCACTATAACTTCACCGCACAAGACAAACTGTTTCTGGATGCTAATATCTGGTTATATCTGTACGGTCCGCCGAAACCGAGATCTTATTGGAGACCTATCTATGCAAGTGTCTTTAACCGTATAGTGAGAGCAAAAAGCCGAATTTATATTGATGTGCTTGTCGTTTCAGAATTTATTAAAGGTTGAAATGGAGAGATGCCTCGTTCTATCCGAACGCCTTCAAAACTTTTCGCAACAGCCCAGATTTCAAACCAATGGCTCAAAGTATTGCCACTCATGTCAAGCAGATTATGAAGCATTCTACACGGATAGAGAGTGACTTTGTAACGCTGCCAATCGATGACCTACTTACTGATTATGAAACTGGTAATTTCGACTTCAATGATCAAGTCATAACAGAAATCTGCAAAAGCAATGGATTCACCTTAATAACAAACGATAGCGATTTCAAAACTCAGGAAGTACCTATCCTGACTGCGAATTCAAATCTTCTTTAGGAAGATAAGGAACAGCAAACAACAAAAAGGAGAACAAAAAATGTTTCAACACGTAAATCTTCGTTCATTTTTGTGGATGGTTACCCTTTATGTAGTGCTTATTATCGGAACCCTCGGTTGTGGTCGCGATGACGATAATTGGGTCGGTACATGGAGCCTCGAAACTATTGATGGTCAGAGGCTCGAACAACTTTTAGCAGAAGACATTGGAAGAGCAGGCTTAAATGCTTCCTTTGTTACCAACAGCTGGACGTTTAATAGCGATGGAACCATGGAAGCGGAAATAGAAATAAAATTTACAGGAAAGATAGAGGGTGTTGAGGATTCAGCGAGTATCTCCATTAAAGTAACGGGGACTTACAGCCTACTTGATGCCAACTATACACTCATCATCACATCGGGTACAAGGGTCCTAATCACGCCGGAAGGCGTAGAGACTGACCCCCTTACAGGAAGTGATGAAGATACCGGCACATGGACTAGAGAAGGCAGTACCCTCATACTCTTCAGCGATAGCGATGAGACCAGCGTCTTCAAGAAGAAATAAAGTCTAATGCAAGCTTGTGCACACACGTTACATAATCCCAATATCCCGCAGTATTGACTTCTTGATTTTGCAGACCATTGTATACGCCGGATCGAACACGTTGCCCATATCATACTCTACGGCTTGCCCTAACAAGATGTGTGCTGCAGATTTTTCTAAGCCAAGCTCACCCAACCATCGGAGGAGTTCTGTTGTTGCGTGTTGCACCGCCTGATCCAGAGGTCGCGCATTGCCCGCTGTTAGGATATAATCACTGTTCTCGGCACGAGGCCAGTTAATCCCCTTGCCTTTAAGCACCTCAACAGTAAACTGCACATCAAAAGAAATTTCGATACCGGTCCCGACGATTTCGCCATCACCTTGCACAGCGTGCCCATCGCCCAAATGAAAGAGTGCACCGGCGACAAAGACAGGAAAATAGACCGTAACACCTTCCTTAAAACCGCGATAGTCCATGTTACCGCCATGTGTAGAGGAGGTCGCTGTCGAGATCGCTTGTCCACGCGGCGGTGCAACACCGAAACACCCGACCATCGGTTCAAGTGGGAGCGTGAGTTTACCCAACTGCGTCTCTGGGGTCATTAATGTCGCCGTCCACTGCTCCACATCCACGTGCCATTCTGCGCGACCGTTTTCCGGCATCTCGGACGCTACATAGTGCGGATCCAGCACATTCGGCGCGACGACCATAGCCGTCCGCCCGATAGAACGATTCGGAAGGATCCGATCAAAATGAACGGATAACGTATCCCCCGGTTCCGCCGATTCAATATAAAAGGGACCCGTCTGTGGATTCCCTCTTTCGGTTACCTGCGTATCCGTGGCATCGTAGCCTGCATTATCCACAGTTGTTGTGAAAACCGTATCGCCACTCTCAATGTGTAGTACCGGTTCATGCGCACCTATCGCTGTGTGGTAGACTGTCGGTTCAAAGTGATGTGTTGCCATATCTGAAATTCCTCTCTTACTTTTCAAGATGACTGGGGCAGTTTTGTGAACAATATATCACATTTGCGAGGTCGCGTCAAGATGTAGGCGTTGGTTTTCAGAGGCATTCAATTGTCCATGTTTTGATCGAATTTTCATCCCCAGGTCCGGTAGATGCGGTTTCCTAACCCCACCTACCGGACCTGGTGTGAAATGCGATTAAAAAGAGAAGAAGGAACGCTTACTGATTGTCCCGCTGGAAGCGGAGTACGCCACTTTGCTTTGTGCCGATGTAAAAGGTGTTGCCATCAATAGCGAAAGCGGTTGCTGTATGTGGTAGTTCTGGCGTAATCTGTTTCCATGCGTTTGTTTCGGTATCTACCTGATAGACCCCGCTATCACACACGCCGTAAGTTGTCCCGCCATCGACTGCGATCCGATCCATGATAAGTCTATTCCCATCAGTATCGGTGAGGACGTGCCATGTTTCGCCGTCGCTTGAATGCATGATGCCCATATCGGTTGAGACATAGACAGTTGCCCCTGCGAAAAACATCTCCGTGAAATAGCCGAATGGAAATACGAGGTTTGTGGTGATGTCGCGCCAAGTGTCGCCACCATTTTCGGACAGGAAAAGATCGCCCTCTCGTTTCCCTGCATAGACGGTGTTCCCCGAAGCAGCAAGCGTGAGACCTTTCCCCTCAATAGGTGAGATGCCTTCGATGTCTTCTAAACCTGTATCGTGCCATGCTGTTTCGCCGCGCCGCCATCTGTAAAGTTTATGTCTGTATTCCATGAAGATGGTATCGTCAGAGATTGTAAACGTTCCATTCGTCATCCATTCTTCAATGATGCGATGCTGGTCGGCTTTCCTCTGCTCTTGGACTTTATTAACATCTTCACCCTTCTTTCTCGCCTCCATACGTTTGTTCCACCATTCCTTGTGTAGGGTATCTTCTTCAAAATCCGGGACACCCTCAACGGGTAGAAACGCGTCACCAGTATCAGAGAGACGAAAAAGCGTGACACCATCAAGCTCACTGTTGCTTGCATAGAGCACACCGTTGGTAGTTGCGACTTTCGCTGTTTCTGCTTCAAGAGAGGCATTCTCGTTAGTATTCAAGTTGACGGATTCCCACGACTCACCACCATCTGCAGATTTGAGCGTTTCCTCAGGTGTTAGCGCGTAGAGAACGTTATTGACTGTAACCAGACTTGGAACGTGAGAATTCACCATTCCAGCCATCAAGGGGTGCAACGTGAGACCACCATCCGTTGAACGTGCTATTCCTTCGTGATAGGCTCTGTAAAGAGTGTTTTCGTCCAACGCGACAAGGTAAACCGACGCGGCAACAGGAAACGGTCCATACGCACTCCGGTCGCCCCCAGGATCGATCCATGTTTCACCACCGTCATCAGAGCGTAAAACACCGCCAGAACCCATCAACATAAGCGTATCACCGACTGGAACGACCTCAACAGCGGCTATTATCTTCACTGGATGTTCGTGGGTATTTGGGGTAATATCAATCCAGAAATCACCGAGGTCGGTCGAGTAGAAAACGGCGGCATGCGGACCATCCGGAGGACTTGCGATTGTTCCGACGTAGAGTCTATCTCCAGCAGTTGCCAACGATTTGATCCCGTGCGAAGTCGGTACCGGCAATTTTTCCCAAGCATTGGTAAATCGGAAAAGCCCATGCCTGGTTCCGACAAATAGGGTGTTGTCAATGGCGAGTGCGTCCCAAATTCGAAAATTAAGATCGCCTGCCCCTGGCGCGTTATCGACTGGCAAATCTTTTCCTATGGGTTCCCACTGGTTCCCGACATCTTCAGAACGAAAGACCTCCGTTTGAAGAACAAGGTACATCGCCGCATCTGTGATAACCAATGCAATCGCCCGTCCTTCGGGACGCGCGCCGAGGCTGTTCCAGGTCTTACCCGCATCGCTTGAGACCAAGAGTTCATTAGGTGTGAGAAGATAGAGGTTGCCATCGTGTTCCGCCATAACAGGATTGAACTCGCGATTTGGACCGCTGGCACTGACGAGTGTCCACGCGTCCGCTGCTTCTGTGAGCCGATAGAGTCCTGTTTTCGCGATGGCGTAGAGGGTTTGGTCGGATGCGAGAAAGAGGCCAGCACTTGTAACGCCTCCGGGTCCTTTCGTTTGAATCCACTGTGGTTTTGCTGCTGGAAGGTCAGTCTCTTCGGCATGTGCAGCTGCGAAGAGAAGTGATTCCGCTGTGAATCCAGATCCACGGTTTTTACTCGGTGTATCGGCACTCCCGAATTGGGTCAGTGCGTCGGATTTACGTTCCGATTCAAGGACAACAAGTGTGTCAACGAGTTCTATTGTCATCTCCGATGTGGCGTCCAAGTTATAAGGTTGCTGGAAACGCGATAACGCCTGAGGTCCCATCCCGACCATCAGGATAACCAAAAAGGTTGACGCGAAAGAGAGTCCCCACGGTAACCAAGGTTTGCTTACGGAAGGAGATGCAGGTTTGATGTTAGCAATTTCGCGCATGATGTTTTCGGTTAAGGTTAGTGGTAATTGGAAAATGCCGGAAACGTCGTGGAGCAGATGTTCTTGCGCCTCCAATCGCGCGCGAGCGCGGCGGAGCCGACTCCGAATCGTGTTCGGTGATACACCCAAAAACGCGCTAACCTCCTCACTCGTCATTTCTGCGAGATAATACAGTGTTACAACCGTGCGCTCGCTCTCTGGAAGTTTTTGAAGCAGGCGTTTAACGAGTTCGCGTTGGTGTTCAACAGATGCTTCTTCGCCACGCGCTGCCTCATATCGTGCATAACATAACGCCTCCAGCTCGGTTGTGGGCATCGCATTCAGGGATGTCGTTGAGACGCGCTTCTTTCGGAGCCATGTGATACAGTGCCGCGTGGTGATGACATAGAGCCACCCCGGAAAACGATCTGGCGGTTTCAGTGTTGATAACTTTTTGTACACCTTCAAAAAAATATCCTGTGTGAGTTCTTCAGCGATATGGAAATCACCAATCTTCCGCCAGACAAGCGTGTGAACCCATTTCTGGTATTTCTTGACGAGTGTCGTAAATGCTCCCTCGTCTCCATCCAAAGTCCGTTGAATTAACGCAACATCATTCTCTTTCATTTGTCTCCCTCCGAAAAAATAAAAAATAAGGCTTCATAATATAGTAACGCACTTTGGAAATCGAAGTGGTGCATAAAATGCAATTTTCGGAAAATTGTGTGTTTGATGATGCAAAGGCGAGGTTGCAAACCCTGCCTGCAGAAAGGAGAATCAAGGTCCTATGAATCGAAAAGCGAAGGAAATATTTATCGACTGTCACGCTGAAATCGGAGCACACCGCTTTGCTTGGTGCCGATGTAGAGCATATCGCCATCAACAGCGAGTGAAGTCGCTGTGCGCGGTGCTACAGGCGCGACTTGTTCCCATGTGCCTGTTCGGTTATCTACCTGATAAACACCACTATCACACACGCCGTAAAGGGTTGCGTCGTCAGCAGCTGCAATGCGATCCATAAGGAGCGTTTCGCTGTCAGCATCAGTGAGCGCGTGCCAGACCTCGCCATTGAGGGAACCCATGACCCCTTTGTCCGTTGAGACATAGACGGCTGAACCCGCAAATGCGATCTCTTTGAAATACAGAAACGGAAAGGCGAGGTTTTCGGTGATGTCGTTCCATGTATCTCCGTTGTCTAAGGATCGGAAAAGGGCGCCCTCCCGTTTACCGGCATACACGATGTTTCCTGAAGCGGCAAGGGTAAATCCCTTCGCGTCAATAGGTGGGTGTTCTCCTTGATCTTCTAAACCGGTGGGGTGCCACGCTGTTTCGCCGGGTCGCCATCTGAAAAGTTTCCGTCGGTGTTCGATGAGAAAGGTATCTCCAGCGATGGTAAACCCTCCATTTCTTGTGTCCTCTTCAGCGATAAGCAGTAAACTCTCTTGCCACAACCGCTCTGTTTCACGAACATTGATGTTGGTTTCTCTGGCTTTCCTAAGCCTCTTTTTCCATTCAACATACAGATTATCTTCCTCGAAATCCGGTATGTCTTGAACACGTACCAGTGTATCGCTCTTGACAGGAAGGTGAAAAAGTTGCGTTCGATTATTGGCAATACTGGTTAAATAAAAGGTCTCATCGGTTGTTTCAATCCTTGGTATCAGAAGTTTACCTCCGTCACTTACGTTAACAACCTCCCAAGATTCACCACCGTTTGCTGATTTAGCAATCTTACCACCTGTAACCGCGTAGAGTATGTTTTTGCCTACGATTAGATTCTGAACATCCGCACTTACGAGTCCTGTTACAAAGGGGTGCCACGTGACACCGCCATCAGTTGATCGCGCTATTCCGTTAAGCCCGGTGTTGTAGAAATTATTTTTGTCCAAAGCGACTACGGGGAAGAGGGCATCAGTCCCCCCGTGTGAAGCACGTCCGGGGTCTATCCATGTCTTACCAAAGTCGTAAGAAAGTAGCACCCCACCTGGACCTATTAACATAAGCGTGTCTCCAGCTGGAACGACCCTGCTTGCGGTTATTAATTTAAGCGGATGTTCATTCGGCGTAATATCGGTCCAGGAATCGCCAAGGTCTGTTGAATAGAAAACTGAGGCATAGGGACTCCAATCCGGCGTATCCTGCGTCCCAGTGAATGTCCCAATACAGAGCCGGTTTCCAACAACTGCCAAGGAAAAGATTTCTTGGGCGGTCGGTACGGGTAACTTCTTCCAGTTATCCGTAAGCCGGAAAAGTCCTTGACTCGTTCCGACAAAGAGCATATTCTCAACCGCGAGAGCACTCCAAATGCGGAAATTAGGATTACCTGCTTCCGGAACGCCCTCGGATCGCAAGACATGCCCTATGAATTCCCACTGCCTACCCGCATCCTGAGATCGAAACACCTCTGTTTTGAGAATGAGGTACATCGTCATATCGGCGTTTTGTGGGTTATGTTCTTGAGTCGCATCTGTGACAATCAAAGCAACAGCCTGCCCCTCAGGGCGCGCACCGAGGGTATCCCACGTCTTACCGCGATCGGTCGAGGCTAAGAGTTTATTGGACGTGAGCAGATAGAGGGTCCCACCACGTTCCGCCATAACTCGCTCAAATTCCCGATTTGGACCGCTGGCACTAACAAGCGTCCACGCGTCAGCCTTTTCTGCGAGTTTATAAAGCCCTCCCTTTGCGACAACGTAGAGTGTTCGGTCAGATGTCAGAAAGAGTCCTGCTCTTGAAACGCCTCCGGGTCCTTTCGTTTGAATCCACTGTGGTTTTGCTGCTGGAAGGTCGGTTTCGGCATGCGCAGCTGCGAAGAGAAGTGATTCCGCTGTGAATCCAGATCCAGGGTTTTTACTCGGTGTATCGGCACTCCCGAATCGTGTCAGGGCGTCGGATTTACGTTCCGATTCAAGGGCAACAGGTGTGTCAACGAGTTCTATTGTCATCTCCGATGTGGTGTCCAAGTTATAGGGTTGCTGGAAACGCGATAACGCCTGAGGTCCCATCCCGACCATCAGGATAACCAAAAAGGTTGACGCGAATGAGAGTCCCCACGGTAGCCAAGGCTTGCTTACGGAAGGAGATGCAGGTTTGATCTTAGCAATTTCGCGCATGATGTTCTCGGTTAGATTCGTAGGTATTTGGAAATTACTCAGCACCTCTTGAATCATGCGTTCTTCTTTTCCCAAGCGTTCGCGGGCGCGGCGGAGCCGACTTCTAATCGTGTTTGACGATACCCCCAAAAACGTGCTAATCTCTTCGCTTTTCATTTCTGCGAGATAATACAGCGTTACAACGGTGCGTTCACTCTCAGGCAGCTTTTGCAGGAGACGCTTGACGCATTCGCGCTGGTGTTCAATCGCTGCCGCTTCGCTACGATCGGCTTCATGTTGCGCGTAGCAGATTTCTTCGAGTTCAGCTGTGGACATCGCATCCAAAGATTTCGTCGGGAGCCCCTTTTTCCGTAGCCATGACACACAGTCCCGCGTGGCAATCACGTAGAGCCATCCTGGGAAAAGCTCAGGACGTTTCAGCGTGGATAGCCTTTTGTAGACCTTCAGGAAGACATCCTGTGTGATTTCTTCGGCGATGTGGAAATCGCCAATCTTTCGCCAGACGAGGGCGTGGACCGATTTTTGATATTTGTTAACGAGCGCGGTAAATGCACCTTGATCACCATCTAAAACCTGTCGAATGAGGTTAACGTCATTTGTTTTCATTGTATCTCCTCAGAAAATATAGGGGTTTCATGATATAGTGACGCATATAGAAATCAAAATGGTGCATAAAATGCGATTTTTAGTTGTCAGTTACCAGTTACCAGTTACCAGTTACCAGTTAAGAGGGTTTGTGGGTAGCTACAATGAACTGGACTGCCACAAGCAAGTTACAGTAAAACCCGTAATTACCTATACACTCACAAAATGGCGAGGATACTAGGGGAAACACCCAAGCAAAAACTCCCTCGCCAGCAGCAGTGGGGTACTTGTTCCTTGACAAACTGTAAACATACTTTTGGGTTTCACTATAATAGGGGAAGATTGATAAAATTGTGCCAGTGGAACTGTGGATTATTGTCGTCCCTGCAGGGGTAAACGTAGAATTCCAGAGTAATCTGTGCCGACAAAGAGTTCATTGTCTGTT
Source organism: Candidatus Poribacteria bacterium (assembly GCA_022819945.1). GTDB lineage: Bacteria > Poribacteria > WGA-4E > WGA-4E > WGA-3G > WGA-3G. Next base: position 116,784 of record JAJEGI010000051.1, read on the forward strand.
ACCACGAGTGAAATCAAGCGTCCGGGCACTTCTGGTGCAATCTGTATCCAAGTGTTTGTCTTGTTGTCCAAACGATATACGCCTGTCCCAGAGGCACCATAGAGGGTTGTCCCTTTAACGGCGAACTGGAAGATGCGGATCAGCATGGATTTTTCATTTCTGAGTGGGTGCCAATTCTCGCCATCGGTTGACATAGCAACCCCGTCGGTTGTTGCGATATACACCGTGCGCCCCACGTAGACTATATCTTTGAAATGCGGCAATTTTCCCAGCATCTCCTTGACTTCCGACAAGTGGATTAACGGTAATTTTGATCTATCGAGCGGAAATGGAAAGGTTGCAGTAATATCGCGCCAAGTGTCTCCGCGATCCAATGACTGAAAGAGGCTACCGTCGCTTTTTCCAAGGTAGATAACTTTCCCTGAGACTGCGAATTGGAAACCGTTGCGAGGTGGATAGTAGTTGCCGATTGCGGGGGCATCTTGCATGCCGGTATCGTGCCATTTGTGTTCACCGCGGGTCCATCGATAGAGTTTCCGTTCGTGTTCAATATAGAAGGTATTCCCGCTGATGGCGAATTCACAGGCTTCTCGTTGTTGTCCTGCTTCTACATCTACAGTTTTGACAAGCAGCGCGCGGGCATCTGTGGTTGGCAATAGCTCCAACGTTTTGTCAGGGTTCGCGGCTACATAAAGCGGCATACCTTCAACAGGTTGTGGCGTATCTGCATGGGGGTGTAGGTGGAACAGGCCGTTTGTACTGCCGCCTCCGTTTTGTCTGACATAGAGCGAATTTCCGACTGCTGTTAAGGATGGTAATGAAGATGATAGTGCTGGCTGGATATACGTCCATTGTGTGCCCCCGTCAGTGGATGTTGCGATGCCTTTAGTGGTTGCTGCGTAGAGGTTGTTGTTAACCTGTGCCAGATCTATGATACTGGGTGCAGTGATGCCTGCTGTGAACGGGTGCCAACTCGTGCCCCCGTCGTCTGAACGTAAAACACGCCGGTTGCTGAGAAAAACGGTGTCTTCGTCCAAAGCGACTACAGAGATAAAGGCACCAAGGAATTCCTGTCCACGGTGTACAAGGTTTTCCCATGTATTGCCGGCATCCGTTGAACTTAAGATGCCATCCCCGATTATCCAGAGCGCATCGCCTATCGTCGCAAGTTTAGCAAACGCTGGCAGCTGCTGCGGGGGTGTTATATCTGTCCAGGACTCTCCGAAATCGTTTGAGAGGTAAACCGAATCAGGCCAACTGTCATCCTGCTTTCTCGTAATGAAATAGATCCTATTATCGGCAACTGCCAACGATTGAATAGGTTGTGATGGTACGATCGGCAATTTTTCCCATACGCCGGTATTGAGCCGATAGAGTCCCTGTTTCGTTCCCAAAAAGAGCGGATTCGTTCCTAAAAAAAGCGCGTTGTCAATGACGGCGGCAGTTTTTATCTTCGCTGTTGTCAAGCCCTCATTAAACGCGTGCCAGATCTTGCCCGCATCCGTTGAACGGAAAACAGCGTTGGTGAGGACGAGGTACATTTCATATTGTGCCTCCTGTGGCGGGCGAACTTGACTCGGATTTGTAATCAGCAATGCGACAGCGCGTCCCTCTGGCCGGGGGCCGACAGGTGTCAGCGTTGCTCCGCGGTCAATTGAGACGAACAGATGTTTTGGGGTGACAATATAGAGTGTCCCATTCCGTTCTGCTATGAGTGTCCCATAAGTTGTAGGGAGCTCGGCGTTGATGAGCGTCCATTCAGTGCTATTTTCGTCTGTCAATCGGTAAAGTCGGGCACCACTAATAGCGTAGAGATCCTTTTGAGATGTTAGAAAGAGGTTACTGACGGATTCGCCTCCCGGTCCCTTTGCAGGTGTCCATTTCGGTTGTGTTTCCAACTGTGCTACCGTATCTGCTTGTGCTGCTGCCAAAAATCCGGCAGCGTTTGTCGGAAGCACTCCGTTGCCTAACCCGGCAACAGCGGTGAGCCCGTGCTGGTTTCTCAAATCCTGTTTTCGTTCTAACGCGATCAGGGCAGGGACATCCACTAACTCGATTGTCATCTCTGATGTCGCATCTAAATTGTAAGGTTGCTGAAAACGGGACAACGCCCGCGTGCCGAATCCCAGCATCAGGATAACCAAAAAGGTTGATGCGAAAGAGAGACCCCACGGTATCCAAGGCTTACTCGCGGAAGGGGATGTCGGTTTGAGACGGGCGATTTCACGTCTGATGTTCTCTGTGAGATGTCGGGAGAATTGAAAATTGCCTACGAACTCTTGAATTATGGATTCTTCTTTTGCCAAGCGTTGTCGGGCGCGGTGGAGCCGACTCCTAACGGTGTTATGCGATACACCTAAAAACAGGCTAATCTCTTCACCCGTCATTTCTGCAAGATAATATAGTGTTACGACGGTGCGTTCACTCTCTGGCAATTTTTGCAGGAGGCGTTTAACGAGTTTGCGCCGGTGTTTAACTGCAGCCGCCTCGCTGCTGTTTGCCTCATATCGTGCGTGGCAGATTTCTTCGAGTTCGACTGTGGACATGGCATCCAACGATTTTGTCGGCAGCCGCTTCTTGCGCACCCATGCGATACAGCGACGCGTCGCAATTACATAGAGCCATCCCGGAAAATGATCCCGACGTTTCAGCGTCGATAGGCTCTTATAGACCTTCAGAAAGACATCTTGCGTGATTTCTTCGGCGATATGGAAATCACCTATCTTCCGCCAGACGAGTGTGTGCACCGACTTTTGATATTTGTTGACGAGTGTGGTGAATGCGGCTTGATCGCCGTCTAATGTTCGTTGAATGAGATCAGCGTCATTGGTGTTCATCATGTCTCCTCTCAAAAAATAGGGGTTTCATGATATTATAGACGCGTATAGGGATTGAAATGTTGCACAAAATGCAATTTTTAGTTTTCAGTTAAGAGGATTTGTGGGGCGGCTACAATGAACTGGACTGCTACAAGCAAGTTAACTTATAACTGATAACTACTTGGCACAGGCTAACAGCCTATGCTACAAAGATGTCTATTTATTTTTAGGATTTACTCGCGCTGGAAGCGGAGTACGCCGTTTTGCTCGGTGCCGATGTAGAAGGTTCGACCATCAACGGCAAACGCGGTTGCGACGTGCGGTAGTTCTGCCGTGATCTGTTTCCACGCGTTGGTCTGAGTATCCACCTCATAGACCCCGCTATCACAGACGCCGTAAACCATAACACCATCGACTGCAATTCGATCCATGATTAGCCTATTGCCATCAATATCGGTGGCGACTTCCCAGGTTTCGCCATTGCGTGAACGCATCACTCCCGTGTCCGTTGAAACATAGACGGTTGCGTCAGCAAACAATATCTCTTTGAAGTATCCAAACGGAAAGGCAAGTTTCTCGGTGACATTGCTCCAGGTGTCTCCACCATCTACGGATAGGAAAAGCTCACCCTCTGGTTTACCGGCATAGACAGTGTTCCCTGAAACAGCAAGGGTGAATCCCTTTTGAATAGGTGAGATGTCTTCTATGTCTTCCAAACCTGTATAGTGCCATGCCGTTTCGCCGCGCCGCCATCTGAAAAGTTTATGCTTGTATTCCATAAAGACGGTATCGTCAGCAACCGTAAACGTTCCATTCGTCCTAAGCTCTTCAAGCATATTGAACGTAAGTGCTTCATTCTCTCTCAACTCCTCAAGCACGCGAGGTTGATTGGTTTTCAACAGTGCCTGTATTTTATCAATCTGGTTGGTTTTCCATAGTTCTTGGACTTTATCAACACCAATATTATTCTTACTCGCCTCAATAATTTTTCGCCACCGTTCCATGTATAAAGTTTCTTCTTCAAAAGCTGGGACACCTTCAACACGTAGGAACATATCGCCATCATCAGACAGGCGAAAGAGCACAACACCATTAAATTTACTGTTGCTTGTATACAGAACACCATTAGATGTTGCGACCTTCGCATTCACACCTACTTCGTCCAATGAAGCATTTTTGTCAACAGACAAGCTGACGGATTCCCACGTCTCACCACCATCTGCAGATTTGTGCATTTCCGAGCGCGTTAGCGCGTAGAGAACATTTTTGACTGTGACCAGCTCTGAAACTCGGAAATTCACCAGCCCGGTCATAAAAGGATGCCACGTGACACCACCATTCGTTGAGCGGATTATTCCAGATGGATTGGTTACGTAAAAATTGCTTTCGTCCACTGCAACAACGGGAAACGCTCCCAATACTCTGCGGTCGCGTTTAGGATTCATCCATGTCTCACCACGGTCATGAGAGACGAGTACGCCGCCGGCACCCACCAACATCAGGGTATCTCCAACTGGAACGACCTCAACAGCGGCTACTATCTTATGCAGATGCTCGCGAGTATCGGGTGTAATATCTGTCCAGGAATCGCCGATATCCGTCGAATAGAAAACGGCGGCATACAGGCTCCGACCTATCTTAGATTGTGGACCGACATTAGTTGTTCCGACATAGAGTCTATCTCCAGTAACTGCCAACGATTTAATACCCTGTGAAGTTGGGACCGACAATTTTTTCCACTCGTCAGTAAATCGGAAGAGTCCTTGACTTGTGCCTAAAAATAAAGTGTTGTCAATAGCGAGTGCGTCCCGGATATGGAACTTCGGGTTGCCTGCTTCTGGGGGGTTATCGGCTTGCAGCGTCTGACCTATAGGTTCCCACTGCTGACCGGCATCCTCAGAGCGAAACACTTCCGTCTGGAGAACGAGGTACATGGCCGGACCTGTAATAACCAAAACAACCGCACGTCCTTTAGGTCGTTTGCCGAGACTATTCCATATTTTACCATCATCAATTGAGACTAAGAGTTCATTGTGTGTGAGGAGGTAGAGGGTGCCATCGCGCTCTGCCATGAGCGAACTGAAACTGAACTCCCGATTCGGACCACTGGCACTGACAAACGTCCACGCGTCTCCGTTTTCTGAGAGTCGATAGAGTCCTGTTTCCGCAATCGCGTAAAGGGTGCGATCGGATGTGAGGAAGAGTCCGGCATTTGAAACGCCTCCGGGTCCTTTCGTCTGAATCCATTCAGGTTTTGCTGCTGGAAGATCGGTCTCGTCTGCTTGCGCGGCTGCGATGAGGAGGGGTTCCGCTTGGAATCCAGCCCCGCTGTTTTTTCCGAGTGTATCGGCATTCCCGAATCGAGTGAGGGCATCAGATTTGCGTTCTAATGCTCGGACGACAGGTGCTTCAATCAGTTCTATTGTCATCTCCGAAGTCGCGGTTAAGTTGTAAGGCTGCTGGAAACGGGACAACGCACGTGTGCCGAATCCGAGCATCAGGATAACCAAGAAGGTCGATGCTAAAGAGAATCCCCACGGCATCCAAGGTTTGCTTACAGATGGAGATGCGGGTTTCAGACGCGCAACTTCTTGCATGATATTCTCAGTGAGATTCCGGGGAATTTGGAAACTGCCGAGAACCTCTCGAATCATGCGTTCTTCTTTTTCCAATCGTTCACGGGCGCGGCGAAGTCGACTTCTCACTGTGTTATGCGATACACCTAAAAACAGGCTAATCTCTTCACCCGTCATTTCTGCCAGATAATACAGCGTTACAACTGTGCGTTCGCTCTCTGGGAGTTTTTGCAGCAGGCGTTTAACGAGTTCGCGTTGGTGTTCAACAGATGCTTCTTCGCCACGCGCTGCCTCATATCGTGCATAACATAACGCCTCCAACTCGGTTGTGGACATCGCATTCAGGGATGTCGTTGAGACGCGTTTCTTTCGGAGCCATGTGATACAGTGCCGTGTAGTGATTACATAGAGCCACCCTGGAAAACGATCGAACGGTTTCAGCGTTGATAACTTTTTGTAAACCTTCAGGAAGATATCCTGCGTGAGTTCTTCAGCGATATGGAAATCACCTATCTTCCGCCAGACAAGCGTGTGAACCCATTTCTGGTATTTCTTGACGAGTGTCGTAAATGCACTCTCGTCTCCATCCAAAGTCCGTTGAATTAACGCAACATCATTCTCTTTCATCTGTCTCCCTCCGAAAAATAATAAATAAGGCCTTATTATATAACGCAAGTCGCTACCTTTTTATCCACATAGCACTCCGCTGGAGTGCAAGCGGTTAAATGTGCCGTTTTCTATAGATATATCACCCTTCTCGGGTGGGAAGGGGGCAGAAAACCTCATTGAAACGTTCAAAACCGTTAGTAGTAACTCGGGTTATTATATAGTAACGCATTTTGGAGGTTAAAATGGTGCATAAAATACAATTTGGGGAAGATTTAGGACTTCATAAAATAAGAAAGCGGCTGAAAGCCTACTAAGCAGCAAAAGACACGGCGGACAGAAAAGGTGCGCGGCGGGAAACTGTCTTACGAAGCAGAGGGCATATCCTCTGATATTTTATAGTCTTTCAACCTATTTTGTAAGGTCCGGATGCTTATGCCTAATATTTCGGCTGTCTTTGTTCGATTACCGCCCTGCCATGCTAAAGTATCACGAATGAGGGCTTCTTCGACGGCTTTAAGGCTCGCGCCCAGAGGAACGGTTACTGTGCTTCGGTTTTCAGGCATACGGATTTCTTCAGGCACGCTGACCGGTGGTTTTTGAAACGCCAAAATTTCTTCGGGTAGGTCCGTCGGCAGGATGCCGTTGCCGTCAGCAAAAAGGAGGGCATGGATTAGGACATTTTCCAACTCTCGCACATTGCCGGGCCAGGGGTAGTTTTGAAGGCATGTAAATGTTTCGGGGAGTATTTTCCGTTCCGTTCGTCCGTAGGTATCGCAATGTTTCTCTACAAAATGTTCTGCTAACACACGGATGTCTTCTTGCCGTTCACGTAATGGCGGTAGAAAAATAGAGACAGCATTTAATCGATAATAGAGATCCTTGCGAAAAGTGCCATTTTCGACGGATTGTGCAAGGTTAGAGTGTGTCGCTGCTATAATTCGGATGTCCACTGGGATTGGCTTTGTACCACCGACCCGTTCAATCTTACACGTCTCAACAGCACGTAATAATTTCACCTGTAGGGATAGGGGCATATCTCCGATTTCATCAAGGAACAAGGTATTGTTGTGTGCCCTTTCAAATTTGCCGATGTGTTGTGTCCTTGCACCAGTAAAGGAACCCCTTTCATGTCCAAAGAGTTCGCTTTCGAGCAGTTGACCTGGAATGGCTGCACAATTAAGGGAAACCATTTCGTTCTCTGAACGGTCACTGTTGTGGTGTAAGGCTTGTGCAATCAGTTCTTTTCCGGTCCCGGTTTCGCCACAAATTAGCACTTTCGCCGTTGTGTTGGCGATCCTATCAATTTGTCGAAGAATTTCAATAATCTGAGGGCTTTTTCCGATAATACCGGCGTAATTGCCGTGTAATTCACTTCTTGAAATCGAATTTGTAAGTTGCAAGGCTCCTGCTTTTTTAGTTTGGCGGGCTTCTTCTATCCGCTGTGGTATTGGGTGCCCATTTCCGTTCTCAGAAACTGGTAAAACCGCATCGGCATCAGCTTTCGCGAGTTGTACACCCCTATCTTTTGCCACGATAGCAGCATCATAACCGTCTTTCTCAAGGAGATTTTCCAAATTTTTCAACATATCATTGGACACATTACCGAGAATAAAAACGTTTGCTTTATTATAGGGTTTACTATCTCTCGTTCTGTGAATCATCAATCTCACCTTTTCCTTCAGTCGTTAGGGGATCCGCTGTTATCTTGTTGTAGTTTTTGTGGTGGAACACACCGGTTCATTAGAAATCACCACGAAAACTAATACCGTTTAACCACCAATAGACTTTTTCATAAAATGCCCCTTAAAATAAAAATAGAGGCTTCATATTACTATAACGCGTATATGGGCACGAAAGGTTGCATAAAATAAAAAAAATGTGAGCTTGGTGTAAAATATTCCGTCTTTAGCGTGGAAATATGTTAAAAAACAGGTCATCAGCAGCGCGAATTCTCTTTGAAAGGCAATAGACCTGTCCGCTTACTTCACTGGATTTGTTGCGAGATATTTGGGATTTGACTGGATATCGGGAGCGTAGTGAACCTCCCATACCTTAACCGCTGCTTCTGAAAAATTTTCGGTAGGATATACAGGAATAAACGCACTGCTTAATTGTCTATGCAGAAACGTATTTGCGGGTTCTCTCTCTGTCGTTAGCATGATATGCGTGGCATCGTGTGTCTTCAGGAATTCTAAAACTTCGCGTTCGGACTTAGCAAAATAGACGTGCTGGTTATAGAGGTATATCCAGTGTTGTATAAAATGATCCTGATCAACAATGGTTTTGACATTAGATAGGACATTAAGTAGGCTGCCGAAACTCCAGTTTGCGGCAACGACAGCGGTATCTGGCAGATTATTTTTTATCCAGTCAAAGGCGTGTGCCTCTGCGCTATTTCCGGGTATCGCACGTCGGAAATGGGTAGCGGCAAGCAGGGTGCGCGTTGCGTGTCCACCGGTGGGTGTCCAGAAAAGTATGGTCCCCAGCATAATCGTGATAATAGCGGTCTTTAGTAAGCGTTGTGGTGTGCGTTTTTTTACTGGATTCCCATAAAAATCGGCAAGGAAACAGATAAGGTCTGCGGCAAAAAAAGCGACAGACATACCGATAAAGAAGTCATAGCGTTTCGCATCACGTGCGAGCGCACACCAGAAAAGAAACCACATAGCAAAGGCAATATAGATCGGTTCATTTTTAGGCGTACTCTGTTTGCGCCAGGCAAGCACAATAAACCCGATGGCGCAGACACCAATGGCAGCAGTAAAGAATAGATTGCCTGTTGCTGCGCCCCATAAACTATCAAGTCGGCTACGATAAAAGGTGGTGATTGCAAATAGTGTTAGCGGCGCGGCAAACAGTACACCTCGCGTTTTCCAAAAGCGGATGGCTGCCATAACAATGCCGAAGTATCCTAAAACAAAGACGCTGCCGTAGCGGAACATCCAATATTCAAGAAAAGGATTTTTAAGTTCTGCTACGGTTTTCATCAATTCATTTTGACTCAACGGCACAGTGGTACTGGCAAAGGTATCGCGTTGGAGCAACACATACCCGATTGCAAGTGCGATGCTGGCGAGTGTCAAGCCGAGTGCAAGGGGACGGGTGGACGGTTTGAGTTTCTCCGCCCAAGGTGTCTTTGTGATCAAGATGTATCGGAGGATACGTATCCCTAAAAACGCGAGCGGTGGCATTAGCATAAAAGCAAAGAGATGTTCTGCGAAACCGTATCCGTTTCGATAGGCAGGCGATGCGATGTAGAGTGTCGGAACGAAGGTACAGACCCATATTAGATAATACCTTAGATCTGTTTCCGTTTCTGACCCAATGAATCGCCATATTTCAACACAAAGAATAATGCTTAAGAAGATACCGAAACCTTCCCAGCTGATACCCCCCAGAAATACGATAAAACCACTGGTGAGTGTCCACCTCACGCGGGAGCTCGGGGATTGTCCTTTCAAAGATACAAGATAGGTTATGACGGCAAGTATACCGAGCATGAGGCACCAACTGTCTCTATCTCCAAGTCCGGTGCTGCTGCGTTCAATGCTGGCAGGAAGAGTTGCTAAAAATATCCCGACGATGCCAGCAACACGTAGATCGAAGGTATGCGCGAGAAAAAGGCAGAAGGCACCAAGTCCGATACAAAAACAGATGACGGGCATATAGAAAATAACGTGATAAAGTGAGATGTTTGGAAAGACGCGGGAGAGGATTTTGTATGTGTAAGCGAGGACATACGGATAGAGATTTAGGGTTTGCCCTAAATCTCTACCGACGGGTAACCAGCGGCGCATATCGCGTACAGGGAGTTGTCCGTTTTCGGAAATGAGTTGCGCCTGCCAGTAGTAAAAATAACCGTCAGGGTCTGTCAGTTGCCCTGATGGGATTTTAGCCGAACTTTGAATACGAATTAAGAAAGAGCCAAACAAAACGACGATAAGAAGGGCAATCGTGCCGAGTGTTCGTATCTCCATGAGATTATTGTTTACCCAACGTGCCGTCTACATCAATGGGATCGTAGAGCCATCTAAGAAAGGTTGTGTGGGTTGAAAAGGTGTAGAGAATTCGGTCCAACAGCATTGGATCTTGAACAGCGAGGCGTAATATACCATCATATTGCCCATATTTGTCAAACAGGCTTCTTATCCAGCGGCCATCTTCCTCTCGGATCGGCGTTGCTAACCAGAGCAGGGGTTCAAAGGTATCCAATATGAGCAGCCACGGTACATGCTTGGTGGTTGGGTCAATGCCGAGTCGATGATAGAGGAATTTTCTGCCTTCTGGGGTTTTCGCGAGGATGTATTGACCGATGCGGGAACAGCTATTGAGGCGTTGAACAGGAGACTGATCACCACCCCGCTCATAAGCACCCAACGTCCAATAAGCCGCCATGTAGGCATAGGCGATGAGCAACTCATCATCTCCAACATCTTCCATCCTTTGAACACCGAGTTGTTTCCTAAAGAAGACATCATAGTAGAGTTCTATAGAGGGTGGAACTTTGTAAAAGAAATCCTGAAACGTCGTAAAAGGTGCGTGTTGCGGATACTTTTTTGAGAGGAAATTGACGTATTCGTCGCTATCGGAAAGTTCTCGGAGCGTCTTTAGTTCGCTGTCTAACAACGGATAGCCGAATTTCTTTTTCAACAGAGCGACTGTCTGGCTCTCAAGTCTTGTGGGGTCTCGATTCTCGTGCCTGTATCCTGTTGATGTACCGATGGCAGCGAATGAACCGTCGATAAATGAAACGAGAAAATAGAGAGATACTATGGTTTTCATAAGGTCCCTTTCCCTTTACTTTGATGCCATTTGCTGTGCTGTAGCAGCAGCCTTTCGACGCGCAAGACGCTTTTTTATCCTTGCTTCATACTTTGCCCTGCGCTCTGCGCAGCATCCACAATTCTTCTCTTTCGGTGTTATGACGCTTTTGGGTGCCTGCGTGGTCCCTGGATCCGACTGCGTAGTGTTCGTCGTAGCGGACACTCTTGTTGTGCTAACAGGTTGTTTATGCAGTGGCAGCATATCAGTAGCGTATCCGATGCCGACCGCAGCGATTGCGAGGGCAGCGATGATACAGACGCCATAGAAGACGTGGGTATCTTTCATTTTACTCACGCTCCTTCTCGGGTTGAATGAGGCGTTCAAGACGTGTCGCGACTTCAGGATCAGATTGCTTAAGCCGGTGAAACCCTTCTTTGGTACCGTATCGGTTCAAGGTCTCCATAGCACGGTTTAAGCGTTCGGGTGAAAAGTGTTGAAGCAGTGTGTTCTGAAACTGTGCCTCGATTGGGAATCCGGATATATCCGGTATGTGTTGTTTCAGAAGTTCCGCATCACTTCCTTGGGTAATTTGCGGCACTTGCGTTAAGTCCTCAGGTGCTGATAATTCGTCAGCATTTGTGTTAAGTACGGACGAGGTATTATCAACCTCTTCCACGACATCCACTGCGTTTGAAGTGAAGGCTGATTCGGTTGACGGCGGCGACGGCTCGGTACCCGCTGGTGTTGATTCTGTAACAATGTTTGCGGCGTTCTGTCGGATATTATCAGCCCAATCGACATCACCGTCGTATCCATTGAAATATCCACGCATCCAAACCTTATTGCTCCAATCGCTTCTAAACCGGTTTAGGACAGCAAGCGTATATTCGCGTGTAGATTGTTTATCCGTCACATCGACATGGAAATCCAACTCAATAAAAAGTTCGGCGAGTTCTTTTCGCATCATCGGTTCATAATCGGCGTAGTCGCCGGTCGGAAAACTCTCACGAAAGTTTTTTTCTTGTAGTTCCCTCGCAGAAGATTTGATGCCTTGCGATTCAAGGAAGTCCCACCACAACACAAGATTAAACCCCGGAAAGATCGCATCCTGTTTTCGCTTGTATTCCAAATATTCCGGGGATTGCATGGCTTTCTTCAGGGCTTGCATATCGGCATCATCTGTTCTGCTCTCAAGCATGTATTCTATATCACGCGCTGCCCTTTCTCTGAGCGTTTCTTCATATCTCTCCTCAGAAGACTTCGGTGCTTCGGCAATATGTGGTTCAGGTGTGGTAGCTCTGTATGTGACGACGGGTTCCATCTGCTTCGGTTGGAACACTATCCATCCGATCGCACAGAGTCCAAGAACGATGGCAAGAATGCTAATGCTATAGAAAGGTCTTATCTTCATTGTGCTAAACTCCTATATATTCAGTGTTGCTCCGGATCGAAGCAACACTGAATATAAGTTAAATGTAAAGACTAACAAGCATCTATAGCAGCGTAACAAGCCTTTTCCGCATCTTTTTTGGCATCTCTACACCAATTGGAGTCGCTGCCATACTTTTTGCATGTGACTGTGGCATAATTGGCTTCTTGAAAACAGATTTCTTGTAAGTCTGCACAGGGATTGTTAGTGTCAGATGGAGATGCATCCAAGTTGTTGAACATTGTGAAACCGATAGTTACCACAAAGATTACTGCCAGAAGCGGGAGGCTGTTGATCCAAAATTTTTTCATGGTTCTTTTATTCCTTTTTGTTCTGTCCCACTTGATGGTGTCGGGGTTTCACCGAATCGCCTAAGTGGAGACAAGGTTTAGGTTTTATGCTTTTTTATCATAATCGGGTTATAGACAAATCAGTTTTGATTGTCCTAAGTCATTCCCCTTGCAGTGCGACTACAAGGACTTTCTGAATATAGTATGGCATATTCAGCATGTCTATATAGCAGCAATTATCGTGCCAATTAGCAGAACCTACATCTTTAGTGATACCCGTAACGGACAACTGTGTGAATCCTGCATAGTATGGCAAATTTTGCACATATAACCCTGCATTTTCTGCATAACGCCAAACCACATAGATTTAGCACACGACATTTCAGACATCTCAACAACAACCCAACGCAGGCATTACGAAACTATATTGTATTGGCATGCCCCCTATTAAACATCTCTTTGTTGATGTACAAATCATCTGACCCGCGCCAGACGTGAGCGACCACGCGACGGTAGACATCAGTAGCCACTGACTTGATTCTAACCTGTTTTCCCTCTATAAGGCATTTTAAATACGCAGTAGATCTCTGTCCCTCCAGAGTGCTGCTTTCGGGTGCGTTTATATTCGCCAAACGGATTGTTTGGTTGGAGGTCTTAAAGGTATCGCCATCAATTACGTATGTCACGTACGCTGAGTATTCGTACACTTTTTCACCTCTTCTCAAAAAAATTATAGTTTTATTCGGAACTTTGAATTTCTATAGCGAACAACGTCTACACTCACATTTTTATTTTTAGATTTATGCTGTTTCATAATCTGTGGCTAAACATCCTAAATATGTTTAAGTAACTCAATACACCCAAATAATTTAGCAATTATCGTGCCAATAGGTAAAATCTATGCTATTAGTGAATTTCAAAAAATATAAGCACGCAAATCCTGAGCCTTCGGCAAATTATGCTTATTTAAATGTGTAAATCTTGCATAATTCTATCTATAAGGCATAGGGAGCAGGAGGGCGCGACCCAGAGTGCTTCGCAGTGAGAATCCTACAGAAGAAGGTCGCTTCTACAGGGAAAGATTTGAGTGGAAGATTGAAATATTTTGGATAAAAAAGAATCAAGCACGCTAACAAAATACGGTGTTTACCGATAGTGATGTTGAAAGCGGAGGACACCGTTCTGTTTTGTGCCGATGTAAAACATCTCGCTATTAACAGCAAAGGAGGTCGCTGTGTGCGGCAGTTCTGGCGCAATCTGTTCCCATGTGTTTGTCTGGTTATCCACCCGATAGACACCACCATCACACACACCGTAAGCTGCTATGCCATCGACTGTAATTCGGTCCATGACCGGTCTATTTCCGTTAACATCGGTGAGCACATGCCAGGTCCCGCCATCGCGTGAACGCATGACTCCCATATCCGTCGAGACGTAGATGGTGCCACCTCCGAATAAGACATCCTTGAAGTATCCAAACGGAAAGGCGAGGTTTGCGGTGATGTCGTTCCAAGTATCTCCATTGTCAAGAGACTGGAAGAGGTCGCCGTCTCGTTTGCCAGCATAGACTGTGTTCCCAGAAACGGCAAGCATCAACTCCTTGGCGTAGGTATTAGCGAAGGAGAAATACCCAGAATCTTCCAAACCTGTGTAGTGCCATTTCGTTTCGCCGCGCCGCCATCTGAAAAGTTTACGTTTGTATTCCATGAAAACGGTATCGTCAGTGATTGCAAACGTTCCATTCGTTCTCCATTCTCCAAAGACGTTGTATTGGTCAGTGCCCCACTGCTCCCGTGCTATAACAACATTGCCGCCGTTTTCCCACGCTTTTCTACGATTTTTCTGCCATCCTATGGGCGAAGTGTCTGCTTCAAAATCTGGGACACTTTCAACCGGTAGAAATACATTACCGGCATCAGAGAGACGAAAGAGGTTAACATTATTACGTTCAGTGTTGCTGGCATAGAGGACATCGTTGGCTGCTGCAACCTTCGCTTTCGGTCCCGCCAGAGGAACATTTCCTTTAGTACCCAAGCCAACGAATCCCCATGACTCGCCGCCATCTGTAGATTTGAGCATTTCTGCAGGTGTTCGCGCGTAGACGGCATTTTTGACCACAAACAGACTGGGAACCTGGGAATCCACCAGCCCAGTTGTAAAGCGGTGCCACGTAATACCGCCATCCGTTGACCGATCAATTCCAGTGGCACTAGATTTGTATAGATTATTTTCGTCCAACGCCACAATAGGAAAAACCCCAAGTGTATGGGCATACGGGTCCTCTCCAGGATCTGTCCACGTTTCACCGCCATCATAAGACAACAGCATACCGCCGGGGCCTACTGCCATAAGTGTTGTTCCAATTGGAACAACTTGGACAGTAGTTATTACTTTAGTTGGAAATTCATGGATATCAGGCGTAATATCCATCCATGAATCGCCATAGTCAACCGAATATAAAATTGCAGGGGTGGTGTTCTGATTTTGGACATTCTGCGGATCAGTGATTATCCCAATGTAGAGTCTGTTGGAAGCGACTGCCAACGAATTGATGCCGCGTCGGGTCGGTACTGCTAATTTTTCCCAAGCATTCGTGAATCGAAAAAGTCCTCGACTCGTGCCGACAAACAGAATGTTATCAATAGCAATAGCATCCCATATACGGAAACTGGAGCTGCCGATATCTGGCGCGCTATTAGCCTGTAATGTCTCCCCTATAGGCTCCCACCGCTCACCGGCGTGCTCAGAACGAAATACTTCTGTTCTGAGCACGAGGTACATTGTGATATCTGCCCGCTCTGTGCTGCTTTCTTGATGTCCATCTGTGATAACCAACGCGATCACACGTCCTTTGGGTCGCGCGCTGAGAACATCCAATGTCTTACCGCCATCGGTTGAAACTAAGAGTTCATCGGATGTCAGGAAATAGAGGGTTTCACCGTGTTCCGCCATAACTGGATCAAACTCTCGATTCGGACCAATGGAACTGACGAATGTCCATGTGTCCGTCTCTTCTGTGCGTCGATAGAGTCCTGTTTTTGCAATAGCGTAGAGAGATTTGTCAGATGTGAGAAAGAGTCCCGGCTCAGAAACGTTTCCGGGGCCCTGTGTCTGAATCCATTGTGGTTTTGCTGTTGAGATGTCGTTTCCGTCTGTTTGTACGGTTGCCATCAAAGGTGATTCCGTTTGGAATGCAGATCTACTGTCTTTAGTCGAGGTATCGGCTCTCCCGACTCGGGTCAACAAGTCGGATTTACGATTCAACTCTCGGACAATGGTTGTGTCAATCAATTCCACTGTCATCTTCGATGTGGCATCCAAGTTGTAGGGACGCTGAAAACGCGATAACATGCCTGTGCCGTGTCCTATCATCAGAATGATTAATAGGGTCGCCGCGAGGGAGAATCCCCACGGCATCCAAGGTTTGCTGACCAAAGGGGCAGCAGGTTTGATCTGTGCGACTTCGCGCATGATATTCTCGGTGAGTGTTGGGGGCACTTGGAAAATACTGGAGGCTTCGTGAAGCAGATGTTCTTGGTTCTCCAATCGCTTCCGGGCACGGTGAAGCCGACTTTTAATCGTGTTCGGTGAAACACCTAAGAATTCACTAATCTTTTCGCAAGACATCTCTGCCAGATAATGGAGGGTTATGACAGTGCGTTCACTCTCTGGCAGCTTCTGGAGGAGACGTTTAACGATTTTGCGTTGGGATTCAAGCGAGGTTTCTTTATCGCGTTCTGTCTGATATTGTGCATAGCAGAGCTCCTCTAACTCCGATATTGGCATCGCGTCCAATGATGTCGTCAGAAGTTTTTTCTTTCGGAACCATGCAATACAGTGCCGCGCCGTGATCACATAGAGCCATCCCCTAAAATGATCCGAGGGCTTCAGAGTCGATAACTTTTTGTAAACTTTCAGGAAGACATCCTGCGTGATCTCTTCAGCGATGTGAAAATCGCCTATCTTCCGCCAAACGAGGGTGTGTACCCATTTTTGGTATTTGTTCACAAGTATCGTAAACGCGCTTTGGTCGCCATCTAAGGTGCGTCGAATTAACGCGGAGTCACTGGTATTCATATATTTTCTCCCGACAAAATAGCATTCTCCCTGTTAAAAACGCGTGTATGAGACGAAAAGGTTGCATAAAATGTTGAAAAAATGATTAATGTACATCATATTATGGCAAATTTCGTGCCAATTTTTCTAAAATAAGCGCAATATCTAACCAAAATCTTGGAATTCCGGTCATATTTTGCACTATCAACGGTTTAAAACGTAGGCGTACACTGAGCTGGTAAAAAACGTTTCTGCATCTCATTTTTTTCTAAAAAACTGCTGCATCAAAGGAGTGAAAATTAATTTGCAATCCTTCTTCTACCGCCAAAACGCAAAATTTGTATCATAAAACGCAAAATTTGAGTGCCTACTGCAAAAATTGTGTTACTGAATATTGGTGTTTTTGGGGAGTGTACGATCTAATCGAAAGTTTGGATAATTTTGATGATATTAGAGAAATAAACGGTTTTGAGGAGATTTTACGGAGATAGAGGTAAAAGGCGCATAATAGATGCGCCTTTTAGAAAAACAGCATAGATGTTGACAATCTTTTCGTCTTGACAGAAGCGGACAGAAATGGTATGGTATCGCTAATGTTTAGTTATTTTCGGCACCTTCATCGATCCAATCAATGAAGAGTTGGATTTGGTCGCCGTCCAACGGGGGTCTGCCAAGAGGCATACCGCCGCCATCAATACGCTTGACCACAAGGCTACCCTTGCCATCGCCCGCGACGAATGCAACACCGCCATTTCCGCCTTTTTTGAAGGTGTCGTATTTGCTGAGATCAAGCCCTGCGGCACCGGGTGCGGCATGGCACCCCGCAATAGCACATTCTGCAGCAAGGATGGGTTGAATATCGTCTTTAAAAGAGACCTTCAGTTCTTCAACGACGACAGGTTCCTCAACGACCACTGGCTCGTCGGTCGGAGTAGTGGGCTGCGTTTCAGGCGTTTCAGGCATCATACCGGTGGGGTCCTCAGTGATGTCGCCTTCGTCACCGCAACTCGCGATGAAGATTGCAGCAAGAAATATACTCATTGCCAAAATAGGAATAGAGATAATGTGTCTACGGCGGTCACGCGGACACATAGAAGATGAATCAATCACAGTAGAATTCTCCTTTTCTGAGAAATGTGTTTTTTAGGAGGAATTTCGCTTATTTTGTATATAGAATACCACTATATAGAGGAGATGTCAAGTTGAAAATTTTGATTAACACCGATATTACATCGGAACAGCAACAGCAGATCGAATCGGTTTCTAACGAACTTTCACTTGTGAGACCACAAAATTCAGAAGAGGCACTGCGTGAAATTGTGGACACCAATATTGTGTTCGGTGGGTTTAACCGATCACTTTTTGAAAATGCGAAGCAGTTGAAGTGGGTCCAAGTCCTTTCAGCCGGTGTTGATGGTTTGCTATTTCCTGAATTTGTCAAGAGCGATGTTATTCTGACGAGCGCGAAAGGCTTCGTTGGACCGCATCTCGCAGACCAGACATGGGCTTTACTCCTCGGACTGCTACGGGGTATCGGACGTTCCGTACGCGAGCGGACGTGGGATAATCGGATGTCGATCCGTCACGCGACGTGGGAATTGAGCGAACGCACAATCGGCATTGTCGGACTTGGTGGCACGGGGATTGATGTTGCGCGCCGGGCACAAGGGTTTGATATGCGTGTCATCGCTGTGGATCCCGAAGCGGTTGAAGCACCGTCATTTGTGCATGAAGTCTGGCAGATGGATCGGTTCCATGAACTCCTTTCAGAATCGGATGTTGTTGCGATCTGCGCACCACTGACACCGGAAACACACGGTATGTTTGACGATGCAGCATTTGAACAGATGCAATCGCACGCCTTACTGATCAATGTCACACGTGGTAAGATTGTAGAAGGACCGGCACTGCTCCGAGCACTTACGTCGGGCAGGATTGGCGGTGCTGGATTGGATGTTACGCCTGAAGAGCCGTTGCCTGCGGACAGTCCGTTATGGGATCTGCCGAATGTAATTATTACGCCACATGTCGCAGGGGGGTCACCCATTCGCTTGGATCGGACGGTTGGGCTTTTCTGTGATAACTTAGAACGCCTTCTCGTTGGTAAACCCCTTCTGAGCATCATCGATAAAGAGAAGGGATATTAGGCGTGAATTTGGGCTGTGTGCGTAGGTGTAAGTGGTTCAGGTTAGTTCTCTGAACCCTTGATTCCGCCCCACGTCACAGCCATTTTATTTTCGGGTTGCACTGGCAAGGAATCACCAACCCAGCGGGGCAAAATAGGGAGACTATCTCGCAAAAGGACTAAACGCCGAACTTTCTGAGCTGCAAAGGAATAGATGTAGAGCCCATAATTACCAAAACCTATATCAACAGAGAATACCAGATATTTGCCATTCGGGGACCAATCCACTTGAAAGAACTGCCGCAAGCCGCGATTGGCAACTTCTTCGAGGAGGTCTATCCCATCAGCATTCACAACAAATATGCCTTCATGAACGTGCTCGACTACTTTTCGGTGGTTCCTCCCTTCAACATCAGCAACAAATACGCCTTCATGCAGCGGTGTGTAGGCAATCTTTTTACCGTCCGGTGAGAATGCATAGAACGGGTAACGGCTTAAGAAACCCGCACGTTCAGGGAATGGCAAATGTTTCTTGGGTTTCTCCTGCCCATTGACTTTCGACTCCCAGATCTCCTGAAGCCTGTCCGTTGAAACGAGATTGTAGAACACGGATTGCGCATCTGGTGCCCAGACAAAACCTATGGGTCTTTCGCCAATTGGGTGCGGTAGCTTCCGTTTCCGTCGTCCATCTGGCGATATTAAAAAAATTTCGGTGTCCAGGTCACGTCCGCCTCTTATCCTTTGTGGACTGCCAGCATAAACAATCCAACGTCCATCCGGGGACCAAGAAATATCCACGTAAGAATGGACTTGCAACATGATGGAACGAATTTTCTTACCAGTGGAAGGTCTCGGATATGGAGAAGATTGCGGCGATCAGGGTCGCTGTCTACGGCTGCCAAAAAACGGCCATCCGGCGAAGGGGTAGAAATACCTTCTTCCGTAATGCGCGTAAGTGTAGGTACAGTATCATTCGGATGTATCATATAGGTAGTCCCACGATAGGCAAAGACAATCACACCTTCTGCCCAACAGATCAGATCCGGGCAAATACCCAATAGAAGAATTATTACCGAAAATAGAAAAATCAAGCGATGTGTGTTCATTCGGAAGCCCTCATTTCAAAAATAGCTGCACTAACAGCCAAGGTTAAGGTGTGTTGATTAATTACCAAACATCACTCTGTACACTATTGTATTTGGGATTCTTGCGCTAATCGGGGTGTCTCGTTTTAGAACGACTGCCCAGTTTAGCGTGAGCAGCGAAAGGGCATCAGTTTATAGGTGAAGCGGCATTAAAAACCGTGCCTCCGAAAAATAGCGAGGTTCGGAAACCACGCGCGAACCGATTGTAACTTTCAATCTAATTCGGCAATGCTGACGAGTTGTTTTCCTATATTACCGCCTTTTAGCATACTAATGAATGCCGCAGGGGCACTTTCGATCCCACCGTCTTCGATCGTTTCTCGATATTTCAACCTACCCTGCTGTAACCATTCTGCCATTTCAACGAGTGCCTTTGCATGTCGGTTAGCGTATTCAGAGACGAGGAAACCTTCGATTCTGGCGCGTTTGGTAATCATGTGCCAGAGGAAACGCGGACCCATCTCCGGTTTCTCCAGATTATACTGAGAAATTTGCCCACAGATAACGACACGCCCCTTGATTCTTAGATTCGGGAAAACAGCATCCGTTATCTGGCCACCGACGTTGTCAAAATAGACATCAATACCATCAGGAAGAAGTTTCTGGAGTTCCGTGTGATAATCGGTAACACTTTTATAATTAAAAGCAGCATCAAATCCGAGTTCATCAACGACGTAGTCAACTTTTTCATCGGTTCCAGCAGATCCGACGACCCGACATCCTTTAATTTTTGCGATCTGTCCAACGACGGAACCGACAGCTCCAGCGGCACCAGAGACAAATACGGTTTCCAATTCTTGAAGTTGTCCAACTTCGAGTAGCCCGAAATAGGCTGTCAATCCCGGCATACCGAGAATCCCTGCCCCTGTCGAAATCGGTGCAATTGTTGGATCAATTTTCCGCAATCCGTCGCCAGGGGTGACACCATATTCCTGCCATCCGATATTCGCGTTGACGATATCACCGATCCCAAAATTCGGATGCCTCGATTCAATAACCTGCGCAATAACACTGCCGACCATGACTTCATCGATTTCGACGTTAGCAGCGTAAGACTTCGCGGCATTAATCCGTCCCCGCATGTACGGGTCAACGGAGAGGTAGATAGTTTTTACCAATACTTGATCGTCTTCGGGTTTCGGAATGGGGACTTCAACCAAATTGAAATCTGACGCTTTCGGGTACCCTACGGGCCGAGAGGCGAGGGTAATTTGACGATTCATTAAGACTTCTCCTTATGACTGATTAACCTCTCTGATTGAATTGGACGGGATCTTCACCATGAATGACAATGAGTTCGTGTTGCGGTGCATCCCAGTCAAAAACTTTAACAATAGGAAGAATAACACGGACAGCCAAACCGATACGTCGTTTATCAGAGCGATTCGCCTCTGAGTGATGTAAGGTGCGCTCATTAAAGAGGACGAATTCCCCGGGTTGCATCTCCAGATTGACGACACTGCTCGTATCAACGAACCCGAGATCGCCCATTTGGTTGAACGCCATATCGGGTGTCGCTTTCACGTGCGGTATCACTTTGCGATGGGAACCGGGGACGATCTGGAGGCAGCTATTTTCCAAAGTCGCCGAATCAACGGCAATCCATGCGGAAATAATAATGGGGGGTTCAAGGGGCCAGTAGTTGAAATCTTGGTGCCACGGAATCTCCTTCGCTCCAGGTTCTTTGACGAAAAAGTTTGTCCGCCAGAGTAGGAGATCTGGTCCGTAAAGAGACGCCATCCGTTTGACGATAGCAGGGTGCGTGGCAAGATCGTGAATCAAGGTGGAATCAAGGTGGCGGTTGTGCACCCTATTTTTATGGTCAGGGGCATCGGTCTCAAGTACTTTTTCGATTTCCGGTTGCACGTTGAGCATATCTTCGGGACTACAGAGTGTGTAAGGACCAAGGTACCCCTGTCTCCAAAACTGTTCCCTCTCTTGAGTACTCAGTGTATGGTTTCCGTTTTGCATGGTATGAATCCCTTTATTGTAACCTAAGTTGCTACCTAAACAACATATCCCATTTAATCCCGTTGAATCCTTATTAAGCCAACTATATATTTACCAACGGTTAATATTATACCTTAATATGAGGGATTATATCTTATTTCCGCTTACGAGTCAAATTAAATCTGTAGTTTGCGGGCACCCACAACGGATGCCCCTCCTATAGATTCAGAAAAAATAAAATAGGTGAGGTTGCAAACCTCACCCACGCAGGAGTTAGTCCTGACAAACGTGTACCTTAATCGCACCGGAGGTTTTATCAGCAGATACACGGAAGGCTTCGCTGATTTCCTCAAGCGGATAGTAGTGCGTTACCAGTTTTGTGGCATCAACCTTGCCAGAATCTATCAATTCAATCGCTGCTTCAAAGTCCGTCTCCATTCCACTATAGCCGTAACAGTTAGAACCTGTAATGAACGCCTCTGACCAGACGATGGTAGACAGATTCACTTCAAGCGGTTTGTAATACCCCGCGACAAGGACGACAGCCCCTTGTTTCCGGACGATAGTTGTCGCGGTGTTGAAGTTCTCCGCGCCGCCCACCGTTTCAATCACTGCATCAAAACCGATACCGTTTGTGACATCCTTGACGTATTCTCGAACATCGGTATCGCTAATGTTGACAATGTGATCTGCGCCGAGTGCTTTTGCTAACTCTGCTTGTTGTTCATATTTAACAGTGATTAAGGTCTCCTTAACACCCGCAGCAACGGCATCTGCTAAGCAGAATTGCCCGATGGTGCCGCCACCGATAATAGCGACTGTGTCACGAGAATTAGCACCCGAACGCGCTACAGCACGGTGTGAGACAGCAAGCGGTTCAACGAGTGCTCCTTGTTCAAACGTCATCTCTTTCGGTAATTTAAAGAGACCGGAATGGTGTGTCGCCGTGTATTCAGCGAATCCACCGTGCATGTTTGGGGAGATCCAAGCTCTATTGAAGCAGAGGTTATACTGACCGGTCTCACAATATTTGCATGTACCGCAGTGAGAAAAACACTCCACGGCGACTTTGTCTCCGATATCAAATTCTGTCACGCCATCACCGAGTGCTACGACCACGCCACATGTTTCATGACCTGCGGCGTGTTCATGCGACTGTCCCCAATGTCCGAAATAACTGTGGAGATCGCTACCACAGATGCCTGTCTGTTTGGTGTCAACGAGTACAAAGCCCGGCGGCGGTTCGTTACGCTCAACTTCGTGGATGGCAATTTGTTCAATTCCTGTATAGATAGCGGCTTTCATTTTCATGAAAACTCCTCCTTTAGGGGGTAAGGTATAGAGACCTCACGTTACTCTCTTACCATTGGTGTGAACATCTGAAGAATCGCGCGTTTATCGGATTTACCAACGCTTGTTTTTGGGATTTCATCAATAAAGACAAATTTATCTGGAATCCAGAACTTAGGGAATTCAGATGTGAGGTGCTGCTTGAGGATGTCTGAAATGTTTTCGTCCGCTTGTTCTGCAAGTACAACGACAGCGACGGGTCGTTCCCCCCATTTCTTGTCGGGTATACCGACAACCACCGCCTCACAGACATCGGGGTGCTTCAGAAGTGCTGTCTCTAAAGCGACACTTGAAATAGACTCTCCACCGCTTCGGATGAGTGCCTTCGCTCGGTCAACAATTTGCATGTAGCCGTTCGCGTCAATCGTAGCGATATCCCCTGTGCGTAACCATTCGTCGGTTGTGAAGTGTTCCGCAGTGGGTTCAACTTTATAGTAACTATTGGCTGCCCAAGGACTTCGCACCTGTAGTTCCCCGATTGTTTTGCCATCCCAAGGAAGTTCTGTGAAACCGTTAGGCGTTTCAGTTGCAAGCCGGAGTTCAACACCCGGTACCGGTCTCCCTTGTTTTGCCTTAATTCGCCATTTTTCAGCATCCGCCAACTTCCGATGCGAACCACGCAGTTTTGATAACGTTCCCGTCGGGGACATCTCTGTCATTCCCCAAGCGTGGCAAACCTCAACGCCAAGTTCCTTTTCGTAGGCTTCAATGAGGGACAACGGCATCGCTTCTCCGCCGACTATTAACCGTCTCAACGTGGAAATATCCTGCTTCCTGTCGCGTAATTTGGGGTAGGCATCTGCCCAGATTGTCGGTACGCCTGCAGCGACGGTGACCCCTGTTTCAGCAATAAGGGTAGCAATATTTGCGGGTTTGGCACCGGATAGTACGATATCTGCGCCGGTAAACATACTTGCGTAAGGCAGTCCCCACGCCATGGCGTGGAACATCGGGACGAGCGGTAGGACGACATCCGCCTCTGTCAATCCGAAGACATCGGCTTGATTCGCCGCCAATGTGTGGAGAAACATGGAGCGATGCGTGTAGAGGACCCCCCGCGGTTCACCTTGTGTTCCGCTGGTGTAACACAGTCCCATCGCCCAGTTTTCATCTCGGATATCCCAGGCATATTCGGGTGCAGCCTTAGCGATTAGTTGCTCATAAAGCGTATCAGCATCCGCGGACATCAGATCATAGTTAATAACTTGATTACATTCAACTTTACTTTCTAACGCCTTAAATTGCGCTGCAAAAGTGCTATCAACGAAGATCAATTTGTCCTCTGCTTCATGGATAATTCGCGCCAATTGTACAGGAGAGAGGCGAACATTGAGTGGATGGAGTACAGCACCGATGCACGGAATCGCGTAGTAAAGTTCTAAATGCTGATAGGTGTTGGCAGCATAAGTTGCGACTCTGTCACCGCGCTGAATACCCAATTGGGTGATAGCGTTTGCCAATCGCTTCACACGCTTGTATAACGCAGTATAGTTATAACGATGCAGTGTGCCGTCGGGAAGCGATGTGATCACCTGCTTATCCCCATGTATCCAGTGTGCATGTTCTATAATCTGCGCGAGCGTCAATGGATAGTTCATCATCAAGCCGTGCATGTTTCTAAGGATTCGGTTTCCACTCCGTTTTCTGATGTCGAAATAGACGTTTGACGCGTTTGTAGACTCTGATAAAAAATCACACCTTACTACAGAGCTGCTGCCCACCAAAGTCATCAGTTGTTATGGTCTGTATTGATTTTAGCACAAAAACAGAGTTTATTGTCAAAAAAAGCGATACTGTAACAGAACAGAGGTATTCAGTTTTCAGAGTATTAACTGTCAGCGGAATAGTTGTCAGTTAATTTGAATCGCGGATTGCATAAATTTCGTGGATTTTGGAGGATCGCGACCCAGAGTGCTTCGCAGTCAGAATCCTACAGCCAGAGATTTAAATTGATGCCTTTGAGATAATGTATAATTGGATCATTCTGGTGCATTATATAAACAGATATAGAAATTAATCCAAGTTGCCCCTATGAGGACTATAGGTGTTCAGATCTCATTTTGCTTGAACATCATGTAGATTTCTCTCAGTTTGGAGTTAGTTACAAATTTAGTTTGACTTATAAGTTATACATAGGTATAATTTATGTATTAGGACAGAATTATATTATTTTTATACCTATGAATAATAATTGACTTAATACTGGTTTATATGATTGAATCAGTATTCTGCTTAGGTAGCAACTTGGGTGAGAAATTAATGTTAAATTAGGTAACAAGTTAGGTTCCTTTAATAATTTGCATTTTGTGAAAAAAATAATGCATAATTTTAAAGAGTATCAACAAATAAAAATAATTATGGGCATTACAGGAAGTAGTGATCTGCCTACTTTATTTTTTACACAACATTAGGAGGTATAAATTAGAGGATGTCAATTTCAGATAATAAACGGTATTTCTGGTGTGTTATAGCAATTTTCTTCGGAATTGCCTCAGTAATACCGATGGTTGCCAGTGCCGAAACACTTAAGGTAACCGTTCAGGATCAAAATGGGAACGTTATCTCCGCAGCAAAAATACAAATTGGAACCGAAGAACAGACGACAGATGATTCCGGGATCGCTATGTTTAGCGACGTGACAGGTGCGCAGTCACTAACAGTAATAGCAATCGGATTTTCAAGTAAACGGCTTAATACAGCTGTTGGACAGACCGAAGTGACGGTGGTCCTTGCGCCGATCCAAACCGTTGAAGCGGTTGTAGTGGTCGGTACCCGTAGTATAGGTAGAAGAGCACTGCAGGCACCGGTACCGATAGAAGTGGTTAATAGAGAACAACTCAGCCTTACGGGTCAATCTGAGACGGGGCGTGTACTTCAGATGTTAGTCCCTTCCTTCAATTTCTCAAGTTCAACGATTAGTGATGGTACAGATGCCCTACGTCCCGCAACGCTGCGTGGCTTGGGACCTGACCAAACGCTTGTGCTGGTCAACGGCAAACGTCGCCACAAGAGTGCATTGTTACACGTCAATACGTCGGTAGGACGTGGTACTGCTGGAACAGACTTCAACGCGATTCCGTCCGCGGCGATAGAGCGGATTGAGGTACTACGCGACGGTGCAGCAGCGCAATACGGCTCCGATGCTATTGCGGGTGTTATCAATATCGTGCTCAAAGATGATATTGATACAGGCAATGCTGACATCTATTGGGGACAAACCTACGAAGGCGATGGCGATACATGGACCGGTAACGCCAACTACGGTACGAAAGTCGGCGAAGCCGGTTTCCTGAATCTCACGGCTGAATGGCGCGACAGATACCGCACAAACCGCGCTGGACTTACTGGTACGCAGCAATACGATTGGGTGGATGTGGATCCAGGCAGACCGGCAGACCATGTTCTTGAAATCGAAAATGATGATGGAACCGTGACAGAAAAACCGGTCTGGTTTGACCCGCGCGAATACACTTTTGAACGGCAGAATTTCCGAATTGGAGATGCCGATTCGTCCCAAAAAATCGGATTTTACAATTTCGGGCTCCCGTTAGCGGCGGGCTTAGAACTTTACTCTTTTGGTGGGCACTCCACGCGCCAAAATAACAGTGCCGGTTTCTATCGTAGAGCTAACCAAGCATCACGAACCGTCACCGAAATTTATCCAGACGGATTCCTGCCAGAAATTAACACTGACATTGGGGATACCTCCCTCGCTTTAGGTCTGGCATGGACGCATGAAGCGACTGACCTGAATGTTGATGTCAGTATCAATCACGGATTGAACACATTTGACTTCTTCATTTCAAATTCACTGAATGCGTCTTATGGTCCGAGCAGTCCAACGTCGGCAGATGCGGGCGGCTTTGAACTTTCGCAAACGGCGTTCAACTTAGATATCACGTATCCGGTGGACTATCAGTCGTCGCTTATCAATCTTGCCGGTGGTGTCGAATTCCGTCGGGAAGGTTACGGCATCCAGGCAGGTGAACCGCTCTCATGGATTAATGCAGGCCTCGGTGTAGATGGTGCTTCCGGCGGTATCCAAGTTTTCCCAGGCTTCCGACCCGACAACGAAGTGGACGAAAGTCGAACCAATATTGCGGGTTACGCAGACTTTGAATCTTATCTGAGTGGACAACCCGGAGCAGGGCTTCTCGTTGGCGCGGCGGTGCGGGGCGAGCAGTATAGCGATTTCGGTGCGACTGTCACAGGTAAAGCGACGGCTCGCTACGACCTGACGAAACAGGTTGCGATACGTGCTGCGGGGAGCACCGGCTTCCGTGCCCCTTCCTTGCAGCAGCTCTACTTTAACAACATCAGCACACAATTCAAAGTAGATGCCGACGATCTCGATAGAGACGGAAATACAGAAGAACTAATAGCCCTTGAAGTCGGCACCTTCCGTAATGACAGCGATGCTGCACGTGCACTCGGTATTCCTGAACTGAAAGAGGAGACCGCATTCAACGTTTCGGGTGGTTTCGTGTTGAAACCGATCGAAAAAATGTGGCTGACGGTTGATGGATTTCTCATTCAAATCGACGACCGGATCGTTCTGAGTGGTAGTTTCAGTGCTGATGACATAACCGCATTAGCTGCAGCGGGTGCGAGTAGTGCACAAGTATTCACCAATGTTGCACAGACGCGCACACAAGGCGTTGACATCGCTGCAGGTTATCTCTATGCTTTCGACAATGAATCTTTGCTTAATTTGAGAGCTGCGGTGACATGGGCGGACACCGAAGTTATTGGTGATGTGGATGCACCGGCAATTCTCCTCGGACGTGAAGATACACTCTTCCCGTCACAGGAACGCTCTATGATTGAGGAGTGGCAGCCGAACACTCGCGTTAATATCAGCGCGGATTACATGATGGGTGATCTCACTATCGGCGGCGCTTTGCGCTACTTCGGCAGCTACACCGTTCAAGAGGGAAGCGGTGACGACCCGGCGCGGCAGACCTACGGTGGAAAATGGCTCACCGACATCCAGAGCAATTATCAACTGAACGAAGGGCTTTCGCTGACCATCGGTGCGAACAATCTGTTCGATCAAGTACCTGATCCAAATAAAATTGGTCAGTCACGCGGGGGCACTTTAACGGATAGCACAGGGCATGAAATTGTTAAATCAGACGGCGTGTTCACATATTCGAGAAGGTCCGCACCCTTCGGTTTCAACGGCGGACTTTACTATGCGAAGTTATCCTATCGTTTTTAGAGTACTCCTATAAAGATGTAAGTCAGATGTAAGGATTTAGAGAACACTAATTCTCAATAAGAAATCATCTGTCTCACACAAATACCACAAAGAAGTGGTGTAATATTCATAGAAAACTCCTTTTGGTAAGGGTTGTTTACGTCCTTATACCGTAAGGAGTTTTCTTTATGACTTTTATTTCTTGATTACCATTTACCTATTATTTATACCGAATTCATACATACTACAGAGAAGGTATCAAAATGTTATTTTTAAATAAGAGACGATATTTCTGGTGCGTTGTCGCGATTTTATTCGGAATTGCATCAGTAATACCGACGGCCTGGAGTGCTGAAGCACTTAAGGTAGTCGTCCAAGATCAGAACGGAAATCCCGTTCGAGAAGCAAAAGTGCAAATTGGCAAACAGGAAGAGATAACAGATGATTCTGGTACTGCCATGTTTAGCGACGCGACCGGTGCGCGATTGCTAAATATAATTGCAGTCGGATTTTCCAGTAAGCGAATGAAGCTTACGGCTGGACAGACCGAAGTGACGGTGAGCCTTGCGCCGATCCAAACTGTGGATGCAGTCGTGGTGGTAGGTACCCGTAGTATAGGCAGAAGAGCACTGCAGGCACCCGTGCCGATAGATGTTGTCACCAGAGAACAACTTAGCCTTACGGGTCAATCTGAGACGGGTCGCGTCCTTCAGATGTTGGTTCCCTCTTTTAACTTTCCAAGTTCGACAATTAGCGACGGTACAGATGCGTTGAGACCAGCGACTTTGCGTGGCTTAGGTCCCGATCAGGTATTGGTACTGGTCAACGGTAAACGTCGCCACAAAAGCGCGTTGCTCCACGTAAACAGTTCGGTTGGCCGCGGCACTTCTGGAACAGATTTCAATGCGCTTCCGTCCGCGGCGATAGAACGGATTGAAGTGCTACGCGATGGCGCGGCTGCGCAGTACGGTTCCGATGCCATCGCTGGTGTTATCAACATTGTCCTGAAAAATGATGTGAATGCCGGTGATGCCGACGTCTATTGGGGACAGACTTACGAAGGGGATGGTGATACATGGATCGGAAATGGGAATTATGGCGTAAATGTGGGTGATTCTGGTTTCCTGAATCTTACGGTGGAATGGCGCGACAGGTATCGCACAAACCGCGCAGGATTCACAGGTACACAACAATACGATTGGGTAGAAGTGGACCCTGGCAGACCGCCTGACACTATGATTGAGATAAAAGACGCAAATGGAAATGTGATAGGTGAAAAACCGGGCTGGTTTGACCGGCGCGAATATTATTTTCATCGGAAAAACTTCCGGATCGGTGATACTGATGCTTCACAAAAAGTTGGGGTCTACAATTTTGGCTTACCACTGACGGAAGCGTTAGAATTATACACATTCGGTAGTTACTCAACGCGCGAAAACAATAGTTCGGGCTTCTATCGCAATTCCAAGGATGTCAGTCGCAATGTGAAGGCGATTTATCCAGATGGATTCCTTCCTGAAATTAACACAGCGATTGAAGATGTTTCCATCGCATTGGGGGGGACTTGGAAACACGCTGCAACAGATTTAAATGTTGATGTCAGTTTCAATCACGGTCTGAATACCTTTGACTTTTTCGTTTCCAATTCATTGAATGCGTCTTATGGATCTGGTAGTCCGACCAACGCCGATTCTGGTGGATTCCGACTTAATCAAACGGCTTTTAATGTAGACGTTACGTATCCACTTATGTATCAATCTTCATTGGTGAACCTTGCCGGAGGTTTTGAGTTACGTAGGGAAGGTTATGGCATCCGAGCCGGTGAACCTGTTTCTTGGTTCAACGCAGGTCTCGGTGCAGAAGGTGCTGCTGGTGGTATCCAAGTTTTTCCGGGTTTCCGACCTGATAACGAAGTAGACGAAAGCCGAACTAACATTGCAGGTTACGCAGATTTTGAATCCCACCTGGGCGGACAATCGGGGAGAGGTTTGCTTGTAGGCGCAGCGGTGCGCGGTGAACAGTATAGTGATTTTGGTGCCACCCTCACTGGAAAAGCGACGGCTCGCTACGACCTGACGAAACAGATTGCCGTACGTGCTGCAGGGAGTACCGGTTTCCGCGCACCTTCACTCCAACAACTCTATTTCAACAACATTAGCACGCAATTCAAAGCGGACGATAAGGATTTTGATGGCGATGGGGACACCGTAGAACTCCTACCTTTTGAAGTTGGGACATTTCGCAATGATGGCGATACGGCGCGTACACTCAACATTCCAGAACTTAAAGAAGAGACCTCAGTCAATGTGTCTGGTGGTATCGTTGTCAAACCGATTCAGAACCTATGGCTGACGCTTGATGCATTCGAGATAGACATTGATGATCGGATTGTTTTAAGCGGAAGTTTTAAAGCCGATACTCTGCTTGTCTTAGCAGAAGCGGGTGTCAATCAGGCACAAGTTTTCACGAATGTGGCACAAACACGCACTCGCGGTATTGATATAGCAGCGGGTTATCTACATGCATTTGACAATGCGTCTGTCTTAAATTTTAAAGTCGCGGCGACGTGGGCGGATACTGAAGTTATCGGTGATGTAGAGGCTCCGGCTCCTATCCTGATCGGTCTTGAGGAAGTGCTTTTTCCAGAACGCGAACGCTCTATCCTTGAGGAGTGGCAACCTAACACGCGTATCAATTTTACAGCGGATTATATCATCGGATCCGTCAAGATCGGATCTGCTTTACGCTACTTCGGGGGTTACACCGTTCAAGAGGGAAGCGGCGCGAGTGCGCAGCGGCAAACCTATAGTGGAAAATGGCTCGCTGATATGCAAGGGACATATCAACTCAATGAATCTTTAGTCTTGACAGTAGGGATAAATAATTTTTTTAATCAGTTGCCTGATCTAAACAAGGTAGGTCAAGCCCGTGGCGGTACCCTAATAGATAGTACGGGAACCGTCATTGCGGATTCACCGGGGGTTTTCACGTATGACCGGAGGGCTGCACCTTTCGGCTTCAACGGTGGACTTTACTATGCGAAGTTATCCTATCGTTTTTAGGAGCTCGTAGGGGTTGGGTTACCCAACCCCTACGGTTCCCCTCGCATGTGTAAATAATTATGGGCTTTACTATAAAAAAATTGCAATATAGGCGCGGTTTGAGACCGCGCCTTTTTTCCGTAATTTCTATTGCATCTATTTCCAGAATGTGCTAAATTTTGTCCGAGATTTGAAACCAAAGGAGAACTTATTGAATGTATCGAAATCTCTTAATATTTTCTGTGGTAGTGCTTGTTGTAGGTACTATTATTGCGCTGAACATCCGTTCCGTTGAGAGTCAAAGTGACATGGTGCAGCGTGGTAAATACCTCGTAGACGCAGTTGCTGCGTGTGGGTACTGTCATACGCCGCGTGCAGGTGCCGATTATAACATGAATATGTACCTCGCTGGACACCCCGCAGGACAGCCTTCCCCACGTTATAACTTCCGTATGATCCGAGAAGGTATTTTCATCGTAACTGCTCCGCAGTTATCAGCCTTCTCAGGTGCGTTTGGAACCAGTTTCGCCTCAAATTTGACCCCGGATAAAGAGACGGGGTTAGGCGAATGGACAGAGGAGATGTTCATCCAAGCGATGCGTATTGGACGGCATCAAGGTGTGGAAAGCAATCGGAAGATTTTGCCGCCTATGCCAGTAAAACACTATGCCCAAATGAACGATGAAGACTTGAAAGCGATTTGGGCATACCTTCAGACGATTAAGCCTGTTAAAAACGAGGTTAACCCCGCCCTGGATCACCAAGGGAACCCACAATAATTGAAAAGGAGAAAGTCGGTTGATGCTTGTCAAGGAATGTTCACGTTTTAATGGTTTTTGGTCAACACTAACAACTATTTTTGACGTAACTGACAACTGATAACTGACAACTATTATGGCATCAGCAAAAAAACAGGTCCGCATCTGTGTCGTCGGTATGGGTATTGGTAAACCCAACGGCACAGCACTCGCCATGAATCCGAGAGGCAATGTTGTCGCACTCTGCGATCTACTCGAAGATCGGATGAAAGCCTTCGCCAAAGATTTACCGGGCAAGGTCAAATTCTACACAGATTACAAAGAGATGTGCCAAGCCGATGATATCGACGCAGTATTCGTCGGCACACCGAATCAGTGGCATGTTCCAATCGCGTTAGAAGCCGTGCGGAACGGTAAGCATGTCATGGTAACGAAACCGCTCGCTGATTCTGAGGAAGCGGCACAAAAATTGGTTACAGCAGCAGAAGCGGCGGGTGTCGTCAATATGATGTCGCTCTCGACGCGTTTTGGGAAGGAATGCCAATACCTCGGTAACCTCGCACGCGATGACTACTTTGGAGAACTCTATTACGCTCGGGCACGGAGCGTTCGCAGGAGTGGTATCCCCGCATGGAATCTCGGTTTCATCCAGAAAGGGGGCGGCGCATTCCGAGATATGGGTGTCCATGTGCTTGACTCAGCGTGGTGGATCCTCGGACTGCCGAAGCCGATCGCTGTACTGGGTGCTGCTGGTGCGAAGTTCGGTCCCCGAGGCCTCGGCTACTGGAGAGGCACGAAAGCACCTAAAGAGATCTACGAGAAATATGACTCCGACGATTATGCTGGCGGGTTTATTACCTTTGAAGGTGGTGTCGGTTTGCAGGTCGAAAGTTTCTGGGCATCGCACCAACCCGACGAATTTCAGATCGAGTTGTTCGGTACAGAGGCAGGGGCGACGATGAGTCCTTTGCGACTCTACCGAACCGACAAAAAAGGTGAATTTGAGGATATAGACGGGAAGCCGCCAAAGAGCAAATACGGCAAGACGTGGGATGCGATAGCAGACCACTTCATTGAATGTATCTTAGATGACGTAACCTGTCAGGCACCGCTCCGTCACGGACTGATTGTCCAGCAGATGATGGAAGGGCTGCTCAAAAGTGGTGAGACAGGACGCGAAGTTCACATTGACTCATCCGTAGAGGCTTAAGAAAAATGACCCTTGATATAACAACGCTGCACAACGATTTCGTGGATACCGGTTTCGCTATTGCGCCGAACTTGTTTAAGCGAGACGAAGCGCAACGGCTTAAGTCTGAGTGTATTAACATTCTGGAAGCCGTTAAAGCAGAAACAGGTGCAGTCGCTGGACACGGTGTGTATGTAGGTTTAGCTGCACGGAGTCCTGTTTTTCAAACCGCAGTCGGTGACGCACGATTACTCGACATTTTGGAAGGCCTCCTTGCGCCTGATATCGAGTTTCTGAGCGACAAGGTGGTTTTCAAGAGTGAATCAACGACGTTCGCGAGTCCTTGGCACCAAGATTGGCACTATTGGCACGGTGCACACAAGGTCTCGATTTGGGTGGCACTTGACGATGCGACCGTTGAGAATGGATGCCTCAAGTTATTTCCGGGTTCCCACAAATCCGCGATTGTCCACGACGGCGATGCGAATGACGGACACGGGTTTGGGAATCGGCTCCGTCCGGGTGCAGTGGATGAAAACCTCGCTGTCACCGCGGAGATCGAAGCGGGGGGTGCCGTCTTTTTCCACGATTTGACGCTCCATTCCAGCCATCCGAACCGTTCCGGCGAAGAACGCTGGGTCTGGATTCCGACGTATCGCGATGCCAAAGCGGAGGATGCGGATTATCCGTGGGCTGTCGCTGCGAAAGTTTTGCGCGGCGAAAAGATTGTCTGAATCAGGATTTATAGGATAAGAGGATTCGCTGGATTAGAGACAGTGAGGTTCTAAAACGTTAGCCCGTAATGAAGCAGATCGCTTATGGGCGAGTACGCCGCAAAATGGAGGGCGACTTTACGGGAAAGAACGTAAAAGTTTCTAACTCGCCTGATCGAACCGCAAGGAAATATAAAAACATGTTTAAGAACCTGAGCACGGGAGCGATTGGCATCCGGGCAAATATGAGAGAAGGGTTAGACCTCGCAAAGAACGCCGGTTTTGAAGGTCTTGATCTGAATATCGACGAAGCCAACCAAATCGCACAAGAACACTCTGTGCAATACGTCAAGGATCTCTGGTCAGATGCGGGTATTGCGATGGGTGGATGGGGTTTCGGTGTTAATTGGCGCGGTCCCGATGCCGACTATTATGCCGGTTTGGCGCAGCTACCGGAACGCGCGGCACTCGCTGCGGAACTCGGTTGCTACCGGACGACCACCGTTGTCGGTCCCGCCTCAAACGATATGACGTATCAGGAGAATTGGGATTTTTCTGTTAAACGGTTGCGTGGTGTTGCCGAGATTCTCAAAGATCACGGGCACTCCATCGGACTGGAGTTCATCGGACCCGCAACGAGCCGCAAGGGTTCCAAATACCTCTTCGCCTATTCGATGGATGCGATGTTAGGGCTTGCCGCTGCTGTTGGGACGGGGAACGTTGGATTGCTGTTCGATACGTGGCACTGGTACACTTGCCGCTCCACGACCGACGATGTTCGCAAACTCTCCGTATCGGATGTTGTTTACGTCCATATCAACGATGCGCCTGCGGGCATTGATCCAGATGACCAGATTGATAACATCAGATGCCTCCCTGCTGAGACGGGTGTGATCCCGCTCACTGAATTGATGCAGATTCTGACGGAGATCGGTTACGAGGGACCTGTGACACCGGAACCGTTTAGCCAAGAGGTGAACGGCATGGCACCCGCCGATGCGGCAAAAGCCACTGCTGAATCACTCGATCAAGTCTGGGAAAACGCGGGACTGTAGAACGAAGTAACCTCGTCCCTACGACAATCTCCATATCGCGAGGTTGTTTTACGGAAGGAACAGAACATGCAACTTATTGATAAAGAGAGCATCCTCGCGATGACGCACTTATGGGAAGGTGAACGGTTTCCTGACGGACGACCCCGTGTTCCCGATGATATCATTCAGCGAATGAAGGCTATCAGTATTGAGCAGGCGTGGGGTGTCCTCAACGGTAACAACTATAAGTTCCAATTCGCTGGTGATTGGATGAACCTCCATCCGGATCGAGTCCTCGTTGGTAGAGCGGTGACGTGTGCGTTTGTGCCGATCCGTCCTGATTTTAACGATGCTATCGCTGCACAAGGTGAAAAAGAGGGACGCGTCGGCGGTCAAAACTCGTGGGTGATTGATACGCTCGTCCGCGATGATGTGATCGTCGTGGATCTCTTCGGTAAAGTGAAGGACGGCACCTTCGCTGGTGATAACCTCGGCAATTCCATCTATGCCAAGACCGGAACCGGTATGGTCATTGACGGTGGTATCCGGGATTTGGACGGCATTTACGAGTTGCCTGATTTTGCTACGTTTGTGCGCGGTGTGGATCCGACAGGGATTGCGAACGTTACACTTACTGGCATCAACGTCCCGATCCGCATTGCGGAGGCGACGGTTCTACCGGGTGATGTGGTTTTAGGGAGGCGCGGCGGTGTTATCTTTATCCCGCCGCATTTTGCGCAGCAGGTGGTCGAACAAGGCGAAGAGGTGGCTCTCCGAGACCGGTTCGGGCATCAACGGTTGCGAGAGGGTAAATATACGCCGGGTGAAATAGATCGCAAATGGTCGGAAGAGATTGAGGCAGATTTTGCTGAATGGCGCGAGCATCAGGAATGATAGCCGCACAAGCCGCTATCCAAATTGCGAACGACGCACATTTTTGCTAAAATTAAAGGAAAAACACGCAGATATGGAGAGAAGCATGAAACCTGTTAACGACTTCGCACGCAAACAGCACAAATATATGCCGACCTTCGCAAAAGCGACTGGAAAACCCACGGTTTACATACCCGGCTACCCTTATGAAGACGAGGAACCTATGCCCGCAACCGGATTCCACGGAGAACAGAACAGCATCTTGTATGAACAAATCTCCAGTTATTTCGCAACGCAACCACACATCTATGTCGGTATTGACAACTTCATCTACTACCGTGAAGGCGATGCCACGAAAAGTGTCGCCCCCGATATTTATGTCGTTTTAGGTGCAGCGAAATTTCCACTCCGCAGGAGTTTCTACACCTGGGCAGAAGGTGCGACACCAACGGTTGTTTTTGAGTTCCTATCGGATTCAACAGCCGATGAGGACCGAGAAGAAAAGGTACATATCTATCTGCGGGATATGGGGGTACAAGAGTACTTCCTCCATCAACCTGAGATGGAGAAACCTGCAGAGTTTCGCGGGTGGCGGCGGGAGCCTTCAGGTACCATTGTTGAGATACTCCCTGATACGCGCGGTGCCTTGTTCAGCGAGTCATTAAACCTGTCCTTTCGGTGGACAGATCAACACCATAGCCATGTCCGGTTGTTGCGTCCGTATCTACCCGATGGCACCCCGATCACGACAGCTATAGAGGAGCGGAACCTTCACGCTGCAGCAAAAAAGCGTATGGAAGCAGCGGAACTCCGTGTGGAAGCAGAACGGGACCTTCGCGCAGAAGCGGAAGCCCGGGCTGCAGAAGAGACGGATCGGCGGCAGGCGTTAGAACGTGAATTAGAACAACTCCGCCGACAACTCGAAAACCGATAGTAGAAAATATGCCTGCGCTTGTAGGCGGTGTCGCATAACCTGTATTAAAGCAGATTTCGCAAAATGGCGTGAGATTCAAATTCCCGAATAACAAGGGGATTTCTAAATATGAAACCTGATCAAGTAATAAACCAGGACCCTGAGATTCACGGAGGGGCTCCGGTATTTACGGGAACACGGGTGCCCGTAAAGGCACTCATTGATCATCTAAAAGCTGGGGAGAATCTTGACTATTTTCTTGAGGGATTTCCGTCTGTTTCTCGTGAACAGGCGGTCGCTTTTTTGGAACTCGCCTTGACCCAAACAGCCCGACGTGCAGCAGATCGTTAAACTTGATGAAGAGATCGCACTCCGAGACAGATTCGGACATCAACCGCTACAAGAGGACAAATATACATCCGGCGAAATAGACCGCAAATGGTCGGAGGAGATTGAGGCAGATTTCGAGAAATGGCGCGCCGATCAGAAATAAGAAGGAGGGCCAAGTAAATACCAATGGAGACAACTTTTATATGGGTCTTATGTGGTGTTATTAGTGCTGTGGTTGCCAATAATAAGGGTCGAAACAGTTGTGGTTGGTTAGCCTTTGGCTTTTTTCTGGGTCCTTTTGGTCTAATTTTGGCATTGGTTATGCCTAAAAATCAGGAGAAACTTGAGAAAAAAGCCGTTCAAAGTGGTGAGATGAAGAAGTGTCCATCTTGCGCGGAGTTGATAAGGGTAGAGGCCGTAAAGTGCCGATACTGTGGTGAAGATTTAACGCGGAAATGGCCGAAGGAGCTCGAGGCAGACCTTCCGAAATGGAGTAAGGATTAGGAATGAGGCATGTCTGAATCAGGATTTGCAGGATGAGAGATACCCCTCAAGATGCCTTGGATCGCTCTATGGTAAAAACCTTGCAGATTCATCCTCAGAAATATTCAACTTTCAAATTGTCTGAATCGCGAATTACACGGATGACGCGGATTTGTAAATATTCGCTATCCGAGACCAGCTGGGAATTTGAAGAATTTTTCAGAGAATTGAATGCCTCCGTATTTTATTCTTGAATTTTCATTGGGAATAGTGAACTAAAAACGAGCATTCGTTTTAGTAAGAGACATTAGCGCGATATGAAAGCAAAATTACGCTTCTGTGAAACCGATGTCCGAGATAAATCACAATATTTTATCAAAAAGGTGGACGACAATGACGATTAATGAGTTATCTGCAGATCGTAAAAGACTACTCAAAGAACTTATTGAGAATAAAATGCTTGAAGGTTTCAAACGTTGGCTTACTGACCTGTACCCAGATAATGCACACTTTATTTATGAGCTTCTCCAGAATGCAGAAGATGCCGGAGCATCGGAAGTTCAGTTTACTCTTAATGCTGATAGACTAGAATTTGAACATAACGGGCCCGAACTGTTTGATATAAACGATGTGGAGTCCATAACAAATATTGGTAATAGTACTAAGGCAGATCATCCTACTAACATCGGTGAATTTGGCATCGGCTTCAAGGCTGTATTTGTCTACACTAACACACCAGAGATTGAATCCGGTCCATTCCACTTCCGCATTCGCAACATGCTTGTTCCCGATACGGAAGGCCTGTCCGAAGGGACACTCGGTGCGCGGAAGACTCGCTTTGTCTTCCCTTTTGACAACCCCAAAAAAACACCCGAAAAAGCGGTGGCTGAAATAGAAAAGAATCTCCGAGAACTAAACGAAAATACATTACTGTTTTTGAACAATATCCATCAGATAAATTACAACCTACCTGATTCAAAGAAGGGATCTCTGGAGCGAAAAAAAAATGCTGATGATAGAAACAGAATTGAAATTTCTGTCAAGCACCCAGAAGGTGTAACACCCAAGTCCACATACTATCTCCGATTTACGAAAAAGGTTGATGTTCAAGACGAAGACGATAAACCTAAATGCTGTGAAATAGCAATTGCTTTTAGCATGGATAAAACTAAAAGCGGGAATTGGAAAATCGTACCATTAAATCCTGGTCAGGTCTGCATCTATTTTCCAGCAATAAAAGAACTTTCCAATCTACGATTCCACATACATGCCCCATTTGCCTCAACTGTTGCGCGCGCTAGCGTTCGAGATTGTCCGGCTAACGATGAATTGCGCGATCACATTGCAGATTTAGTTGCTGAATCAATGCATTCCATCCGCGACCAAGGATTGTTAGATATGAGATTTCTGGCAACTTTGCCTAATGACAAAGATGATCTATCTCCTTTTTATAATCCTATCCGTGAACGGTTAATTGAAGAATTTAAACAGAAGAAACTGACACCGATGAAACAGAAGGGACATACTCCAGCGTCGGAGTGCTACCAGGGTCAAAAAAAATTATCTGATCTGATTGACGACAAAGATTTGGCAACCCTCCTAGGTAAACGTTGTTCTCAACCGTTGTGGATTGCAAACCCGCAACAGAAAAACCAACGGGCCGACAATTTTCTATCCATGTTGAAGATTTCTACATGGACTATTACAAATTTGGTAGAAGTACTGGAGACCTTTGAAGATGTAACAAAGTGGTTGAACGAAAAGTCGGATGCGTGGCACCAAAAACTGTATGCGTTCCTTGGCGATTTTCTATT
This sequence comes from Candidatus Poribacteria bacterium, assembly GCA_022819945.1. Lineage (GTDB taxonomy): Bacteria > Poribacteria > WGA-4E > WGA-4E > WGA-3G > WGA-3G. Next base: position 156,245 of record JAJEGI010000051.1, read on the forward strand.
ATCTGCTTCGGACTCGGCTTTTCAAGTACGTAAGGACCAATTATCCAACCTTTGCATTGTTCGTTGTAGCGATAAAAACTATAGAATTGCCAGTGAGTGTCGCTTTTCCAACGATGATATGAAATCTGACCCTCCAAAAGACGGGACACAGAAAGACGGTTTCCACTACGTTGCTACAGGGGTCTATTCGTATGGTAAGAATAAGTCTCAACATGAAAAGGCACGTAGGTTCCTTGACAAGATCGGCGTTTCTGAACGGAATGTTGTCACTGAGGTTCTTGATGATATTTTTCCAAAGTATCGCGATAGTACACGTGCGATACCAAGGGCAGAGTTTAATAAAGATTTTACTAAAATAGTCAAAGCGTACAAGGCAGATGATTCTGAATCAAAGAAACAGCAGTTACGAGAAGAATTGATGACAACGTCGTTTATTCTTACAAAGGACTCGCGTGCCGATAACCTAATCTATCTCAAACCCGATCAACTCTATTTTGGAGTCGAAAACGTGTTGTGGTGTAAAAATCCTCTCGGAATTTATTCCTCTGTGGCTGTCACTAAAAAAGTTCGTGAGTTTTTGCAGAAGTTGAAAATTCCTCAATGGGATATTGTTGACGAAGTAATAGAAACTATACTTTCAAGATACGAAGGGAACCCGCCGAGAGTTCCCATCAAAGAGCACATGAATGATTTCAAGAAAATTACCCGCGCGTATAAAACTGATAAGCCACCCAGAAAAATGAAACTTAAAACTGAATTGCAAAACACGCATTTTATTCTCGCGGAAAACCCGAATGCAAACTTTCCAATTTATCTTAAACCGAATCGACTCTATTTTGGAATAGATGCTCTGCGGATGTATTTTGAACGGAACAACTTAGTGAATTGGATTGGAATTTACAAGGATGATAATCTTAATCTTACTGATTTATGGAAGTATTTCGCGTCCGATTCCTTTCTTTTAGATGGACCAGATACTGGTGCTTTTGTTGATCTTGATAAGTATCCAAGTGCTGCCGTTGAGTTGTTTAGAGATTTGGGTATTGAGAGTGGTATTCGGATTAAAAGAAAAGAAAAAAATTGGCAAGGCTATGTTGTTGTTGAGAGGTATTATGGTAGGCACAAGAGAGGACTTGATGGTTTTGATCCTAACATACAGGTTGACGGATTGGGCCCTGCACTCGACTCTCCTACACCTGAAAAAAGTGCTTTTATTTGGAATCATATAGCGCTTCCCAATGTTGATTATATTAAGGGGGTTGTGGAGGAGGCAACGTGGCAGAATTACGGTAATGGTTCGTGTAAGAATGTTCTATCTGATTCTTTTGGCAATTTATTAGTTACCAAGGCATGGCTGCCGGATATTGATGGAAACATGCACAAACCAAGTGAGATTACCCTTGCAGAACTTCCAGAATCATTCCAACGTGATGAACGACTGGCAAACCAACTCGGTATAAAAAAGAATAAGATGGCTGAACTTGCAGAGAAAGCTGGTGTTCCAGTAGAGGGGGTAGAGATACTTGATAAAATCATACAAAACCCCGAGTTATACGCAAAAGTACAGGAGTTGATAGCTGAAGAAGAAGCCCGTAAGGAAAAGGAAAAGAAAATTTCAGAACAACCTATTCAGGATGAGAATACTCTTTACTATGAAACTCCAGTTGATACTCCCTCAATACCATCTGAGTCTGTGCCCAATGTTGGTGAAGAGAACAGTAGTTCGACTGTGAAGGATAGTGAAACACCCGAAGACGGTGGACATACTGATTCAGTAGAAAATAGATCAACACCTCACACTTCTTCGCGCCCAAGTGTGAGTGCCCCAAGTTCGGGAGGTGGGTCTCAAGGGAAAACATCTCATAGGGAGACTCGCGGTGGTAATGGTCAGCACGGAGGAGAAGGTGATAGCGTGGATATTTTGTTGCCGGAGGAAATTAGTGAAACCGAGGGATCCTACGAAGGCGCACGTAAGCAAATTTCAGTAAATACTTACGAGCGCGACCGGACTGCTCGTGATAAGTGTTTGCAGCACTACGGTACACGTTGTGCAGTATGTGAGAAAGATATGTCAGAAATCTATGGTCCCGTAGCCGCCGGACTGATTCATGTTCATCATCTCAAACCGTTGAGCGAAATTAAAGAAGATTATCAAGTAGGCCCAGTTGCAGACTTACGCCCCGTTTGTCCGAATTGCCATGCTGTTATTCACCGACGGAAACCTCCATATAAAATAGAAGAAGTAAAAGGCTTTTTGGAAAAGGTAAGACAAGATGGATAAGGCAACAGTGGCAATAATTGTTAGTGCCATACCAGCAAGTGTACCCTTTTTATTCCTTGGATGGAATATCTACAGCGATGAAGTGCCAACGTTAATTCAGAATTAACGTTGGCACTTCATTTATCTTTTCAAGTTTCCCAAAATTTTACACCCCTTCTAAACTCTAAACACTCTAAACTTTCCGTTTGACATTTAAGCAGAAAACATGGTATAATTTGTTATAAAGTTTGGGCAGTTTTAAACATAGTACTCCACTGGTGTCCTGTCCACCTTAAAATGAAAGTATTTAGAATGCGTCTGGCTTTCGAGCTGTGCCCGCGATATCTGTCCCCTTCAACTTTGGTGTGAAAAAGCACAAGCGCGCAGGGGTGCTACGATTTTCTGCTTCAGTATAAATGTATTGTTGGATTTAGTTACGTCCCAGACCGAAACTCAAAAACAGGTCATGGAAAGTACTTCTGGAAACTCACGTAGATTGTCTGAATTTTTAATTTTTATTCTCCACTTGTAAGTCACGTTCACCTTCCCAGCATAGTTTGCCAAGTCCTGCTATACAAGGTAACACCATCGTCCACCGCAGAATGATACTGAATACTGAATCAATGTTTGAGGAAATGACTATAGGATATGTCTATATTTTAGAAAATGATGCAATGCCGGGCTTAATAAAAATCGGCAAGACATCCCGTGATAGTACGGAGCGAGCAAAAGAACTCTCAGCTACAACAGGAGTGCCAACACCTTTTGAGGTTGCTTTTGAGTTATCCTCCGAGAGATATGAAACGCTTGAAAGGGAGATACATAACAGGCTTGCCAAGTACCGTGTTGCTTCTAACCGTGAGTTTTTTAAGTATCCAGTGAATAAGGCAATCGCTTTGCTTGAAAACCTTGACACTGAAAAGCAAGATGAGATGAGACCGGAAGCCTTTAGAGATAAAAAGAACCTTATAACTCATGTATCGGATTTTTTTAAGCAGTTCTTGCGACCTAATACTAAATCTGATGACTCCCCAAAAATTAAGAGTGATAATAGAGTACCTACTGAAGCGGTAGAAACAGGCAGCGAGTCCGTTGACCTAACACGATCAGCCAGACTCCCAAAACCGAACTTCAACTATATAATCAAGGACAGACCTTTGCAAAACGAATACAGGGAAAATACGGTTGAGCCAAGTTTGAATGGCAAACCTTACTATAGTGAAGAAAATGGCTTCTATTGGGCTGCGAACCACCAAGGCATAGTTGAGTGCTTGCCGCAACATATTAAACGAATTATCCATAACGAGGAATTAGAAATCGCCTCTACTCGCGACGAACTTGAACAAGAACTCAATGCTTTGGATGAAGAAATAATCAAGTTAGAAGAACAGAAAGGCGAATGTGAACAGGAAATCAAAGGACGCTTCCAAGAACTCGCCGAGAAGAAAGAAGAATTAGCAGGACTTGAGGTCCAATTGAAAACGCTATCGATAAACAGATTGGAACCTATTGCAACTGAAGGAATGTCTGAAGATTCCAACCCTGAATTCTTCAATACTGCGACTGTTGAAAATACACCTGACAATCCACTTACAAAGCGGTTTGAAGAAGAAATTAACGATTTGCATCAGGAAAAAACACAGATAGAACAAGCAATTGTGGAAAAGAACCAAGCATTGGCAGATAGCAAAGAGGAACTTGCGGGGCTTGAAGTCGAATTACAAGGTCCAACAGAAGCAGAATTAAAGTCGATCACCTTGGGCACCTCCGCTCACGCCACTACGTCTACCAAACACCGGGCTTCAGGTATAAGTATTATCACTGCGATTATCTCTACTATATTCTGTGTTTTCCTTGCCATTTACCTTTTCTTTTTTTATGCTTCAGCCGTTGATAAAGCCTTCTTTCTAAACACAGAAGCAATCCAAGCCCAACTAGCTCAGGGCACCTATGCTGGAGTCAATGATGTTGTTAACCCCAGGGCTTTATTCAAGGCTTTCCAAGGTGAGTGGAATCTGTTCGTCGTTATGTTTCCATTTGTTTTCTTAGCCTTTGCAATTGCGCTCGACTATTTCTGGGAACAGAAAAAATGGGGATATTTAGTAGCAGCTGTATTAGCAGTTCTTACATTGATATTTGATGGCATACTTGCAATTCAGATTTCGCAAAAAATACACCAAGCCAAAATTCTCATGGGACAAGAGACAGAACAATGGCACTTCAGAATGAATGACCTCAATATGTGGACAGTTATTTTTTGCGGTTTTGTTGTTTCGCTGTTAGTCAGTATTACTTATCATGTGATGAATCAGCGATGGAAAGCTGCGGATCCTATCCAAGAAAAATCTGAGGCAGAGAACATACGCGAGTCAGAAATAAAAAACGAGAAGACACAACGTGAGACACGAATTGCTGTCTTAAAAGCCGGAATGGAGAATTCGCAAAATGAGATTGAGCACCTTAAGGAAAGAGAGAGAACCACAGAAGAAAAAATTGTAAAAGCCGTTAGGACACCAATTGATAGCCAAATTGCCATCTTGAATGTCCAAATAGACAATTTAGAGAGCGAGATTGAACAATTCAAGAATAGAGATACAAATCTCCAACAGAAGATCGACAAAACGCGATCAAAAATTGAGGATTTGTTCGGGAACTTTAATAAACGAGTGGTCAACCGCAATAAAATGGAGTCGCAAGTTAACCAATTTTTGAATGGATGGTGCCGTTTCGTCGCCCACAGCGGCGATGGTATCTCTGAGGTATCCGACGAAATCGATAGAGTTAAACAAGTTGCAAATGATACACTCGATCTCTATTACCAAGGTGTCCCTGACTCTTCCGATTAACCACGACTTTGTTCTACTATGTAAACATCTTGCACACTGTCAAGGTGGAACTTTTATCACAGTTATTTCGGGGTGCGAAACTCACAGAAAAATATACCCAGCACCCACGACACAAATTGCCCAACTTGCGTAAAGGAGTATCACATGGAAAAAGATATTAAGGTTTTGGCAAGAGTATTCGCTGTTACTCTTTTGTTGTTAACAGTTGGGTGCACAAGCGACAAATCAGATGCCAAGAATATTTCATCAGAAACATCACTTATGAAACCGGTAAATATTATTGTTATTATTGACACCTCTGACCGAGTTTCCGAAACGAAGAATCCTCATCAAGTAAAGAAGGATATTAAAATTACAGAAAGTATCGTTAATATCTTTGAGGAAAAATTCGTACGCCCAAATCTGTATATCGGCTCTAAACACACACTTGCTTTTGTCGTCCCCGAACAGCCAAATGTTGATCCAATTCAACAGCAAACACTAATGAATCTCAAAATTTGGCCGACACCTAAGCAAAGAGCAGGTGGAGCTCCAGAATTTAAAAAAATGAAAACCAAACTTATTGGAGCAATCGACGAATTGTACCAATCTGTCAGTAAACAGAAGGTATTCACTGGATCGGATGTTTGGAAGTGGTTTCGAGATAGTGCAGAAGTCTACCTAAAGCCCGACGCTCTTAACTACATCATTTGCCTCTCTGATGGTTACCTTGACTTCAACCACAATATTCAAATCGAGCGGCCCAAAAGAACCTACATTTCTTACCGTCAAGTCGCCAAGTTACGCGAGACCCCAAACTGGAAACAGAAATTTCACACTGAAAAACACGGTTTGTTGGAAATTGGAGAAGATTTCAGCAATTATAACGTGAAGTTCTTGATGGTTGAAATCGCACATCGGCACATGCTTGACTTGGAAATTGTTAAAGAATATTGGCAGACCTGGTTGAAATCAATGGGCATCACAGACTCCCAATTCCTATCTACGCAGGATGACCCGCAAATCGTCATACGGAAAATTATAGAGTTCACTTCAACAGAGTAACATCATGAACGTCTAAGATCCATGTGATAAAAAGATGGCAGAATTCCGTCACCCTGATCTGGAATTTTGCCTACTTTCTCATTTACCCTTATTTTTTAGTAGAATATAAGTGGTATAAGTTGCTACCGTTGTGAGAATATCTCTCGATCACGTGCGATGTATTTGAAAATTTGACTTTTTGCGGTGTGTATGGTATACTTTAAAGTGGAATTTTTAACTTAAGATAGGGTTGTGGAAGCGGTGTTGTGCGTTGTTATTTGGGTGAAAAATGAAAATCGCTAAGAACCTGACAGACCTCATCGGGAATACACCGACGATTCGCCTGAATGCGCTGCCCGGTAAGGATGATGCGACTATCTTCGCTAAATTGGAGGCTTACAATCCGGGCGGCAGTATCAAGGATCGGATTAGCTATGCGATGGTCGTTGACGCTGAAGAACGCGGTATCCTTAGAAAAGGGGATACGATCGTTGAACCGACCGCTGGCAATACGGGTTTGGGACTCTCTATCGTCGGGATCGCACGAGGGTACCCTGTTGTTTTGACGATGCCAGAGAACGTGAGCAGCGAGAAATATGAACTTCTCTCCGCTTTCGGTGCGAAAATTGTGCTAACGCCGGAACACGGTGGCATGGCAAGTGCGATCTGGGAGGCAGAAGCGATTGTCAGACAGAACCCACGCCACTATATGCCGAATCAGTTCACGAATCCTTCAAACCCCGAAATTCACCGCCGTACGACAGCAGTAGAGATCCTCAAGGCAATCGGTACGGATATCGATTTTTTTGTTACAGGGGTCGGCACAGGCGGCACGCTGACAGGCGTTGGAGAGGTTTTAAAGACAGAATGCCCGAATGTGAAAGTGGTTGCTGTGGAGCCAAGCGTTTCAGCGGTGCTTTCTGGCGGTAAACCGGGGCCTACTCGGATTGATGGACTCGGCGCGGGGATGATTCCTGAAGTGCTCAATGTAGATGTTATCGACGAAGTGATCACAGTCTCGGAAAAAGAATCTTATGAAATGATGAAGTCTATTTCAACAGCCGAGGGGTTGTTAGTCGGAATGTCGTCTGGTGCGAATGTTTATGCGGCATTACAGGTAGCAAAGGCGCAGGGACCGGATAAAACTGTTGTTACAATTCTTCCAGACACCGGAGAACGCTATTTTAGTTTGAGTCGTTATTTTGAAATCGAATCGGATATTATGGACACGCTCCCGTAAGGTGATCCAACTGTTTGGAAACTTACGAGTCGTGCCAAAAGGAATTGGTAACTGTAGCGAAGCCAATTGACGAAATATTGAAGTATCCAGTAGTAGATCAAACGCTCTGTCAGGAAATTTTGTTGACGGAGACACCTCAAGAAATCCTCTTCTCTCTTTTTAAACGGTTCAAAGAACGCGCTGCGATCGTCACAAGCGGGCAACTTTCGGGTATGGTTCTGATCCACTTGGCGGCTGAAAACGGATTGCCGTTCCGGGTTTGCACGCTTGATACACTGCGACTTTTCCCAGAGACATACGACTTTCTTAATCAGGTGGCATCGCGTTATGGCATTGAAATCGAACAGATTCAGCCTGATCCCCAAGAAGTTCAGGAGATGGTTGCACAGCACGGTGAATATCTGTTTTTCGATAGTAAAGCGAAACAGGAATACTGTTGTAACATCCGGAAAGTCCGCCCGATGCAACGGCTTTTGGAAGGCTTGGATGTCTGGATAACGGGTTTACGGCGTGATCAGTCAGAAGCGAGAAAACAGCTCCGAAAGGCAGAAATCATCTCGTCAGCGACACATCCTGTGCTGAAGGTGAGTCCGCTGATGCAGTGGACTGCCGATGAAGTGTGGCAGTTTGTCCGTGAAAACGAAATTCCTGTGAATCCGTTGCTTGAAGCGGATGCACAGGGACATTATTATGAATCAATCGGGTGCGTTATCTGCACAACACCGATAAAACCGGGAGAACCGAACCGTGCCGGACGGTGGCGCTGGCAGAATGCGCCCGCTGCATCAGAAAACGCTGACGCAGAAGAAAACGCGAAAGAGTGTGGATTACATTATTCGATTTAATAGTAGGGGCGAGGTTACCTCGCCCCTACTATCCAAAAAGGAGAAATATATTCTATGGCTGTAATAGTCCGTATTCCAACACCGCTGAGACGTTTGACACAAAATATGGCGGAAGTTGAGACAGAAGGTGCTGATATTGAAGGCGTTATTGAGAATCTTGAAGCGAACTATCCGGGGATGAAAGAACGTCTCTGTGATGAAGGCGGAAATATCCGTCGGTTTGTGAATATCTATCTTAACGATGAAGATATTCGTTTCCTTGACGGAAAAGCAACCGCTGTCGCAGACGGGGCAGAAATCTCTATTATTCCGGCGATTGCTGGTGGACGTAATCAATCTTAATCGTTATTGCTGTCGGTTATAGACTATGGGAAACCTTGTAGGGACGAGGTAACCTCGCCCCTACGGCGACTGCTATTTAATGTTAACTTTGCAATCAGAAACCCTCAGCCAGATTTACGACCACGCGAAATCGGAGTTTCCGTATGAATGCTGTGGTGCTATTTTGAGTGATGGAACGCAGGAATTTGTCTGGAAATGCCGTAATATACAGAACGAACTGCATCAGGAAGATCCAGATACGTATCCGCGCGATGCACACACTGCGTACGTGATACACCCTGATGATTTGTTCAGGATTACCAAAGCGTCTGAGACCCAGCAGATTAAAGCGTTCTATCATTCACATCCGAACCACGAAGCGTATTTCTCAGAAAAAGACAAGGCGGACGCAATGATGTGGGATGAACCAGCGTATCCGGGGACTACCTATTTGGTGATCTCTGTCTATGACACTGAAATAAGCGTGAAGGCTTTCGCGTGGGATGACACGGCGAAAGATTTCATCGAGGTTGAGGGTTCATTTGGGAAAACCTAAACGATAGATAGGATCCCTTAATCACAAGATCTATTGAGGCAAGAACCATGCAACGCTGGCAAGTTTACCTTCAGCAATTTATGCCGGACATGCGCGTTGTCAAAGCCCCTGCCCTCAAGCCCTACGTTGGGCTTCTTACTTTTTCTGCTGCCTCCCTTGCGGTTGCCTTAGGGTTAACCCTCCAAAAACACATCACTTTTGAATATCACTCAAACGCCGGTGTCGTTGGCTGGCTAAGTGTTAACGCGTATCCGAAACAACAGGAATACTTTTTCTATCTGCTGGCACTGCTCGGTATTCCGATAGCGATATGTCTCTATTGGCTCGGATGGTGGGCCTATTCGCGCTGGTGTGCGAAGTTAAGGGAACAACCGATCGCGCGTGTGCTTAAAGCGAATGCATTGGCATCCATACCGTTATGGCTGTGTTGGTTGCAGGTTTATTATATCGGGCAGAACGTGCTGATAGGTTTAGTCTTGCCGATCGGTTTGTCGGTTTTGCTGAAGTTGGTGTTACTGTATGCGCGGTATCTTCCGGGATTGTGGAATTCTGGTGATAGTATAAGCGAGGTTACAAACCTCGCCAGCGAAGATGGAGAAAACTTTGACAGCGAAAACGAAGCGAATCCCACCGGCGAAGAGAGTGGCAAAATTCCTTTCGGTAATCATAGACTCCTAAAGTTTGGACGTATTGGACTCGAATACGTTATCCTTCCAATTTTTATCTACCTGTTTACCTATTCAGCGAGTATCCACGGTAACATAGATTTATTTCACGAAGGTGAACGACTCGCGCCCCTGAACGAGATGTTGCACGGTGGTGTGCCGTTTCGAGATGTCTATGTGCAGCACGGACTCTTCCAAAACGCTTACTTGGCGTGGTTCGGCAGCCTATTTTTTGAACCGACCTTGTACGGCGTGCGGTCAATGGAAGATATATTGGCTCCGCTTGGTTATGTCGCGCTCTATCTGCTCGGTTTACAAGTGTTTCGCGGCAGATTCTTGACTGCCTTCATCTGTATGCTTATTGCCTCTGGAACGGAGTTCTGGATATCCCCAAGGCATAGTCTCGGCTTAATCAGCTTCGCCTTCGTCGCTAACTTTTTGACACATCCGCAAGAAACATCAAAGAATAGTAACGTTTCGTGGATGCTGGTTCTCAGTGGTATTTTCATAAGTTTAATATTCTGGTTTGATGCTGGATTGGGTCTCAGTATGTTAGCCGCTTCAATCTTTTTCGCCCTCATCGCCAATACCTTCACGTATTCCCAAAATATATCAAAACTTAATGGGGTCTCATGGACACTGGTTCTCGCTGGTATTTTCACAAGTTTAGCATTTTGGTACAGCACTGAAGTCGGACTCTACACGTTAGGTGGTATTGGATTGTTTCTATTCATATACGGGTTACGAAGCGGGATAGAAATACGGGAACGTCCATTCCCTTTAATCAACTATAGCTGCGGGGTGTTGTTAGGCTTTCTTCCAATAGCTGCCTACTTTTTCTCGCATGGTGCTTTGGACGATGCGATCTGGAATTCTTATATCCAGTGTCGCTACCAACTCGCAACGTGGGGACTCGCTTTTCCGTCGCTATCAAAAACCGTGATGCTATTGTCGTCGGAGGGATGGCGCGCCTTTATCTTTAGTGAAGGCTTTCGGTGGTATTTACCAATCTGTATCTTTTTGGTTATCGCGGCTTATTTGACATATCGAAGACTCTCTGGTACTAACTCAGTTAACACGATGAAACTGCTGCTCCTACTCCTCGGTGGTGTTGCCTTCTTCCGGACAGCGTTGGGGCGTTCAGACGGCGGACATCTGATTTATGGTGCGACTTTCTTATGGCTGCTCTGTCTACTTCCGTTGGAGGGTGGTATTGTCAGAACGTTCCGGGTCGGTTTATCGTCTCTAAGAGGTGAGAGACCTTGGCACGCTGCATTGAAGGCAGCGTGGGTGCTAATTCCGATAGTCATATTCTGTTGGTATGTTGGGGAGCGGCACCATCCGTTGGCGGGTTTCAACCAGAAATGGCAACGGTTGCGTCAGAATCCGTTTAAGCAGCGCGTTGTATCGGAGGAACTGACGCGCGCAGGCGCGGTGGACATTCCGGACGATCAGGTTGAACAGGTTCAAAAGGTTGTCGCTTATATTCAGGAAAACACTGCACCAAAGGAAAAGATTTTCGATTTTACGAGTCAAGGTGCGTACTACTTCTTTGCGAATCGACCCGGCGTCTCCCGATTCCATCAGGTCTCGTATGCATCGACACCGGCAATGCAGCAAGAGGTTATAGAGGCTCTCGAACGCGACCAAACGCGTTTGGTGATCTTTAAAACAGGGGGTTGGTTTGATAATGTTGACGGTATTCGGGTTGAGGAACGACATGCTTTGATTGCGGCATACCTGCAGGCGAACTATGAACTCGCGATAAACATCAACAACACGGAAATTCTGATGCGAAAATAGTTTTATTAGTTTTCAGTTAACTATTTCTGCTGTTCAATAAAGATTCGGTAGATGTCCTCAAAGAGTCTGACATCTGTGAGTGTATCTTCGGCTGAAGATCGGAAGGGTTCATCGTTGCGGATGTTCGCGACGAAGTATTCCGCTTCTCTGTGATATGCCCACGTCCAACTCGGTCTCGGAATCGGGCGTGTGATTTCCTGTTCTTCGCCAGCGCGATAGATTTCAACTTCGGCAGGTGTGTTCTTCAAGAGCAACGGCGGTGCCCACGTGTGAACCCATCCGTTCTGAAAATAGATTTGGCTATGCTCGTCCCAACGATAGTGCGAAACGTGTCCTGTTTCGAGTGTGACACGGATGCCGTCCATATCGAAGATGACAACACCGGAATATCCGTTCGCATCTAAATCGACGGCTTTGACGGTGACTTTGTCACCCGCATCAAGGAACCAACGCATGAGATTGATATTGTGCGTATACTGCTGGAGGTATCCTAAATAGGAGCCTCGGTACTGCTCTGGTATCCATTCCGGGGTTTTGACGGGCGCGCTCGGTTTTGGTTCGTCAGTGCCGTCCATGTGGGTATCAAGGTTGCAGACCCAATCGCCACCGAAGCCGTGATTTCTGGCATACGTCAAGCGTCCGAGTTCGCCGGTCTCTCGGAATTGCGCCACCTTCGCCTTGACGATTTCGTTCCCCGCATCGTAGCGTTTCATGTAGCCGACCATCAACTTCTTGCCGGACTTCTGCGATGCTGCTACAATCGCCTCCGCTTGTTCAGTGGAGACAGCCATCGGTTTCTCCATGAAAACGTGTTTACCTGCCAAAAGGAGGTCTTTCGCTATTTCGCCTTGTAAGGCGAAGTCAGCGGATACCGCTACCGCTTCAATATCGGCGTTTTGGGCAAGTTCACCGTGATCGCGGTACAGTTGAGGGATTCCGAAACGGGTTTGGACTGTTTTTCCGAGTTCGGAACGTACTTCCGCGAGGCCGATGAGTTCACAGTCAGGGATGCTTGCAAAATTCGGGATGTGGACCTTCTGTGCCATGAATCCACAACCGATATAACCGAGTCGAATTTTTTCCATTCTTTTAACTTTCCTTGCGGTTCGATTAGGTCAGTCGCGTGAAAAACGATCTTCTCCGTATATCCGACCCGCCCGTTGGTTGGGTCTACATTCTTTGGTAAAAAACCAATTCTTCATATTTCCTTGCGGTTCGATTAGGCAGGTTGCGTATAAAACGATTCTGTCCGTGTATCCGACCCGTCTATTGATTGAGGTTCCGCGTTAAGCCGAGTGGCGCGATTCTATTTGCTCAACGGCTGTTTTAGCACCTTCGCGTACAAGGGCGGAGGCATCGTCTCGGACAAGCTGCTTGAGTTTGCCAAGGCTAAGGCTCGCTTCGAGTTTACCGAGGGCAACTGCGACGAAGTAACGCACATCGGCATCCTCATCGTCTAACGCTTCAAGGAGGGCGTTTGTATCCATCATCGTAGCGAGGTGCCGGTCAGCATCACCGATATTAATCAACGCCTGGGCGGCGATCCGCCGTGAATGGACATCACCATGTCGGAGGGAGGTGAGGAGTTCGTCGTTGCCTTTCGGAATAATCGTGAGGTTATCCCAGTCACAATCCAAACAGAACCATGAATTTCCGTCCAACCGTCGGAGGTTCGTATTTGCACACGCGGGGCATTCCCCAAATTCCTGTTGTTGATTCACATCCATTGTCTTTGATTACGGCACATACCGTGTGCCTACTCCTTTTGCGCCGTGTTTGGCGTGTAAGTCGTTTACCTGTTTCAGGCAGTCGTTACAGTTTCATCAATCGTAGGATTTCCTTCGAGTTCTGGTAGTTCGCGCCAGATTTCAGGTCCCTCTGGCTTGAAATTAATCGTGGCGATAAATTGCATGCCGTGATAGAAGTTGATTTTGAATTTGCCGCCCCCGAAATTCTGTTTGAGATATTCCAGTGGCGCTGCAATCAACGGCCCCATCTCGTCTGCATGATAGAATGCGAGTGCTTTAAACCGCACCGTATTGCCCACGGGTTCCTGCACAAGGAGTTGGGCTGAAGTTGCAGGAAAGAGTACTTGAAAGGCTTCCCAAAGGTCGGAAACGGTCGGATTCGACTTTCCAATCCGTTTTTTGAAGTCGTTTTCAAGGTATTCTGAGAAGGTGTTAAAAACCCAATCCATAGTAAGTAGTTGTCAGTTTGCTTCGCAGTGAGAATACGGTTTTTCTACGAAAAACCTTTCAGTAGTCAGTAGTTACCAGTTACCAGTTATCAGTTATCAGTAAGAGGACGCTTGTAACTGAAAACTGATAACTGAAAGGCGTACTCGCCGTACTGATAACTATTATAGCGGTGCCTTTAAGAAGTCCTTCCAATCAAAATTAGGCAGAGGGAACTCCTCTGTGGCTTCACATTGTCAAAATGTAGCGGCTTTCTCGAAAAAGTCAATATCTACGCGTTCAACGCCAGCCTCCCGTGCGTTTTCAGCGACACGTTGGACGACCATCTCTCGGACAAATGGGATCGGTATCCGTTTAACCCGGTGTTCAACTTCTTCCGTGCAAGGGACTGTGGTGTTGTCAAGGTAGGGACCGTCGTGAAGCACGGCTTCATCGGGGTGGTCACACGTCTCTGGAACGAGTTGTTGTAACCGCATTGAAACATAATTGGTCACCCACTCCTTAAACGCTTCCGCCTTCTCTGTGTCTACCGCACCCAGATCAGGACGCTGTTCCAACTTCTCGTTGATACTAACGAGCAGACTTTCGACACGCGTCAAGCGTTCTTCTACATCTGTAAGTCGTTCGTTTGGATTATTCTGTTCGCTCATTCTTTCTCCTTTTTAACTTTCCTTGCGGTTCGGACAAGCGAGTTTGTGATTTGGCGAGCCTTTTCGCAGGTACTGCTTCGCAGTGAGAACCATTTCATTATAGGTTATCGTTTTTGATGCTATTTTTCACCAAAAACCCGATTTGGACATCGGACAAATCGGAGCAGAAACCCAATATTTAAAAAACCTAAATTGCCCAATATTTCCAAAGGTCATCTGGGATTTCGTGTTTGATCTCCTCCCGCTTTTGATGGGAATAACGGGCAAAGATCCCAAAACGCGGAATGTCCCTTATATTCGCAGATCCGGTATGACATAGAAAAGCATGCCATAGGACGACATCGCCCGCGCTCCCCGTAAATTCGCGAGGGCCTTCAGGCGATAAATCTGAGAGCACGTGCCATCCCCAATCCTCGATATCGTAGAAACTGCCATCAATCTGCTCAGGATATTGAAGGAAGTATTTATGTGTCGAATGGTGGCTCTGGGGCCAAAAGACGAAAGCACCACCATTGGGTTCAACATCGTAGAGATAGGTTGTCGCACCGAGCATAAAGGGACTCCAACCGCCGGGGCCGTAGGCATCAATGTGTCCGCTACCGGGCATTGCCCACGCTTCTTCAGGATTGGGCCATTTGACGAGCGGAGAACCGCCACCGCCTGCGAATTGTCCGCCACCGAGCTGCTCGGTAATCTCCTGCATTGCAGGCAGTTGCCCGAAAAGTGGTGAAAAACTGAAGTTTTGGACCACATAGTCGTTGGGCCAAGTCTCTGGCGTTTCAAGACTGGAATCAAAATGCTTCCAGATTTGTTCCCGCCATCCGTTAATTATCTTCGAATCAATAAAATTTTCAAGGATAAGGTATCCGTGTTCCTGAAAAAATGCAATCTGATCTACTGTAAGCATCTAAGTTCCCTCTATCCGTAAAGGACTGATGGCTGATAACTGACAACCATCTCTTAAATTGCCCAATATTTCCAGAGATCCTCTGGAATCTCGTATTTAATCTCATCCGCTTTTTGATGGGCATACCGTGCAAAGAGACCGAAACGCGGGACATTTGTTACATTCTCTGATCCGGTGTGGCAGAGAAACGCGTGCCACAGGACGACATCACCAGCGGCACCAATAAATTCGCGAGGGCCTTCCGGCGATAAATCTGAGAGCACGTGCCACCCCCAATCTTCAATATCGTAGAAACTGCCATCAATCTGCTCAGGATATTGGCGGAAGTACTTGTGCGTTGACTGGTGGCTTCGGGGCCAAAAGATGAAAGCACCGCCGTTAGGTTCAGCGTCGTAGAGATAGGTTGTCGCGCCGAACATAAACGGACTCCAACCCGCCACGGCACCATACGCGTCAATGTGTCCGTCCTTCGGCATTTCCCACGCTTCTTTGGGGTTGGGCCATTTGATGATCGGTGAACCGCCACCGCCTGTAAAAAATTGTCCACCACCGAGTTGGTCGCTAACCTCTTGCATCACAGGTAGGTGTCCAAACACCGGCGAGAACCTGAATCCCGGAATTTCATAATCGTTGGGCCAGGTTTCCGGTGTTTCAAAGTTGGAATTAAAATGATCCCAGACCTGCGTCCGCCATGTGTCAATTACTTCCGAATCGATGAGGTCTTTAAGAATAAGGTATCCGTGTTCTTGAAAAAATGTTATCTGTTCGGCAGTTAGCATACAAATTTCCTATACGATTGTTGCTACGGCACAGCAGCGTGTGCCTACTACTTTGCCTTAGCGTTTTGGTCGGAAAGATGGGATGCCGGTTTCATCAAATCGTTTCTTAACGGCTTGCATGAGTTCGGGAGTGACCTCCCGATAACCGTGCTCACGTGCGTACTTTTCGACACTTTTGACGACCATACCGCGGGCAAATGATGGTACACGTTTCAACCGCTTTTCTGCTGCTTCCGTCCATTGCAAATCGTAATCGGTTTCCGTTGCAAAAGCAATCCTTTTTTCAATCTGAACAGGGGGTGTGCTGTGTTGCCCTTCCATTTCAGCAACAGGTTTCGACCCTGGTTGATAATCGCATGACGCATCCTCAGCGAGGTAGTTGCCGGTCGTTGCATAAGCACGCGCCCTGCAACCGCCACATACCTCTTTGAATTCACATGCGCCGCACTTCCCTTCAAGTAGATTCCGGTTCCGTAAGTCCTGAAAAGTCTTTGATTCATTCCAGAGTTTAACAAAACTCTCGTCTTTGAGGTTTCCGACGCTGACGGGTAGATAGGGGCAAGGTGTCAGTTCACCCTCAGGCGTGATGCGACAGTAGTAAATGCCACACGGACAGGTGCCGCTTGGATACCCTTGAAGGAAGGCGGAGTCGGACTGTTGCCCATAGATAACACGCTTGTAGTGTGGCGCGCACTTTGCAGCGATGAGCATCTTCCCTTTATAGGCTGCTTGCAACTCGAACATCGTCTCAAGCATTTTCTCATATTGCGGAGGCGTGAGGTCCATCACCGTTTTACCCCTACCGGTCCGGACGAGAAAATAGAGGTTTAAGACCTTAGCACCGAGTTGATATGCGAATTCCACGATTCTTGGAATTTCGTCGTAATTCCACTGCGTCACGGAGGTCTGGACGAGAAAATCCATTTGGGCACGTTTGAGTGCTTCAACACCGTTCATCGTCGCTTTCCACGCGCCCTCCATACCTCGAAACTTGTCGTGGTTCGTCGGTTGGATAGAATCTAAACTCACGCCTGCACCGGTGACACCGTGCTGTTGCATCTGCTCGACCACTGCGTCGTTGAGCAGGACACCGTTTGTGCCCATGACAACAAGAAACCCGGTATCGGAGGCATATTTCGATATCTCCAAGATATCTGGGCGTAATAACGGTTCACCACCAGTGAGAATGAGGAGGATGTGTGGATTGATTTCGGCGATCTCGTCAATGACTCGGAAACATTGGGATTGGCTCAGTTCCGATTCACGTGCGTATTCCGTGGAACCTTGAATATCAGAGAGTTGAAAGTTTCCGTTCCCTAACTCGTTTGTGTCTACGAATCCTGCCGGAAGGTAGCAGTGTGTACATTTTAGGTTACACAATCGGGTGATATTCCATGAGACTGCCTGAACTTTTGTATCTGTCATGTTTTTAATAGCGAGAAGATATAATGTTTTGAAATTAACTTTTTACCAGCAACGCGAGGGCGAAAACGATTAAGCCTGCAATCAGCGTCAAGCCTCTCCAGATATTGATATAGGGACTCTGGTTGTGATGCGCTTCGCTGTCCGGTGGCGTAACCTCAAGGTGTCGCCGATAGAGCGAACTGTATAGCCCCCAAAAGAGTGCCATGAGTCCAAACGCTGCAAGTTTTGCGACGAAAGTTAACACATAGGTTTTGAAATCGCTACCGCTCTGCTGCGCAAAAAATCCGTTATTCCATGCAACGATAAAGAACACCATCGCGCCTGTCGTCAGAAGCACGTGAATCATCAAGCGTATCCAAGTGCGAAAACGGTTGTGGACTGCTAACAGGTCTTGCGGTGGCAAATTTTGCCGCAGGATTGGCATAGCGATGAAGGTAGAAAAGAGTACGCCGCCGAACCAGATGATCGCTGCTATTAGGTGGATGCTTCGGATGACAAGTTCTACGCTCTCCCGCATTATCTTTCTGAATCCCGATTTTTCATAAATAATACCACATTTTGTGCCTAAAGTCAAATTTGTCTTAACTTGAAGACGCGTAAATATTTTGTCAAATTGTAGGTATTGCAAATCATGACTTCAGATTAACAAAAATTAGTGCGACGGTTGCGACTAAGGCACCGATGAGAGAAGTCCGACTCAACCGTTCATGGAGGAACACCATACCCACAAACATCGTGAACAGCACACCGCCCGAACTTGACATCGGAAAAGCGATTAACGCACTGACTTGATCCAAAGCGATGAGCAGTGCCCAACTCCCGCCAACATTACAAACCCCTATTAGCACGCCGTAGAAGACTTCCCACCAATTCGGCCATATTCTTTGATAGAGACATATACCGAAATAAATAACTGTGGCGACCCCGAAAAGCAGACTCATATAGAGCGATTTTTCGTCAACGGGACACATTTCGTTGAAGGCTTTCATGGTGAGGCGTGAGATACCAGTGACCAACAGAATCGTAATCGCAACAGCGAATCCCAAACCTTGCGGCACTTCCGGCTTGTCAGGTGTGAATGCATACGTCGGTTCTTTTTCCCGCTGGCTGAGGAGTGGAATCGCAACGAAAGTCAAGATAAGTCCGATGGTCTGCCATAGGTTCGGGACCTCTTGCCAGAATATCATCGCCACCAGAATCGGTAGCACGATCGACAATCTGACGAGTGCAGCCGTGACAACGATCCCACTGAGTTGGATACCGATAGTGAACAACTCAAATCCGAGCGCATACGTCACACCGTTTGATATACCTAACGCGAAGGTCAGCTTTGAGAATTCAAAGTCCGGTTCTTGTGAGAGGACCCAAATACTGATAAAGAACGCGCTGAGATAGTTGACGAAACCGATCGGATTTAGGCGTTGTTGGTTGTTTTTCGCGTGCTTGAGAAATAGCCCAAAACCGGAGAGCAAGATGATGTTGAGTACGAGGAACAACATAGGCTTTAAAGGTTGGAAGGTTGGAAGATTGGAAGACGCATGGATGGAAGAGTGGAAGACGGGAAGATTGGAACCCATCCTTCCTCCCTTCCAGCCTTCCATTCAAACCCTTCTATTCCTCCATCGGCAGTGCGACTTTGGTCTTCTCTTTTGCCGATTGGTAGGTTGCCAAAACGACTTCTACGGCGTGTTTTCCACCTCTGCCGTCAATCATGGGTGTTCTGTCTTCCCGGACACAATCAACAAAATGGGTTAGCTCGCCGACGACACCGTGCGGTCCCTCGCGATTGGGAACGATTTCTTCCCAGTCGCCGCCGCGTTTTTTGAGGTAGGCGAGATCGGCTGACATATTCAGACGGAGTGATCCCTCGGAACCGTCAATAATCGTATCGTTGGTGCCGCGCGCACCGAGAAAACCGCCCCATCGTAAAATACCGACCGCGCCCGAATCGTAACGAATGAGTGAGATAGTGTAATCCTCCCAATCGTCGTGTCCGGAGAAACTTCCAACCTCAGCGGCGACGGTCAGCGCGGTGCCACCGAACCAGTTAATCAGATCGGATTTGTGGATGCCGTTTTCCAAGAGTCCACCGACAGTGCCGTACCAACTTTCAGGTCTACCGCGCGGGGCGTTATATGGACCCGAGTAGTCGGTTTCAATGTAAGTGATGTCTCCGATGTCGCCGTTGTCCACCATCTGCCGACCGAGTTCATGAACGGGATAGAAGCGTAGGACCTGCCCGACCATCAGATGCGTCCCTGCCTTATCCGATGCTTCAATCATCGCATCCGCGTCAGCGAGCGTCAAGGAGAGCGGTTTTTCGCAGAAGGCATGCACCCCCGCCTCCGCTGCATCAACGACGACCTGTGTATGTGCAACGGGTGGTGTCGCAACGACGACAGCGTCCACAACAGCAAATAATTCCTGATATTCTTGGAAAGCGCGAATCTGAAGCCGTTCAGCAACGGCTTGCGCTGCATCTAAGCGGAGATCCGCGACCCCTACAAATTCACAATTTTCAACATTCGGGAGGGCGTTGCAATGGCCGTTGCCCATGCCGCCGACTCCAACTACACCGATACGCACCATTTTGAATTCTCCTTTATTCTAACGAGCGGTCTGAAAACTGATACACACCCTGCCGATTTACAGCGATCTTCGGCAGTTTCCGAGACTTTTCAAACCAATTATACCCGATTTTCAGATTTTTCCAAAAGTTTATCAGAACGTCGTCATTTGGAAAAGTGTTTTGTAAGCGTTCCATTGTCCGATCGTCCAATTCTGTTGGAAAAATGTGCACAGGGATTTTTGCGTGTCCGTTTGATTTCGCTTGAACTGCTAACCAATAGACCTCCTTAATATATTCATCAGTGATTGGCACACAGCCGATCGTAGCACATCCACCGTGTATAAATATATCCCCTCCAAGTTCGCCTTTTTTGCCCAAAATCTTATCCGCCTGGTTTGGATAATTAATCCCAAGTGATAGATAAAAGTTGCTTTCGGGGTTAAATCTATCGATATAATAAAAACCCTCTGGAATTTGCAAGTCGCCTTCACGTCTTTTGGGTCCCAAATTTCCTGACGTGCGGCAGATCGGATAGTGTTTCACGAGTTTGAAAACGGCATCGGATGTTGAAAATGCCCAGACTTCCAAAATCTTTTCTTGTTTGAAGACTCGGATAAAGAGTTTCTGTGGTGGATAGGGGATACCCTGGTCAGCAAACAGACTGCGAAGTGGACCGTCTTTTTCTTCAAACGCTGCCTGGGTGCGAGGGTGCCTTCGCTGTTTGTCCGCGAAATTTTGTGAGTCCGTTGGCTGACAAGCGCAGACCATCGTAAAGGTGAAGGAAAGGACAATGTGTAGTTTCATAATTAGTTGTCAGTTTTCAGTACGGTTTTTTCGAGTTTTTACGAGCCATATTATAATTGATAATGAAATTAAAATACAGAAACTCCACAATATCAGTTTGGTGTGTGCAGAAATTCTGTCCCCA
>JAJEGI010000027.1 GCA_022819945.1 Candidatus Poribacteria bacterium
TTTATGAACCTCCGCTACAATATCATTACCTGAAAAGACCCTACGAATTGATTCCGCTAACAGCAGAGACGGTTCCGCAGCCCCGATATTTTGACGCGAGTGGAAAAGAGCTGCCGCAAGGAGCACCGGCAGCATCCGTTGCCCGTGCTGTGTACGAGGTTCGTATCCGACCCGGTATCATGTATCAGCCACATCCATGTTTCGCGAAAACCGAAAACGGGACATTGCGGTATCATAACCTGACCAAAGCCGATGTGAAAGGCTTTACCGAGGTTAAAGATTTCCTGATGACAGGGACGCGTGAACTGATCGCGGCGGATTACGTTTACCAGATCAAACGGATGGCGGATCCGCGTCTCTCCTGCCCGATTCTTAGTACATTGCAGGATTATATGCTCGGTATGAAAGCGTATTCAGCTGCGCTTGCGAATGGACAGACGGATGCCCCCTTTCCGGGTGTAGCGGTTGTGGATCGATATACTTATCGGATCATCTTAAAGACGAAATATCCGCAGTTTATCTATTGGTTGGCGATGCCGTTCTTTTCGCCAATGCCTGAAGAGGCGATCAATTTTTACAATCAATCCGTTATCAAAGACCGAAATATTACGGTTGATAGATTTCCTGTCGGGACGGGTGCCTATCGAATGGACACCCTCATTGCCCATAAAGAGATAGTACTCGTGAAAAATGAGAATTTTCGGGTGGAACGCTATCCATCAGGTGGTGAACCCGGGGATAGAGAAGCCGGACTCTTGGATGACGCGTGGGAAATCATTCCGTTTATCCCGAAGGTTGTCTATAAGTTAGAAAAAGAATATATTCCGCGATGGAATAAGTTCTTGCAAGGCTATTACGATAGTTCGAGTATCTCTTCAGATACGTTTGACAGCGCAGTCATCTTCAACGATGCTGGCGATCCGACAACAAGTGAGGCATTGAATGCGAAGCATATCGTCTTACGCACGAGTGTTCAACCGACAACTTATTATCTGGCTTTCAACATGTTAGACGATACCGTCGGTGGATACACGACCGAGAAACAGAAGCTTCGCCAAGCCATTTCAATAGCCTTAGATTACGAGGAGTTTACTGAAATTTTTCTCAACGGACGTGGTGTTGTGTCCCATAGTCCACTGCCACCGGGTATTTTCGGTTATGAGTCGGGTGAGGAAGGCATCAACCCTTACATGTATGATTGGGATGCAGACACTGGCCGTCCGGTTCGCAAATCCATTGAAGAAGCCCGTCAGTTGCTCGCGGAGGCAGGCTATCCGGGTGGACAGGACAGCAAAGGGAATCCGCTAATCATCTCTTTTGATAATATGTGGAATTCAGCAGGTGCCACGGCACGCTTAACATGGATGCGGAAGAAATTAGAACAACTCGGTATCACGATGGAGAGTCGGACCACCGATTACAACCGTTTTCGGGACAAAGTGAAAAGTGGGAATTTCCAATTCATCTTTTGGGGGTGGCATGCTGACTATCCGGATGCAGAAAATTTCTTGTTCCTTCTCTATGGTCCGAATGGTAAAGTGCGGCACGATGGAGAAAATGCTGCTAACTACGATAACCGAATGTATAACCAACTTTTTGAAGAAATGAAAAATATGGAGAATTCTTCGGAACGCCTGGCACGTATTCGTGAGATGAACCGCTTAATACAGCGCGATGCGCCGTGGGTTTTTACGTTTCACCCTGTTAGTTTCGGTTTGTCGCATCAATGGGTAAAAAACAGTAAGCCAAGTTCGTTGGGCGGTGGAACACTCAAATATCTTCGGATTGATGCCAATACGCGGCTGGAAAATAGACAAGCGTGGAACCGACCTGTTGTTTGGCCCCTATGGATGTGCCTCGGTGTATTTATTTTAGGTGCGATTCCGGCTGTCATCACAATTTGGAGACGGGAACGAAGGACACAATAGACTTCATTACAAACGCGGTTTCAAATTTTGTTACCAGAGACGACGTGAGGTACGTTATCAACAAGTGATTACTTACATTATCCGACGCATTTTTTATGCGATCCCTATCTTAATAGGCGTGAACCTCATCGTCTTTTTTCTTTTTTTTGTTGTCAACTCACCCGACCAGATGGCGCGGCAGATTCTCGGTGAGAAGAATATTACGCAGCAAGATGTTGACAATTGGAAAGAACAGAACGGTTATCATCTGCCGCTCTGGTTCAATACAGAGGCATCAGGCATCTCACACTTTACAGAGACGATCTTCTATCAGAAATCGGTGAAACTTTTCGTCTTCGATTTTGGGACTTCAGATGCAAACAATATCAACATCACCTCACAGGTCGCGCAGCGCATGTGGCCGAGTCTCGCTATTACTATACCAACACTGTTAATCGGGCTGCTGGTCAACATAACGGTTTCAATGATTGTGGCTTACTACCGAGCAACTTACGTCGATTTCTGGGGAACGATCGTTGCAGTGATCGTTATGTCTGTGTCCCAGCTGTTCTATATTATTGGTGGGCAGTGGGTATTCGGAAAAATATTGCGACTTTTCCCTATTTCTGGGTATGATACCGGGACGGACATGCTGAAGTTTGTAATCCTGCCGGTGGTTATCGGTATCATTGCTGGTATCGGTGGCGGTATCCGTTTTTATCGGACGATATTCCTTGAAGAGGTAAATCGTGACTATGTGCGTACGGCCCGTGCGAAAGGTGTGAGCGAATCAGGCGTTCTCTTTAAACACGCCTTGAAGAATGCTATGATCCCTATTCTAACGAATGTTGTCTTGTCGATTCCGTTTCTCATTATGGGTGGTTTGGTGATGGAGGCGTTCTTCGCTATTCCGGGTTTAGGGAGTTTTATAATTGAAGCGATTCAAGCCCAAGATTTTGCGATTGTGCGAAGTATGGTTTATCTGGTTTCTGTGCTGTATATTATCGGTTTGTTACTCACCGACATTAGCTACACTTTAGTTGATCCGCGTATCCGATTTGAATAGGACTTACGCATTTTCCCATGATAACAGACTGCAGGCGGGGTTTCAAACCCGGTCTGCAATGGGGGCTGCTTTAGTTGATCCGCGTATCCGTTTTGAATAAGAAAGTGGAAAATGATTTCACAAAATAGAAGTTATCAAATTATACAAGGCGTGATGAGCCTTCTATTGGGATGCATCAGTATCGCCTTATTGGTAACACTCTGGGATTCAGGGTATCCGAATGTGATTCTTGCTACCTTTCTGGCTGTAGGGATCACCCTAATTTTTTCCGGTGACTATCTTCTTAACCCCTTCAAATTGCCGGTTACACCCCTAAAACAGGAATTAGCGAGCGATATTGGTCTGATCGCTTACGGTGTCCTCTATTTCAGCATCGCCATGTCAAAGTTGCTGCAACCGCGTTGGTTTACTGTGGGGTTGCCAATCTTTTTAGAACCGATTTGGGTGCGTCGCGGGTTAGCAGGTGTCGGGATTGTCCTGATCGCTGCGGGCGTTTACGGTATCTATCATTTATACACCGCTCAATTATCCGATAACTCGCCAGAATAGCGTAAGGCTGAAAGCGTTTCGTAGACAACTGCGCTTTTCAGTAGCCATCACTTTGCGATAATCACGGCATAGCGAAGCGGTGTCTCACCGACGTTGCGGATCCCATGCAGGACTTGGCAGTCCACATGGACAGCTTCGTTATCGCTGACGCGGTGCGTCTGTTCGCCAAATAGCACTTCACCTTTCCCAGAAAATACATAGAAAATTTCTTGTCCGTCGTGTGTATGCGGTGGATGTGCGCGTTGCCCGGATCCGACTTCTGAGATATGAAGATGGAGCTGATCCCTATCCGATCCTGTTTCAAAGATAAAGCGGTCGATGCCCTTGACATCGGTCCTGATTTCTTTTTCCATGAGAGTTCCTTCCATTTGGGGTTGTTTACAAGGTGAACCTTGCTTTAAAAATTTTTTATAGTAAATCTCATAATTACTTGCACACTCGCGGTCGTAGGACTGGGCAGCCCTTGAAGAAACACCCCAGCAAAAACCCTCTACGAATGTATAAATAATTCCAAAATCTACTATAATTCACTCCTCATAACCGAGGCGAGATCAACAATAATTTAGCATGGTTTTTGATGGATTGTCAAGTTATGGAAATAATTTGTTTTTTTTTTGAAAGTATCCTATAATTTGGCAGTTAGGTATAGGCTTTATTATTTTTTATGAAAAATAATAATAAAAATTGACTTACTGAAACTATATCAGGATTTACGCAAATTGAATGGAGAAAGGATATCTTCGTAAAATAAGAAGGTTGATCCGGTGTTTTCCTTACCCGGGGTCCCCACCTGTTACGGCGAAGAGGGACGGGTGGTATGTCTATAGAAAATCGCTAAAAATTGTCCAAAGTTTAGTATTGTTTATAATAGAGCCCATAATTGTGTGGGCACCCTTGCTAAGATAAGGCTGTTCCTATTCCGCCCTGATAAAGGAGTAAGGGGTTGGTTTCAGATTCCGCCTGATAAGGGGGTTGGTTTCGGAGCGTGTTCACTTACCTTCAGGCTTTACTATAATTTCAAACTCAAAGGGGAATTTTTATGAATACGAAGAACTTAGTCGCCGAGTTTATCGGTACTTTCGCGCTCATCTTTATCGGTGCAGGCGCGTTAGCAATCGGTTCAGCGAACTTAGTAGGCGTTGCACTCGCTCACGGATTAGTTATTGTGACGTTCGCTTATGCCTACGGACACATTTCTGGCACGCATATCAATCCGGCTGTGACACTCGGCTTGCTGATAGCCGGAGAGATCGAATTTGTAGCAGCCATAGGGTATTGGATTGTGCAATTTCTTGGCGGGATTCTGGGCGCGGTTGTGCTTAACGCTGTGCTACCAGATGCCGGCGATTTGGGTGTAACAATTTTAACGACAGAGGCTAATGGCGGGGGCTTCACGGTTACGGCAACGCAGGGGTTGATCGTCGAAATCGTGCTTACCTTCTTCCTCGTCAATACGATTTTCAACACTGCTGTGAGTGGTAAGGCAGGAAACTTCGCAGGATTGGCTATTGGGTTAACGTTGATCTTCGCCATTTTGATGGGGGGTCCCTTGACACGCGCTTCTCTTAACCCGGCACGGACATTGGGGCCTGCTATTGTCAGCGGCAATTATGCTGACATCTGGCTCTATTTCGTGGGACCGTGCATCGGTGCGATCCTCGCCGCGCTGCTCTATATCGGTGTGTTGAAGGACAAGGGAGAAGCGTAGTCTACTTATCATGGAAAAAGAGAAGGCTGTCACATTTACGCGCCAGCCTTTTCTTATATAACAAATACAATGCAGGCGGGGTTTCAAACCCGCCTGCAGAGAGGATCACGTAAGTGTTGTGAGTTTAAAGGTTCTGTCTTAAGATACGGTTGAAATTGGAACTTCGGTCGGCTTCGCCGCTTCCGGTTTCGGAATGGAGAGTGTCAACACACCGTTGGTATATTCGGCTTTGATGTCGTCTGTCTTCACTTCCGATGGGAGCGTGAATCTGCGCTGGAAATTTCCATACCGGCGTTCAGCTCGGCGGTAATTTTGCGTGTCATCGACGTTCTCTTGCCGTTTTTCTCCACTGAGGGTCAAGCGGTTATCTTTGACAGAGACGTGGAGGTCGTCCTTTGCGACACCCGGCAATTCGGCGCGGATTTCAAAATTATCATCTGTTTCCGAAATATCAACTGAGGGTGCCCAGTCATACGTGCCTGCGTCGGTTCTTACGCGTAGTGGTGCAAAGAATGGGCTGTAAAATCTGAAAGGGTTTCTTGTCGGTCTGCGTAAAGTCAAATAAGTCATTTTTCTTCTCCTTAAGTGTAAGGTCTTTGGGGCTTGTGTGTTGTTGGACGTGCCTTGTGTGCTATCTAACAGACGAGGCACGTCCAAGTCGTTAGATTAGGAATTTACTGTAATCGGAACTTCAGTCGGTTTCGCGGCTTCCGCCTTCGGAATTCCGAGTGTCAGGACACCGTCCTTGAATTCTGCTTTGATAGCATCGGTTTCGATGTGTCTTGGCAAGGTGAAACTTCTCTGGAAGCTGCCGTACCGTCTTTCAACACGGTGGTAGTTTTTGCCATCTGTCTCCGCTTCCTGATGTTTTTCGCCTTTGATGGTAAGCAAGTTGTCGGTTACAGAGACGTTGACATCGTTTTCGGATACGCCGGGAAGTTCGGCGCGGATCTCAAATCCGTTTTCCGTTTCAGAAATGTCAACTGTAGGCATCCAAGTGGTGCTTTCTGTATCCGTTCCACCTTCTTCAGAGCCGAGGAGATCACCGAAAACTTTTCCCATCTGATTGTGGAGGTTGAAGAGGTTTCCTACGGGTCTGCGTGTTCTTAAGTAATTCATTTTTTTCTCCTTTTTGGATTTTGTTTGTAGAATTTTATTTGTAAATGTTAAGGCAAGTTCCGTGCCAATGTTTTCAGAGGCAGTTCTGAGACGTTTGCCTCACTATTTTGTATATAAGCAAATTGCGTGCCAAATCATTTTTAGCCGTTGGTAAACCGAGATAAATGCGGTTGAAAAACCGCGCCGTATCGTGGACAGCCGTTCTTTGATTTCTTTCAGGAATAGCGTCTGTAGAGTAGACTTTATGGAAGAATAGGTAGGAACTTGGGTTTGCCAAATTGACATCACCTTTGCCACTGTGGCATTGTAGGGATGTCAATTTGGCTTTAGGGAGTTAAAGATAGGTTGGACGCGCTTTTATGCAACAAAGGTGATTCCTTATATCGCGCGGACTCTATTCAAATATTCACTTTTTCTTTTGATTTTTTTTTTAATATGTTATCATTTTTTATCATCAGCGCGGGACAGAGTGTTTAAAGATTTTCTAAAGTCTCGCTGTCTCACAACATTTTAGATAAATCCTCATTAAGAATTCGGTAAGAATTCGGTGCAGCAAAGGAAATATTTATGAGAAAAATTACACGATTGTCTCTTTATTTTTTGACGGTGTTTGTGTCTGTTGTATGGTTGCTTCCTCTTTTTGAAACATCCGAGGCGATAGAAGAAACAACTCAAACCGAAAACATAGATAGCAAAAGCAATTCTGAGTCTTCCACTGATGTAATTCAACTCGAAAAAATTTTGGTCAGAGGGGACCGTGCCTATTCAACAGCATCTTCAAAGTCTATCCGAGAGTTTGATTTGAACATTCGTCCAATGAAAACGGCGCAAGATATGCTACAACTGGCACCGGGACTTGTTGTCACACAACATGCTGGTGGTGGTAAAGCTGAACAAATTTTTCTACGAGGATTCGATGCGGATCACGGCACGGATGTCGCTATTTCAACCGATGGTATCCCGGTAAATATGGTTTCACACGGACACGGTCAGGGGTATGCCGACCTCCACTATGTTATACCTGAATTAGTGGAGTCAATTGACTTATTCAAAGGTCCCTATTTTGCCAGGCACGGTAATTTATCGACCGCAGGTTCAGTGCTATTTCATACAAAAGATTATATTGACGCGAATATGGTGAAGATCGAAGGTGGCGAGTTTAATACACAAAAAGTTACTGGATTGTTTCAGGTGCCAGGTGGCAGTGAGCAGCAAAATATTTATTTTGCGTCACAGTTTTATAACACAGATGGTCCTGTTGAAAGCGATCAGAATTTCCAAAGATCCAACCTTTTTGGGAAATTTCATACGCACCTGAATGAAACAAACAAAATTGCGTTTTCGGTGAGTGCCTTTAGCTCCGCGTGGGATGCCTCCGGTCAGATTCCGCAACGCGCCGTTGACAATGGTCTGATTACCCGATTCGGGGCAATTGACGACCTTGAAGGCGGCCAAACTGGCAGACAAAATATCAATGTAATCTACACAGCAAGCGGTGAAAATAATAGCCGGTTTCTCATTCAGCCTTATTTCACCCGCTATAACTTTAAACTATTCTCGAACTTTACTTTCTTCCTCGACGATCCAGAAAACGGGGACATGATTGAACAAACAGATGACCGCGCCATTCTTGGGTTGAACACCGAGTATGAATTCGAGCAATTGATCTATTCAATGCCATCAACAACTACGTTCGGTGGCGGATTTCGTTCCGACGATATTGCTGTCAGTCTTTGGCACAGTCCCTATCGCAGACGTTTAAGAGAAAAAGTAAATTCAGGTATTATTGAGCGAAATCTGTTTCTTTGGGTGCAGGAAGAATTGATTATTAGTTCACAACTCCGATTGCAACTCGGTTTGCGCGGTGATTACTTCACCTTTAACGTCGAGGACCATCTTGATACACTATTTGACGAAAGAATAAGTTTGCCGCACGCTTCTGGATATGCTCAGGAAGCAATGCTGAATCCCAAATTTAACTTGGTCTATAGTCCGCTCGCTTCAACGGATGTTTTCTTCAACTTCGGAACCGGATTCCACTCTAATGATGCTCGTGATGTGATTATCGAACGGACTATTTCCGACTTAGAACAAACATTTGGGCATCAGGGATTAAGTGACACGCAAATTAACGAACGACTTGCCCAGTTAAATTTCGACCGAAAACAGTCCGGTATTCGCACGTTACCGCGCGCGATTGGTGCCGAAATCGGCACACGTCACCGATTTTGGAATAGATTCAATATCGGAATTGCCGGGTGGTTGCTGGATTTAAATGAGGAACTGGTTTTTGTCGGTGATGCGGGTGAAACTGAAATCAGTGGTAAATCCCGCCGGATTGGCGTTGACATCGAAGGACGAGCACAGATTCTTTCGTGGTTGTGGATAGATACAGATGTGAACCTTTCGAGCGGTAAATTTGTTGATGAACCCTCTGATGCTAATGAGATTCCTCTTGCACCGCGTATGACTTCAACTGGCGGCTTGACTGCTATCCATCCGTCTGGCTTTAGTGTCAATTTGCGTTATCGTTATATTGGTGACCGACCTGCCAACGAGGATAATAGCGTTACAGCGGAAGGACACACACTTTTGAACCTCGGACTTTCCTACGTGTTGGGTCCATTCAAGTATTTTGCAAGTGTTGAGAATCTCTTTGACGTTGATTGGAACGAAGCGCAGTTTGACACTGAATCGCGCTTAGTTGATGAAACGTCCCCGGTGTCAGAAATTCACTTCACGCCGGGTAGTCCGAGGAACATACAAGCGGGTATCAGTTATCAATTCTAACGTTCCGATTCTCCATGAAAGAGACGATCAAATCACGTTGTATTAAGATGAAGAGAGGCTTTCTTGAATCCGTGCCTGAATGCCTGCGACAAGCGTGTGTAATGCAACCGAATTTTCGTTTTGGAATGGGATAACAAGGTCTGCGTACTGTTTGCAAGGTTCGGTGTAGACGGGGAAATTGGGTAGGACATCGCGCCGGTACCAGTTGATTGCCCATTCCAGATTGCCACCACGTTGTGCGACATCACGGAGCATCCGTCGCAAGACCCGTTCGTGTGCGTCTACATCAAGGAACAGTTTGATGTCCATCAAATCGCGTAAATCTTCACTCCAGAAGATAAGATGTCCTTCTACAATGACGACATCACTCGGTTGCACGCTCGTTTTTTCGTCGCCGCGTTGTGCAGCACGGGTGCCGGTGGTGGGAAAGTCAATAGCATTTCGGGCACGCAGTTTCTTGATGTCCGTGATAAGTGCATCCCAGAGGACAGCATCCGGGTGATTCGCGGTAATCACACGCTCGCGTTCTGCCTCCGAATATTCTGCCCAGTCGCGAAAATAGGAATCTTGGTTCAGGACGATCGGCGAAAAGTCGGCGAGTGCTTCCGCCAACGCATTAGCAAATGTGGTTTTCCCGGAAGCGGAACCGCCCATAATTCCGATAGTGATAGGTGTGAAGTGCTCTTCTTTTTGCATAGTTTCCCCATCTACATTATATTTTCGATTTTGGTGTTGTATATTAGCGTACTTCGGCTCGCGTGTCAATGCTATTTTATTTTTTTTAAAGCAGAGTCATTTGGTTTTAAGAAATCCTCGGGTTTTATGTCTTCTTTCAGGGATCCGGTGCGGTTAGAAACACGCACCTACCGGTCCTGGGGGCAAAACGCTGCAGAAAAGCGGAAAACTAAATAGCCCTGTTTAAAAAAGAAATTTGACTTGGAGAAAAAAATATGTTATTATATATTTAAAGTCGTGATAGCGGACGCTACTGTTCTGTTTAGGCAGCTGAGAACGCATAACGGTGTTTCCTATCACAAAGACTAAACGTTTTTTTGTGAATAACGTCTTATATGGTAGAGGTTGTTTTTGAGACGTAGCGGGCATATCTTTTTGTTGCCCGATTCGAGGAACTTGATAGATAATGCGAACGCTTGAACGCAATACCATCGCAACACAAATCACCAGTGTAGGGATCGTTCAGAATAACGTTCTCGGTGCTTGGGCTCTTTTTACGGATGCAAGCAGCAGTTTGCTGTTGAAAGGCGTATTTGTGTTTTATCTGTATCTGTACTTATATTTGTACGGCAACGATAGGTGGTGAAGGTTCGTAGGTAATGCCTCAATTGTATGATTAACCGATTCCAGTATCACCACCCAGCGTTGAAGATAAATTCGATGTTGGGTATTTTTTTTTAACCGAATTAGATTTGGGACAGAATCCTTTTCGGTGCAGCTTGCAGCATAAACGTGCTATTCAAAAGACGGTGCAGGTTGCGAACCGAAAACTTGCTATTAAGAAGGTGGAGGTAGTTGAAAAGAATGGTAATCGTTACCAAGACCGATGCGACACAATCAGATATTGATGCTGTTGTCAAACGGATCGAAAGTGTCGGGTTAAAAGCGCAAATTTCAACTGGCGAACGGCACACGGTCATCGGTGTTATAGGAGATAAAACATTGCTTGGTGATATTCCGATAGAGTCCATGTCCGGTGTTGAACGGACGATGCCGATTACAGCACCGTTCAAGTTAGCGAGCCGCGAATTTCGGGATGAGCCGACAGTGATTGCAGTCAACGGCACAAAGATTGGCAGCAAACAGGTGCCTGTTATCGCCGGCCCGTGTGCGGTAGAGAGTACAGAACAGATCGTGACCATCGCTCGTCTCGTTGAGAAATCAGGTGCGAGTTTCATCAGGGGCGGTGCCTTTAAACCGAGAACGGGCCCTTATAGTTTCCAAGGTTACGGTGAAAGCGCGCTCAAGATGCTAAAAGCAGCAAAAGACGAAACTGGACTCGGTATTGTCACCGAAGTCATGACCCCCCACGAAGTTGAGCTCGTCGGCGAATACACAGACATGTTCCAACTCGGGACCCGGAACATGACGAATTTTTACCTGTTACGTGAAGTCGGACAGGCGCGGAAACCGGTGATCCTCAAGCGCGGGATGTCCTCAACAATCGAAGAGTGGTTGCTCGCTGCGGAGTATATCCTCGCCGAGGGAAATCCCGATGTTATTCTCTGTGAACGTGGCATTCGCACCTTTGAGACGCATACGCGGAACACACTTGACTTGAATGCGGTCCCTGTTATTCACGAATTGAGTCACCTTCCTATCATCGTAGATCCGAGTCACGGTACCGGTATCCGAAGCCTCGTGTGTGATATGACGAAGGCATCTGTGGCTGCAGGTGCAGATGGGCTGCTGCTTGAGGTGCATCACGATCCGGATCATTCGATGACAGGAGATGGTGCACAGTCGCTATTCCCGGATCAATTTGAGACGCTCATGAGCGAACTGAAACCGATTGCTATCGCTGTTGGTCGTGAAATGTAGGGAATAGTTACCAGTTTCCAGTTACGAGTTACCAGTTAAGAGTGCCTCGCAGTGAGCGTCTGGTTCATCAGGTTTCCTTTCTTTAACTGGCGACTGGCCACTGACAACTGCTAACTGAAAGGTTTTCGCAGAAGAACTGTACTGCTCTCACTGCAAGGCATGATAACTAATATTGGAGGAAAAAGCCTTGGATGATTTTGAAACCAATCCGCAGAAAGTTTATATTTTTGATACAACGCTCCGTGATGCCGAGCAGACGCCCGGTGCTGCTCTTGGTATTGAGGAAAAACTCGAAATTGCCAAGCACCTCGCCAAATTAAATGTTGATGTCATTGAAGCCGGATTCCCAATTTCGTCACCGGGAGATTTCGAGGCTGTCAAACGGATCGCCAACGAAGTTGAAGGCCCGGAAATTTGCGCGCTCTCTCGCGTTGTGGAGAAAGACATTACTGCCGCATGGAAAGCGATTGCGGACGCGCCGCGCGCCCGTATCCATACATTTGTCGGTACATCGCCGATTCACATGGGACGCATTACGCGGACGACTCCTGAAGATACACTCCGGATGGCAACGGATGCCGTCGCTTACGCGAGGAGTCTCTGCGAAGGGCACCCAGATGCGAATGTCGAATTCTCACCGATGGATGCCGGACGGACGGAATTAGCGTTTCTTTATGAGGTCGTCGAAGCGACGATCGCTGCTGGTGCTACTGTCGTCAATATCCCGGAAACCGTTGGGTGGACGGTGCCAACGGAGTTCGGTAACTTGATTAAAGGCATCATGGAAAATGTCCCGAATGTTGACGATGCTATTATTAGCGTGCACTGCCATAACGATCTCGGATTGGCGGTAGCGAACAGTCTTATCGCGATTGAGCAAGGTGCGCGTCAGGTGGAATGCACAATCAACGGACTCGGCGAACGCGCAGGAAACACCTCACTTGAAGAGGTTGTCATGGCGATCCGAACCCGGCGTGACTATTTTAAAGCATATTACACCGAAATTAACGCGAAAGAGATTGTCCCGATTAGTCGGCGTGTGAGTCGGACGATGGGTATTGCCGTTCAACCGAACAAAGCGATTGTCGGCGCTAATGCCTTCGCGCACAGTTCGGGTATCCATCAGGACGGTATCATCAAATCACGGGTAACGTTTGAGATCATTGATCCGCAGGAGATCGGTTGGAAAGAGAGTCAACTCATCCTCAGTCCGCGTTCGGGACGCAACGCACTCAGACATCGGCTCAGCGAACTCGGCTACGAGGTGGATGCTGAACAGTTGGACAAGGTTTATGAAAGATTCTTGCGGGTTGCTGATAAGAAGAAAGCCGTGCAGGATGCCGACCTTGAAGCGATCATGAGCGATGAGATTCGCGCCATCCCTGCTGTCTTTGAACTCGATTATATCCAAGTCGTCAGTGGCACGAAAATCTCGCCGACAACGACAGTCGGTATCAAGACGGAGAATGGCGTGGTTGAAAAAGCGTCAACTGGCGATGGACCTGTTGATGCTGCGTTCAAGGCGATCGGTCAGGTTGTTGACATCCAACTGAATCTCATTGACTACCAGATCCGCTCTGTAACCGAAGGTGAAGACGCTATCGGTGAAGTCTCGCTAAAAGTACAAGACAACGGTCACATCATCACCGGGCACGGTGCCAGCACAGACATCATTGAAGCGAGTGCCCGGGCATACATTCACGCTGTTAATAAACTCATTCAGATTCGGTCTGAAGGGTAAGAAAGTCAGGGTTTACGCAAATGCCTTTGCTGGCGAGGTTACAAACCTCGCCAGCGGCGCGTTATGGAGAGATTGCTTGAAAACGAGATAAATTTTTTCAATGAAAATCTACCTTAAACGAGTTTTGTGAGGGGAAAATTCAATGTTAAGAATATCATTCCTATACATATTCGTCATCGTGTCTTTCATTTCAATAGGATGTGGAACAATAGGTGTATCTAAACCAGATACAAGCGATCCAAATGTTACCCTGTCTTTTACGGAGATATTAAACGATCCTGAAACATACATAGATAAGGTATTAACCTTTGAAGCAGTTGTAAAGCGCACACGTTATGGAAGTAATGTAGAGTTATACACTAACAACAAACTTAGACTGTTTTCCATTACCACGCATGGTGCTGATCTTCATAGCATAGATGCAAATGGTGAGGAAGTGGAAATTTTTCCGAATGAGAAATATAGGTTCAAATGCAGAATTTATGAAATTAAAATTGATCAGCACGGTATATGGGATATTCAAGCTGAATTTATTGTTTCGGATGAAAAGGATGAAAAGAAGATATTACATCAACCAGAGCTTGTGAACTAAACGGCTGAATCTTTTTCAATAGTAACATGTCAAGCCCTGTCGGAGAATCCAACAGGGCTTTTTGTTAATGTATTTTTAGGAAAATCTACCAATCTTCAACCAATTGCACCAACAACCGCACGCCGTAACCTGACGCACCTTCAGGGATATAGGTAGAGCCTTTCATGCCCCAAGCGGTGCCAGCGATGTCAAGATGCACCCACGGATAGCCTTCCGCGAACTTCTTCAAAAACGCGCCACCTGCAATCGTGCCAGCGGTGCCGTCGCCGATGTTCTGAACATCCGCAACTTTGCTTTTAACGCCTTCATCGTAATCGTCCCAGAGTGGCAATTCCCAGACGCGCTCATGCGTTTTTTCGGCTGCCGATTTCACCTTCTCCATGAGTTCGGGATCTGTCCCCAGTGCCCCCGCTGCGATATGACCTAAAGCACCGATCACGGCACCGGTCAGCGTGGCTAAGTCGATAACACCCTTCGGATTATATTGTGCTGTCCAGCCGAGGGCATCTGCCAGTACCAATCGTCCTTCAGCATCGGTATTGAGAATCTCAATTGTTTTGCCGCCATAAGAGGTAACGACATCCCCCGGTTTAACGGCTGTCCCGCTCGGCATATTTTCGGTTGCGGCAACCAGACCGATGACGCGGACGTTGGGTTTAAGTTGACCGATGACTTGCATCGCGCCTATTACAGCGGCGGCACCCGACATATCGTGTTTCATCTCATGCATACCGCTGCCACCCTTGATCGAAATCCCGCCTGTGTCAAAGGTAATCCCTTTTCCGACAAGCACGACGGTATCTTGCCCTTCGCCATCCGGTGTGTATTCGAGAATAATAAAGCGCGGCTCTTCAGCACTCCCTTGGGCGACAGCAAGGAGTGTGCGGAACCCTTTTTCTTGTAAGGTGGCTTTGTCAAAAATCTCACAACCGAGTCCTGAAGTCTCTGCCACCGCTTCTGCCTTTTCTGCAAGTTGCGTCGGTGTGAGATAGTTTGCGGGTTGATTGCTCAGGTCCCTTGCGAGCAGTGTGCCGTTGGCGATTACTTCTCCGCGCTGGACTGCTGCTTCTATGGTTGCTTGGCTCTGATCACTTTCAACTAAGAACGTGATGGATTCCAATTTTTTCTTTTCGTCTTCATCGCCGCTGTCTGTTTTGTGTTCATCGAATTGATAGAGAGCGAGGAGACACGCCTCCGTAGCACCTTGTATCATTTCTGGTGTCGCTTCATTAGGCATCGGCACAGCGGCATTTCTTAATCCCATATCCCGAATCGTGCGTACGGCATGCCCCGCTGTCTGACGGACTTTCTCAACGGTGAGGTCATGATATTCACCTAAACCTACTAAAAGCACACGGGGTGCGGTTATCGCGCCGTTTGTGTAGAGCCAACTGGTAGTTTTCAGTTTACCTGTGAAATCGCCGAGGTTCATTCGTTCACGAATGCGTCCACCGAGTACTTGGTCTATAGTTTGGAGGGGTGCGCTATAAAAATCTGGGTTTTCCAATATACCGATGGCAATGACATCGGTCTGTTCTTGGTTGAATCCGCCTGTTTTGACAGTAATGTTCATAAATACTCCTTTTTTAGGTGTTGCGGTTTTACCAATCAATCTCATCGAGGGTATCGGCTTCCCAGACCTCTTCAAAGAGCGAATCAAGGCGCGAGATGCTCCGTATTGAGGCTACCTGATTCGCAACCGATTCTGGAACATCATTAAATCGGAACTGGAGGAGCTTGAGTACTGCTGCCTGTTTCGCCTGGGTTTCACCTTGTTCAATACCTTGTTCAATACCTTGTTCAATACCTTGTTCTTTGAGAACGTCTGCCATTGATTTTGCCATCGTTTCTACCTCCAACTCGTGCGTATGTTGACTTACTAACTTTACCAACTCTTGATGTTCTTCAGCAGGCCGACGGTGCAGTATCAATAGAAGCATATACTTAATAGCACGCTCCCACTGTCCAGTTTGCTCCGTCCCAAGGGCATTCAGGTGAGACATCGCTTCTACAAGCGCATGCACTAACGCCTCCTTATTTGCCCGTTCCTTTTGAAGAACCGTTAGCAACCAACCAAACGGATGGTCAGTTTTCGTTAAATCCGATACCGCTGCTCTCTTTACATCTAAAAACAGGATTTCACACATTGGAACAAATTGAGACATGCCTTCTGGAATATCCATTATTGCATCAAGCGTCAGCGGGACATTCCACGCCCGATCCCCGCTGTAAAAGACGATGGGAAGCATCGGACGCAAACGCCATGCCCGCTCTGGAATATCGTTGGATACCCACTCCCGACGCTGCGCAGTCCAAATATCCATCATGTAAGACATCACACGCAAGCCCATGGAAATATCAACCTTTGATTGGTGTTCAATCAGGATATAGATAAGCAGGTCGTCTATATCAGCTCCACGCTTGTAGGGCACCCGAAAAAGAAGATCCGCTTCTTGTTCGCGAAGGGTATCGGCAATTAAACTCCTATTGAGTTGCGTCAGTTGACTAAAATCAATGTGATCAACGAATTCGCTGGGGGCAACGATTTCTAACAACCCTTGGACGTATTCTATGTATTGCAGGAGCCATCTGGCACTTCTATCGGGAAAATGCGTGATAGAAATGTCAAAAAAACTGCGTATATCTATATCTTCAAGCATATTCTGTGTACGTTATTATGGTGTGTCTTGTTAGCTTGCGTTCCATTCTAAGTTTTTCGCATTCCCGTTAAGACGACTAAAGGTTCATTACTCGTAACGGTAATTGAGTGGTAGGTATTCGCAGGGACATCCATCCGGTCACCAGATTCGATAGTCCCCTGTTCATCGGCGATCTTCACATCTGCGGTGCCGGATAGCACACAGACGACTTCATCTTGTGTGTGAATATAATCGAGGTATGCCCCCCCTGGACGACCCGACCACTCATAGGCACTGAAGCCTTCGGTTTCCAGTTGTTGCTTTAACGCGTCAGCGTCCGCATGTTGTTCTGACCAACGTGATTTCCAATTCATTTTCCTACTCCAAATACATCTGTTGCGTTTTGTTTGTTATCGTTTTCTGATACCGGAACCTGATCTTCCATATATCGTTTCAACCGATCCCGAAAGTCAGAAAGGCATTCCAAACTAAAATTATCATCGTCACCGTTCTTAAGTTTCGAGATATCTGCTGGGTCAACTGCCAGAAATTTCGCTGCCTTCACGCGTCTCAGTCGAGACTTCTTGAGAAGTGTAAACACCTCAAAAGTCAACTTCGTCCGAAACGACAAGGCTTCGGCTTCCTCATCAGAAAAACCTATATCCTTAAACACGTTCCCACTGCTTTTTTCAAATTTCACATCATCACACATATATTGCCTCCATTTCTCTTTTAGGAGTTCTTATCCCTCGTGTTGATTTCTTCTCAAAACAATGCAATACATAGATCCGCTCCCGGATGCTTACCGTGTAAACAGTCCGATAAGCATTAGTGGAGTGCCGTGCGGCAATCTGTAGGACTCCTGTCCCGAGACCTCGCATTGGTTTGGCAGATGGGTGCTTATCTCCCAGCTGAGCGTACTCCAACGCCTTACCGATTGACTGTCTGACCTCTTTGGGAAATCGCCGCAGCCGTTCACGAGAATCTCCAACCCATACAATATCTTTCATAAACACTTTTTCGGGAACCCTGTCAACAGGCTAAGAGTAAAAGACGATTCACCAAGGCAAATGAACGTAGCGATGCCTCATTTAAAAGATCTTAAAGCGGTTCCAATCGGACTGGGCAGACCTTTAATTCAGCCGTGTGCGTAATGGGATCGTAACCTGAACCGGTCAATAAGTTAACCGGGACATCTGCGAAACTGAAGCTGGCGAAGACGGTGCCACGCGGCGAACGGTTCGTCGCTTTTACTTTGATGTTGATACTGCCGCGCGCGCTGCTCATTTTACACCATTCTCCGTCCGCTAATTCCCATCTCTCAATGTCAGCAGGATTGACTTCCAGTGATTCTTCTGGCAAGAGGTAATCGATCCCTTGTGCTCTACCTGTCTGTGTGCGGGTATGGTAAGATTGCAAGCGTCTACCCGTTGTCAGCCATACCGGGAAATCTTCGCTGATTGTCTCGGCGGGGTCTCGATAATGCACATTTGAAAAGATACCGCGTCCGTTGACGAATGTTTCCTCATGTAGCCGTGGTGTGCCGGGATGTTCTTTATGTGGCACGGGCCACTGATACTCGCTGTTCTCAATGCGATCCCAATCCAATCCGGCATAAATCGGAGAAACCCGACAGAGTTCATTGAAAATCGGCTTCGGTTTGTCAAAATCGAAGCCTTTAAATCCGAGACGTTGTGCGATTTGACAGATAATCCACCAATCCGGTTTTGCCTCACCGGGTGGCGGGACTGCAGCACGCATCCGTTGGACGCGCCGCTCGGTATTCGTGCATACGCCATCCGTTTCTCCCCATGCCGTTGCTGGCAGTACGACATCGGCGAGTTCAGCCGTCTCAGTGAGAAAGATGTCAATGACAACGAGATGCGCCAATGAACGGAGCGCGTGCTCACAATGCTCTCGATCCGGGTCGGAGAGCAACGTGTTTTCGCCATCAATGAGCATCGCCTGGATACTGTCGCCGCAGAGTTCTAAGGCGGTCACTTTCGTGATGCCCTTCTCTAAATCAATCTCTCTGCCGTATTCCGCTTTGAACTTCGCCTGATGTTCTGGGTGCGTGACGGCTTGGAAGCCGGGGTAATTATTTGGCAATGCGCCGCTGTCGCCTGCGCCTTGGATGTTGTTTTGTCCACGCATCGGGTTGATACCGGTGCCCTCGCGCCCGACGTTCCCGGTCATTAAGGCAAGGTTGCAGAGGCTCTGGACATTCTCAACGCCGCAGATATGTTCTGTGATCCCAAGCGTGTAGTAGATAGCGCCCTTGTCCGTGCTGCCGTACCACATCGCCGCTGTTTCAATATCTTTGGCAGGGACACCCGTGATCGTTTCCGCCCATTCCGGTGTCCACTGACTGATGTGTTCAAAGAATTCGTCAAATCCGGTCGTACGATTTTTGATGAAATCTTCGTCAATCAGACCTTCACGGGCGATGACGTGTGCCATTCCGAGGAGTAGAGCGGTGTCCGAACCGACGCGGAGCGGTAGGTAGAGATGCGACAGTTCTGCCAACCCGATGCGTCTCGGATCCGCGACGATGAGTTTTGCCCCACGGGCAATAGCTTTCTTAAGCCCCGTCGCTGCGACAGGGTGGCATTCTGTCATGTTTGTCCCGATACAGAAGATCACATCAGGTTTCTGCATATCGACGAGCGGGTTAGACATCGCGCCCCGTCCGATTGTCGCTGCCAGACCGGCAACGGTCGGTGCGTGTCAGGCACGGCTGCAGTTATCGATGTAGTTGCTCCCGAACCCAACACGGATAAACTTCTGCATGAGATATGCCGCTTCACTCGGTGCGCGTCCTGAAGCGATGCCGTAGATGCTGTGTCTACCGTGTTCGGCGTTAACCTTTCGGAAACCTTCAGCGGCTTTATCAAGTGCGTCTTCCCATGTTGCTTCATGGAGTTCACCGTCATCGCCGCGAACGAGTGGGGTGTTCAAGCGATCCGAGTGTTGCACAAAATCGTAAGCAAACTGACCTTTAACACAGAGCGCGCCTTGATTCGCAGGACCTTCCATCGCAGGATGGATGCCAACGATCTTCTCATTTTTCGTGAGTATATCAACAGAACATCCTACACCGCAGTATGGACAGATTGTGCGTGTTTTTTCAGGAACGGTATCGCCGACCTGATCCGCTGCACGAAGTGCTTTTTTATCACCGAGTGCGCCTGTCGGACAGGTCTGGATGCACTGTCCACAAAACGTGCAGGCGGAATCCTTGAGGAGCCCGTCAAACTCCGTCGTAATCTGTGTATGGAAGCCGCGGTTCATGACGTTAATGGCGTGGTCGCCTTCCTGTTCAGCACAGACACGGACGCACCGATAACAGGAGATGCAGAGCTCATAATCTCTGAGTATAAACGGATTATCGTCATCAGTTTTGTTCGTACCGGATGTT
This sequence comes from Candidatus Poribacteria bacterium, assembly GCA_022819945.1. Taxonomy (GTDB): domain Bacteria; phylum Poribacteria; class WGA-4E; order WGA-4E; family WGA-3G; genus WGA-3G. The sequence goes on from JAJEGI010000027.1 coordinate 20,086, forward strand.
GTTCCTGTCATACGGTGCCCGTTGATTTCGTATCTGTCGCGCAAGGTCGCGAGTTCACCAGATGCATAACCGCGCAACGGGGACACATCAACTTCTCGGTTCTCGCTAACGACCATCTCCAGCAGTGTCTTCCGGTACGCTTCTATTGTATCGGTTGTTGTGCGGACGACCATTCCGGGTGTCGCTTTCGTCGTACAGGATGCCACGGGGTTTCGCGCACCTTCTAACTCGACGATGCAAAGGCGACACCCCCCGAAAGGATCAAGCCTTGGATCATAGCAAAGCGTTGGAATCTCTTTTTGATGGCGTTGCGCGACCTCAAGGATCGTTTCACCCTCGGCGAAAGTAACTTCAACACCATCGATTTCTATTTTATCTTTCATCGCTATAAACCTCAACGTATTGCGGCCGGGGATCGCGGTTACCAAACAGGTTATTCTTCTGCACTAAAATCGATTTGTGGTACCTCTAACGTGCCAGCATGGATACGATTGCTAAAAATCCTAAAATGAAAACGGTGTTTGCAAGTCTATCTAACAATTGCCAACAAATCCGTTGTTTCGTCCAGACGAATCTGTTCACTCTTGATCTTCCTTTTCAGTGAAATCAATTTGTGGTACCTTCAATTCACCTGCGAGGATCTTGGCTTTTGCGTCCTCCACGGCTTTTTGGACATTTTCTGGGATCTTATCCTTCCATGCTGGACTGTATGTAAGGGTGATGGCTTCGTCTGTCAACATGTTAAAGGTATAGACCTGCGGTTTAAACTCGCCGTCCTTAATGATCTGGGCAATTTTCACAAAAGCGTTCGGTGTAATTACGGCATTCGCAATCACAGTTGAGGAAATATCGCTCTTGTCGCGATTTGCCCCAAAGGTATATACCATTTTACCGTCTTTTTGAGCGAGTTCAGCGGCCTCGTAGGCACCGAGTCCTGCTGCGTCTGCATTGGGGAAGATAAAGTCAACACCTTCGTTAATCTGCGCGAGTGCGAGTTCTTTGCCTTTACCGATGTCCTCCCAATTTCCGACGTATACCCAAGATACTTCTACATCAGGGTTGACGCTTTTCGCGCCGCCTTCAAATGCCATAAATGTGCTGTTCACAGACGGGATGTTCTGTCCGCCCATCACACCGAGTTTATTGGTTTTCGTCATCATACCTGCCATTATCCCTAAAAGGTAGGCAGGCTCTTCAACACGAAAGTTGACAGGCGAAATGTTGTCCGTGATGGTACCGCCGGACGATGTAATGAAAATTGTCTCTGGAAAGTCAGGTGCGACGGCTTTCGCGGGGTCTTGAAACTCGTATCCGTGCCCAAATACGATATTGTAACCATCAAGCGCGTAGGAACGGAATTGTTCCTCTTGATCCGACGGGGTTCGGGTCTCGGCGTGGCTGATTTCCGCACCGAGCTGCTTTTCTATTGCTACGAGTCCCTCGTAAGCCAAGGCGTTCCAACCCGCATCGCTGATTGAACCGGGTAGTAGCATCGCAACCTTGAATTTTTCATGCCCTTTTGCGTTGAGATCTATGTTCCCAACGAGTATGAATCCGATAGCGAGCATGCATAGGAGTGGGATGTAGATTGCAACGTTGTTTTGTAATTTGTTGAATAACTGTTTCACGTCAGTATTTTCTCCTTCATCATTGGAATGTTTGATTTAAATTATAGCATGTTTTAGCGAAAAATGTAAAGCGTTAATGATGTTGCCTGTTCATGTTAGTATTTGACTTCTGCACGGCGGTGTGCTACAATGTATTGCGACTTAGCATCTGATAGCACCGTTATGACCGATTATGTCTTTAGAAAAATTGGAGAAAAAGGAAGATGAGACGTTTTGGAACCGAAGGTCGTTTGTACCCTGCAGATAACTACATTGTTCCACGTACAGAAGAGACGACTAATTTCATCAATCGTGTCAAACAAGGCAAATATATCGTCCTGTTCGCACCACGCCAGACCGGTAAAACGACCTTTTTCCAATTAGCATTGGACGCGCTCGTCGCCCAGGAACCCATCTACTTCCCTATCCGCTTAAATTTTGAGACCTATGAAGGCTGTACACCTTCCGATTTTTACGAAGGCTTCTGTGAAGATATCCACGAGGAAGTAGAGACTATTTTTCAGATACGTGGAGAGTTACCACCTACGGCGTTGATGCAATTTTTAGCAAATGTCCAACTAACTGACCATCTCTCGGTCCGAAGATTTTTTAGACAATTAGCGCGCCTGCTAACTGACAAGCGGATTGTGCTTCTCATTGACGAGTTTGATGCGATCCCCCGGGATGCTGTCACGGGTTTTCTGCGGTCGCTACGCCATATCTATCTTTCCGGTAAGACGCGATGTCCGCACAGCGTTGGCATTGTCGGTGTCAAGAACATTATCCAACTCAACTACGACAGGTCCATCTCGCCGTTCAATATTCAAGATGAGTTCCATTTACCTAACTTTACACTTGAACAGGTGCATGAGCTGCTTGCCCAGTATACTGAAGAAGTGGGACAAGCCTTCGCTCCCGAAACCGTCGCATCTATTCACAAGCAGACCGCTGGTCAACCTGTGCTTGTCAATCGGTTGGCGCAGATTCTCACTGAGGAGATGGACATCCCGAAAACTGAGACGATTGCGATGGAACATTGGACAGCGGCACATGCACGCCTTCTCCACAGTCGGAATACTAACATTGTGCATCTGACAACGAATATCCGCAAAGACGCTCGCTTTGAAAAAATCCTCATGCGGATCACTGGGCAGGATGATGGCGTGCCATTCAACTTGCACGACGAGATCATAGATGAACTTGCGACTTATGGGGTTATCTCGGAAGGAGCGGACGGTCTCTGTGACATTGCCAACCCAATTTACCTATATGCTATCCTACAAGCATTCAAGCCGACAGTAAATGGGTTAGAGGATGAATATTTCCCTGAAGATACCCGCGCAGGCTTCAAAGGGTATCTCACAGATAGAGGAGAACTTGCCATAGCGCAGCTGCTTGATAACTTCCGAGACTTCATCGCCCGGGCGGGCTTCCGAATTCTGCAAATGCCAGATACACCGCAGGAGTTCGTGGGACAATATCTGCTTTTTAGTTACCTTGATCAATTTGCCCGTTTAGTGGGGGCTCATATCTATCTTGAAGTACAAACAGGACGAGGCAGGATGGACCTGATTATCCTCCACAACAGAAGCAAGTACATCGTCGAGACCAAGATTTGGGAAGGCGATCTGCGCTATGAAGTCGGCAAGCAGCAGCTCGCCGCCTACCTCACATTAGAAGGCGCGGATGAAGGGTATTATATTGTCTTTGATCATCGTCAAACGCCCGAACCTCGTGTGGAGACTGAGACGCTCGAAGGGTTGACAATCCGGAGTTATGTCATACCTGTGGTGCAAGAACGCCCTTCAGCTGTTCACCCTAATGTCTGAAACTCACCAATCAGACAATTGATCCGTTTCCTACCCACTACAGAATTCCTGTTGACACACCCACACAAATAATCTATACTTTTCAGGAATGCTTGACACATAACCATAACTCCATAATTATATCGGTGCTTTTCTGTAAGGAGGAATTGTTCACATGGCGAATTCAACACAGTTATCTGCTCAGCATCGGTTTGTCTACAAGGAACCGGGAAGGTTCGCGGGGTGGCCCGCTAATGGGGGTATCTGGCATTGGGGTGATGAAATCCTTGTCCAATTTCAGATCGGTACCCATGATGAGAGTGGCGGTGGACACGCTATTTCTCGTGAGGAGCCGAGTCGTCAGATCCTTGCACGCAGTTTGGATGGCGGCGAGACGTGGACGCATGAGGAGATAGTAGCGGATCAGGGGACACCTGACCTGCATACGCCGATAGATTTCGCGCATCCAGATTTCGCGATGCAGTGCAGCGGTAGTAGATTTCATATCTCTTACGATCGCGGGAAAACGTGGAGCAGTGATTACGATTTACCGGATGTCGGGAATAAGTTGACATCACGTACCGATTATCTCGTCAATAGCAAAGATGATTGCCACTTCTTTCTCTCTGCAAAAGAGGCGCGGGTGCAAGCAGGCATTCAAGATCGAGCATTCTGTGCCAGAACGACTGACGGTGGTGAAAGTATTGAATTCGTCAGTTGGATAACGGATGATATTGAAGTCAGATCTGTAATGCCTTCAACGGTGCGGATATCGGATACGCATCTGGTCACGGCACTCCGCCGCCGATACGATACGAAACAAGATGATGGCACTCGCCTGAGTAACAACTGGATTGAGATTTGTCATTCAACGGACAATGGGGAGACTTGGGATTTCCTATGCAAAGCCGCGGATACTGATGGTGGTGCTGGTCGGAACGGGAATCCACCGAGCATGGTTCGCTTGAAGGATGGTAGGCTCTGCGTTACTTACGGTTATCGGTCAACGCCTTATGGGATCAGAGCGAAGTTGAGTGAAGATAACGGAAAAAGTTGGGGTGATGAGATCCATCTGCGCGATGATGGCAGAAACGGGGATTTTGGCTACACGCGTACCATCCAACGCTCGGATGGCAAGTTGGTAACAATCTACTATTACACCACTGCTGAAAATCCGGAACAGCATATTGCTGCTACAATTTGGGAAGTAGATAAGAAACGTGAGTTTGAAAAAAGTTTATCTGTTAGAAAATCACGGGTAAGTCGCTGCTTCCCTGAAGTTCAGAGAGATTCACCGAGGGCTTGGTCTCCAAAAGCTGATACGCAATCAAGGCAGAAACAACATTGACTTGGAAGTT
>JAJEGI010000129.1 GCA_022819945.1 Candidatus Poribacteria bacterium
ACCAAAAGATCAAGCGTGTCTTGTAGGGTTTCTGACAAGTTTTCACTCTCTTGAATAGACTTCTGAGATCGCATCTCCGCTCTCCGTTGGATTGATACTTTACTATACCTACCGTCAGATGTAGTTCCGAAGCACCATCGATTTCATCAGCATCCATCGCAGACGAAATAGAGTAATCTTTGAAATTTAAGGGAGGAACGACCCGGGAGAGGTAGCCATTCGCATTTGGTTCCGTGTCGAACCGTTTCCCAGGGTGCTTGCAATTGCGCGGGGAGTCCATTCTCTGGCGGTTCTGATCGGACATAATAGTAGGCATGAGACAATATAGACAGCAGACTACAAGCCCTGATGAGGTGACTATCAGCCAAGTGCTTCGCGTCTGCTTCTAAAATAGGGAACTGCTCAATGAGGTTACGTAAACGGAGCGATGAATAGTGATTGGGTAACTCGGCAACAAGATTCTCCCATACATCAAAGTAAGCTGGCAATCGCTGAGTTGTTGGATTTAGAGGAACAAACCCTCTATTGCTGGAAAGAAATCCAAGGTTTTCATGCCCGAGTATTGTATTGGTATCAGATGCAAGGTCCAAAACGATTCGCGAGGGCGTTGCTGTGTTTGGATCAGTTGACCTTAATTCAGTTTGATCTTTGTTATGCATTGCTAATAAAAACCTCCTGAATAGGTACATTATAGCAAATCCCATAATTAGGTGCCCACGCGGGCAGGATCGTACGGACTGGGCAACCCTATAAGAAACACCCAAGCAAAACCCCCTACGAAGGTATAACGTGGGATTCTACCGCGAAGCGTAAACATATTTTCGGATTCTACTATGCTTAGATATACATCTATCTTAACATGGATTATTATATTCAAACTCGACCCATCCGTCAAATTAAATCTGTAGAACGGGTGTGTAAATATTTTGGCAGCGTTTCCCGAATCAAAACAGTCCAAGCAAAAACACCAAAATCTGTGAGTCGCAACTTGGGTTATTGTTACTACAAACGAGTCGCAAAAAAGTTGCACTTTTTTTGTTTAAATTTTTCAAGACGGACGTAAAATCATTGATATACGCAGAAATACCGTTTTTTGCTTGGGGTGCTTCTGCGGATTTCTGGGGATTTCTTGTAAGCAAAAACACCGAAATCTGTGAGTCGCAACTTGGGTTACTTTTAGGAAAATAAATCAAGGTACAGGGCATAATTGTCCAGAAGTTAGGCTAAATGTTTTGGAGACACCTTCTGATGTAAGGCACATCATCCACCCACAAACTATCAACACCACCCGATTTCTGAGACGAGACCGCCCAAGCGACATCTTTTGGTGTCCGAATGAACCCGGCTTCTACGACAATCCCGTTTGCGCGTAGTTTCTCGACTTTGCGCTTAATAGCACCTGTAAAAGCGTTATAAAGTCCGAAGTGGTTAACCCGACTCCAACCCAAGATCATACGGTTTGCATCAATAGCGGCGGCTGCTTTGAGGAAATTCGCGAACGGGTTAATGAGAATCGCGCTCGTCTGTAATTTCGGTTCTAAACGTTTGGCATCAATAAGCAGTTGCTTGTGCAGGTAAAAAGTGAGAATGCTGGTGAGGTGGACAACTTCAAAATGCCGAATCCGTTCTAAGATGATAGGGAGTATCTCTGGCGTGTCCGATTTCGGTTCAATGAAGCACGGCATCTGATTCTCGCGTGTAAATCGGAGGGCATCATCAAGGTGTGCGACGGGTTCATCCGAGGTTAGCATTGTTAACTGTTGTACCTCTTGCCAAGTGAGTTCACTGAGCGGTATTGAACAACCTGTTGCTTCCTGAATACTGTCTCGGTTGAAGTCGACATGGATCAACACGGGTTGTTTGTCTTGGGTGAGACAGACATCAAACTCATATCCATCGGCACCGTCTGCCAATGCCTGCTTAAAGGAAGCGAGTGTGTTTTCTGGTGCGCGTCCCATACCGCCGCGATGTGCGAAGAGTTGGATTTTCATAATGCATTGCTCAATTGCTTAACTTATCAACCAATGTTCGGCAGGTGCTGACCCGAGTCTCGCAATGCTCTTCTCAGATTTACCTGTTCAAAACGATTCATATTCAGTGCCTCAACCGTCGCTCTACCGGTTCGCGTGCGCCCAATGACAAACAGAAAGTCATCACTCCACATAAAATGTCGACTCCATTTTTTTAGTCTTGGATTAAAGAGCGGAACACGTTGTCCTGTCCGCGGATCAGTAGCGTGAGTTTTGACGTGTTTATGATTGTTGCACCATGGGCACGCCCATGCTAAATTATCTAATGTACCTTCGCCTCCAATTTTTCGAGGAATAACGTGTTCACAGTGAAAAGGAGAGGTAGTAAAGTTATCAGGTGCCTGGCAGTATTCGCAAAATCCTTCGGCACGCTCGCGTACCTGCTGGCGTTCGGATCCAGAAATACGCTCAGAAGGCATCGCTTTCTACCTTTTTATCTGATTCCACGCTGTGGTTTTCAGCATAAGTCTCTGGTGTAGATTCCGCGGTAAATTCAGGGTCATCTAAGTGAGAAACAATGAGTCCCAATTCTGCCATAATTTCTTTTACAGGTTTCCCCCAACGATGCACTAAAATAGTGAGGGCTTCCAGACGCTTAATATCCATAACTGTCGACTGCTGCAAAAGTGCTTCATACGCCTGCTGCTCGTCATCGCTTAAAGTTTCATCTTCACGCTTGTGCCGTAACTGCCAATAACGCCGATATGCTTTTTCAGGCAATTGCGAATTCTTTCTTATAAACGCCACCACTTCCGCATCTGTGGCATCGGGATCGACATCTTCGCCTCCGACGACTTGTTGTTGCTGCCATTCCGTAAACTTCCGCGTGAACTCATCTAATTCCCCAGGCGATAACTGCCTGACACTATTCAACAAATGTTCAACCTTTAGGTGTGTTGAGTTCTCAATACTTGCCATCACTATTTCTCCTTAGAGGCCTAATAATGCCTTCGGCACAACTCGCGCTTACCGGTAATGTCTATATGCTATAAGTTTAACACAGATTTCAGTAAACTGCAACGTGTCGCAAGTGAAACAGGTACCGCCTTAACTTAATCCGCTTTGTGCCACATCCGCTCGAAGTTATCTTGTGGGGTAAAACCTAAGATACGTTTCGTTTTGACATTCGAGAACTGCTGATGTGGTAGATCTGCGAAGATGTTAAAAATCTCACAGCGCGAGGGGAGGGCTGCCAGATCAATCTCCAGACCGAGTCGGAACGCTTCGCCTGCATCCCGCCAACTGACGGAAAACGGGTTGAGATCTGTACCTTCTGCGGTGTCTTCGTGTTCTCGGAAACTGAGGAACAGATAGCAGAGCACATAGATGTCGTAATGCTCGGTGAAGACCTTACAAATTTCTTGCCCTAACCCTTTCGTCAACGGATAGAGTCCGGTGCTTGTGTGCGGCGGGACATCCGGATTAATTTCATAATCGTAGGTCGTATAATCATCACCTTGAATGGTGAAATGCGGTCCAGTGTTGATGATACGGCGGATCCCGTGTTCAACAGCGGCGCGCATCATGTTATAACATCCACGCGTGCTGACATCAAAAGCCAACTGTCCGTCGTGCCGAAGCACAGAGCAGTTGAGAATGGCATCCATTCCTTCAGTGGCGCGCATGACCTGATCCAACGAACCGACATCAATGTGCATCGATTCGTGTTTTGTCTCAATATCGTTGATGTCTGTAACGCGTAGTGTATAATAAGGCTCCAATGCCTTGACGACATGCGGTCCGAGATAACCGTTACCGCCTAAAATGAGAACTCTCACGTTATGCCTCCTTTGCCTGTGATGGCACGAATTGCGGTTCAAAGTTTAGATGTCCTTTGGCTTTCGCAATCGAGAACCGGGAACCGGGAAACTCTGACTGGACATGAAAGATTCGCCACGGCGACGGAGACTCCAGCGCGCCTTGGAAAGCAGCGACTGCATCGTTCATCTCAAGCCACATGGCATCGTATTCGGCGGTTGCTGCGGCATCAGCAGTGATGAGATTACCGAGGCGGAGGCATGTTACATTAATTTTACCTTCGCGCCCGAATTCGCGACACGTAAATTCACCGAGATGCTTTGAAAGCACAAAACTATCGACTGACGGACGGGGTCTCCAACTCTCTGTGACTGTCCAGTCTTCACCGTGTTGCTCGAAGAGGCGGAGTGTGCTCGCGTAAATAGCATGTTTCACACCCTCCGCCGAAGCTGCCATCAGTAGGTTATAGGTGCAGCGCGTCTGGTAGTCGATCGCATAATTGCCCGGCTGCTCGGCTTCAGCAAGGAGATCAGGTGGTACTTCGGCGATGTGGATAATAGCATCCATGCCGCGTACCAACTCGTTGGTCGACTCGTCATGTCCAAGTTCGCTTTGCACGAACATTCCTTCAGTATTTTCAACGGGGTACAACTCTGTTAATTGAAGCGTATGTGTTTCCGCTAACGCTCCTGCTACGTTGCGCGCCAGTTCAGAACCAGCGGAGGTAATCAAGATATTCATGTTTTTATAGTTTGAATTATTAAGTTTTGCTCCGATTTTTCCGTAAATCGGGTTTCCGACGTGCGTAAACAACATCGGAGGCGTTAAAGGTTTAAGGACTTATGAGTGCTTGAAAAAAATCATCTGTGAACTGTGCCTACAAAGCCTCCCGAATCTTTGCTGCAATGTTGCCGATTTCTTCCATATCCCCCTCACTCGGTCGCCACGGTAACCGCAGCGGATCATCTTCCCATCGCGGGATGAGGTGCAGATGGAAATGGAAAACGGTCTGAAATCCTGCGGCTTCATTCGACTGAAAGAGGTTCATTCCATCAGGGTTCAATGCTGCTCGGATCGCGTTTGCGATTGGAATCGCGGCTTGCATAATTTGGCTGCCGACCTCTGCGGGCATATCAAAAATATTTCGATAGTGCTGTTTCGGTATCACGAGGGTATGCCCTGGGTTTGCGGGAGCAATATCCATAAACGCGAAGACGTGCTCATCTTCATATACTTTGGCTGCCGGAATTTCACCAGCGACAATGGCACAAAAAATACAATCCATTACATTGCTTCCTTACACTAAATCTTGGCAGCCATTTTATCAAATTTGGTGCAGAAAATCAACTGGAAAAGGTTGAAATTTTCTCAGCAAATCCGTTACAATGAATAGGGAACTTTCAGGAAACAATCCCAGCCGATACCCAAAAGAGGAAATATCAATGAAAAACCTCTGTAGCCTTCTACTCATAACACTATTTGGTACTTTTGCGAGCTCTCTTCTCTTTTCAGGCTGTGCCAGCAAATCTACCACGGTCCGGGAATCCGAAGTACGCTCTGAAGATGGTCGAACTGTTCACTTGTCCCAACAGAAAATCGGAAAAACAGAGAAATCGAAAGAAGACTTCATCATTGGGTTCAATCCATTCAAGGATGATCCAGATAACCCCAGTCCACACAACCCACTTGTAAAGAAGTTTGGGGACATCCCGCAAGTTCGGACCTATATACGGTTACAACGCAAGTATTTAGGTGGGAAACCGCTGACAATTGATGAAGCGATTGACCTGTTTACCGCAGACCTATACCTGTATCCACGGCAACAAAGGACGAAAAACTGGCTAAAATATCTAAAAAAGCGTAAAAAGGAGTTAGCAAAGAGCGGGAAGTTAGATGAATTTGAATGGAAGTACACTGGATCAACATCCACCGATTATACCCGGAAGGGCTATACGCTCAAAACACATACCCATCCGGATGGCAGCAAAACCATATACGATTCGCGTGTGGAAGGTGTGATAGAGGTTCCACCACAAGCGAAATCGCCGTACGTGGACGAAGATGAGAATGAAAAACGTTAGCAGGAGTATCAGGGTCGCCTGTAGGCAGCTCTCACCCGGATCCACTTAAGTTAAGCTGAAAGTGGCACTGCATCAGGAAGCAATTTTGGGTGTATTTTTCAGTAGACTACAAGATCTGCCGCAGCATGCCTTGTCTGTTATTTTCGTTTTGGAAGGGCATTGATAGCATACCATAGCAGCGTTGCAAACGTGCGGTGTTCGTGATTTCCCGATCGCGAGCGTCTATAGTGATTACTACCGTACCGACATCCCATGGCGTTATAAAGTGTAGTTTTTTTGACTCTCATCAATTTTAAGGCTTTCAAAGCCGCTAACTTTGGCATTTCTCAATCCTCCATCCAATTTGTGGAATTTAACGGAAAAAAATGCACATCGGGTACAAAACTCATCATCATAAAACTACGAACAGCCTCTAAATATTGAGTTCAGACGTATAGCAACAGAAAAGGTTTAGATAATTTATAGGACTTACGTATTCTGTCTTACCCCCTGCTTTTTAGTACCACATCGCTTTATTAACGACGTTTTTCAGCGGCGCGCCTTCAGCGAACCGACGTGCGTTTTCCAAGAAAAGCTCGAACCGCCGTGCCCCAATGTTCCCTGCATCCTTGACAGCGATATGTGGTGTTATTAACACATTCGGCAATTGCCATAACAGGCTTTCAGGAGGCAACGGTTCAATTTCAAACACATCCAAACCACATCCAGCAATGATCCGCTGTTCAAGTGCTGAAACGAGGTCAGCGAGTTTCGTCGTCTTGCCGCGTCCGATATTGATGAAGTAAGCGGTCTTTTTCATCAGGGAGAAACGGTCTTTGTGCCACATGCCCTCGGTTTCGGGCGTATGCGGTGTCGTGGCTATCACAAAATCGGCGAGCGGAAGGAGTGTGTCCAGTTCGGCGGGTTCGTGTTTCTCTACAAAATTAACCTCATATTCCCAGCGCGCGTCAACACCGATCACTGTCATCCCGAATTCGTTACAGAGACGTGCGGTCTCATGCCCAATCCCACCAACACCGACAATCAGTGCCGTCGCCTGAGCGAGGTCGATATATCCACCTTTACGTGCATCTTTATCCCAGACCCCTTCACGTTGTGCGTCCATATAATAGGGCAATCCACGCGAAAGTGCAAGCACGAACATCATGATATGCTGTGCGATATGATCGTTATAGATACCGCGCGGGTTACAGACGACGACCGGATGTTCAATCAGTGCGGGATAATAGTAGCCGGGGAAGGGACCTGCGGCGGGGTTCTGTAGCCATCGGAGGTTTTTCGCTAACGGTAGTTGTTCAGGGGACACCCAACCGTAGACAGCATCTGCATCGGGGAGGTGTTCCGCCACTGCGTCGTCTGTCTCTGGCAAGACAACGGTGTATGCGGGTAATTCGGTGTGAAGGCGTTCAGCCCATTCGTGTGATTCCGCGTTCTGCGGGGGCATGATTATGAGTTTTGGCACAGTATCAGTCCTTGGGGGTTATATGATTTCTCACATTTTCGCTTGAAATTTACACGGAAAATATGTTATGATTCAGTATGTTAGCCCCGATCACCATGTTGGCAAACGTTCTTGACAGGAGACTAATCTATTTTTTATTTATCCCAACTAATGATGAGTCCGATAAGGCTTCCAATACCAACGACAATACTAATACCGATGGCAAGGTTCGCGCGGTGCGTTGACGCTAACTCAGAACGTCCCTCCATTTTTCCCTTTATCCAACCTACGTCCTGCTCAAGCGAACCAAGGCGATCATTCACGCGCTCAAGACGAGCATCCACGCGCTCCATCCAACTCAAGACGAGTTTTTGAAATTCTTGAGTATCCATGTGTAACTCCTTTATATGACGGAAAGCCTAAAACGAACGCTATCAGAATTTTAGCACAATTTCATGAAAATGCCAAATTTTTTCTTTCCCCATCTCGGTGAACGGAAAGGTGTAATTTATGGAAACGCCTCTAAAAATCAACTTTGACAAAGGCACCCTCATCTTACAGAACGTTCCAGAGGCACTCGAATCGCAGCTGCCAGACATTCTTTGGGACGAGCGCACCCTCACCTTCCGCGCGCCCGCCTACCGCTATCGGAAGATTGTCTCGCAATTGCGAGCACACGACATTCCATATCAGGATACAGCACGGCAATTCACAGTAGAACCCTTCACGCACCAAAAAGCGATTTCACCTTATCCGTACCAGACCGAGGCGATTGATGCATGGCACGCCAACGGTAAACGCGGTGTCGTAAGTCTCCCTACGGGTGCCGGTAAGACGTTCATCGCAATTTTACTCATCGCTGAGACGCAACGTCCGACACTTGTGCATGTCCCGACGATTGATCTCATGCACCAGTGGTATACGGTGTTGACGGAACACTTCGGACAAGAGATCGGACTGTACGGTGGCGGTCAGCACGAATTGCGAGATATTACGGTAACGACCTATCAGTCTGCTGTCATGCACGCGCCGCACTACGGCAACCGGTTCGGTTTCGCTATTTTTGACGAATGCCATCACCTACCGGGGGAACAGTATCAATATGCCGCAATCAGCAGCATCGCGCCTTTTCGGTTGGGGTTAACAGCGACACCTGAACGCGTTGATGGAAAAGAAAGTCGACTCTATGCGCTCGTCGGTGAATGTTGTTATGAAGCGAAGGTGCAGGAACTCTCTGGGAAAACGCTCTCCGAGTACCGTGTCGTGACGATTGCAGTTGAGATGGGAGACACGGAGCGGGTCCAATACGAGGCGGCGCGCCAGACCTACTTAGGCTTTCTCAAGCAGGCGAAAATTAATATGGGGACCCCGCGCGGGTGGCATACATTTCTCTGGAAGGCATCACAAAACGAAACAGGACGTGCCGCTTTCAAAGCGTATCTCACGCAGAAACAACTCAGTTTTGCCTCCACCACAAAACAGGAATGGGTGTGGAAACTGATCCAGCGGCACCGCGGCGATCGGATTCTCATCTTCACGCAAGATAACGACACGGCATATCAACTCGGCACGCGTTTTTTTCTACCCGTGCTCACACATCAGACGAAACTCAAGGAGCGGAACGCCTTTTTAGACGGGTTCCGAGACGGCACCTACTCTATCTTGGTCACATCGAAAGTACTTAATGAGGGGATAGACGTGCCGGAGGCGAATGTCGCTATCATCGTCTCAGGGAGTGGGAGCGTACGGGAACATGTGCAGCGACTCGGACGTATCCTCCGCAAACGCGAGGGCAAACAGGCGGTGCTTTACGAACTCATCTCCAAACAGACCGGTGAACACTTTGTCAATAGACGACGCAGGCAACATCACGCCTATCAGACCGCTTAAAAATTCGTATAGTCTAAAATAGCGTAGCTCCTAATGAAGCAGATCGCTTATGGGCGAGTACGCCGCAAAATGGAGAGCGGATTCGAGAAAACAATGCTAAAGTTCAAAACTACGTTATTTAATCGCAAGGTATAATTAAAAAATGCTGACCAAAGATCTGCTCCAATATAAAACTAAAAAGGGACAAATATTGCCACAGTTTGTGAATCCAGCCGATAACCAGTTATTGGCAATTGCTGAGCAATTGATCGCCGTTTTTGAAGCGTCGCCAGACACGCCACGTGCAACGCTTTTGGAATCGAGTAAGCAGATTATTGATAGCACACCGGAAGCACCCATCGTCAAACGCGGACTCGAAAAACTCCTGTTAGACCGGACAGAATTTGATACTGCTCCCAACGAAGAACTGATTGCGTTCCGGCACAAACTTTTCACAGAGACGAGCCGCCTGCTTTCAGAGAAACAGTTTCAGGACTACGCAGCCTATGAACGTGAAGTGTCAAGGATAATGGCAGACGAATCGTCTACAGAAGAGACAGCGTTGCGTGCTAAGCTCTATGCGGATTTACCGAGTTGTCAACCGGTTTTGACATTCAACACCCTTTCCGCTGAACGCTTACTTCACCGCTACAATGCGGCACAAGTACAAGGGCTGCTGCTGCATTGCAATACACTCACCCTAAAACTCGCCGATTCCATGACAGCCGAACTCCGTCAGTTGTTCAAGTACCTCAGATTCAACCAACTCCTCTCCACAATCCGGAAAGAAGCAGAACTGTATCATATCACGGTGGACGGACCGCTCAACCTCTTTTACAAAACGAAGCGGTACGGCATGAATCTAGCGAATTTCTTCGTAGCTGTGCTACACCAACCGAAATGGGAACTTGCTGCGGAGATCCAATTTCGGAATAAACAGCGTTATCTGTTATCCCTTGACGAATCGTGTGGTATCAAGCCGATTTACCAACAATTCCTCGCCTACATTCCCGAAGACATCCAACTTTTTCAGACGATGCTTGAGAATAAAACCGACGACTGGCAGATCCGTCCGGGAAGTCAATTCCTCCCGTTAGCAGGCGATTTCTATTGCTTCCCCGATTATCAACTCGTCCACAAAAGCGGTGTGGAGACAGCCATTGAGTTGTTCCATCCGTGGCACCAAGGGCATCTCATTGCGAGGCTTAACACACTCGCTGAACAGAAAGATGTGTCCCTCATCCT
Organism: Candidatus Poribacteria bacterium; assembly: GCA_022819945.1. Lineage (GTDB taxonomy): Bacteria > Poribacteria > WGA-4E > WGA-4E > WGA-3G > WGA-3G. The sequence goes on from JAJEGI010000129.1 coordinate 10,425, forward strand.
CGGTGTCTCAAAGGAACTAGAGAAAAAGCCACTGATCGCGGAGGCGTTGGAGACATCTGCATATTTCGCACAGTTCGGTTTCACGTTCCGAGATGTTCCGACAATGCGTTCTCTGCTTCCAATCCTGAATTCGCTCGTGTAGGGAAGCGCGAAGGATGGACGACTGACTGCTCCCACAACTAAAGCAGTCAGATTGTTTAAGAAGTCCCTTCAGAAGACGGATCTGGGTCCGCAGCACCGGACGTATCCTCAGCGTCCTGTCTCTCTACTTCTGTTAATGGCTTGTCGCCTGGGGCTTCGTCAAGATTGAGATCCCCCTCTGCACCGACATCAGAGACGGGCTTTTGATTTAATCCGTTTGCATACGCTTGAATCGTTTGCCCTATCTTTGCAGTGTCAAGTCCACTAAAGTTGACCAATTCCTTGAGGAGTGGCATTGCTGCGCCGGCATTGACAATAGAACTCAAGATACGGTTCATTCCACCCGGGTTCCCGTTGCTTGCGCCATTTCCGCCTAAGTCAAGTACGCGAATGCTTTCGATACGTTCCGCCGGTTTCATTAACTCACCCGTAACCTGCGGGAGGGATTCCACGAGTGCGTGCACTGCATCACTGACGAGTACTTGCGGCTCCGCCTGATTTTTGGCGGTAATGAGTGCTTCCTCACCATCGGCTTTGGCTTGGGCTTCAACAAGGAGAGCTTCAGCGAGAATTCGGGTTGCTTCAGATTTGACCTTAGCGGCTTCAAGCTCGGCTTTCGCAGCTTCAACGACAGAATACGCTTCCGCATCAGCGTTGCGTTCCTTTGCGATTCTCTCTTCGTCGGCTTCCTGTTCAGCACGAATGAGCGCGATTTTGCTTTCACGCTCGGCTTGTTCGACAGCCTCAGCCGTTTCGACGCGCGCTTCCGCGCTTGCTTTTTCAGCTGATATTTCCAAGAGTTCTATGAGCGCCTGTTCGCGTTCTTTTTCTTTTATAGAAATACGAATGGCGTTTTCTGCCTCAGCCTCTTTCTCTTCGCGTTCTTTGTCTAACAACACGATCCGGCGTTCGATGTCCGTTTCTTTGACTGTTGCCTCTTGATCAATCTTCGCTTTTTCGATACCGAGGGTTCGCTGAATTTCGGCTTCTTCAACGGTCTGTTGTTGTTGGACGCGTGCGATCTCAACAGCCTGTTTTTGGGAAATTTCGCTCTCTTGGACCTGCCGTTCCTGCTCAATGCGCTCCATCTCAATTTTTTGCACTTGAACGATTTCAGCAGATTTCACAGCCTGTTCCTGTTTAATGCGTGCCTCTTCAACGGCTTGTTGCTGTTCAAACTTATGCGCTTCAACCTCGCGTTCCAGTTCCGCTTTATTGGTAGCGATGGCTTTGCGCTGTTCTTCTTGCGCGAACTCAAGTCGCTGATCGACCTCTAAACCTTGGGTTTCTGTCTCCTCTTCCTTCTGTTTAATTTCGAGTTCCGCTTTGAGGCGGTCCTCTTCACGTTTGACCTTGTTTTCATGCTCAATCTTAGCGGTTTCCGTCTGTTTTTCTTCGACTTCTTTTTTGATCGTCTGGATCGCCACGACATCAAATCTATTGTTTTCATCAAGTGCCTCAAGCGGTGTTTGGTCGAGGTTTGTAACGGCTACAGTCTCGAGTTTGAAACCGTTCTGCTCCAGGTCTTCAAGGCAAGCTTCCTGAACCTGATCGGAAAATTCCTGCCGTTTCTCGTGAAGTTCTTGCAGGTCCATGGTTGCCGCAACACTGCGTAGTACACCCACGAGTTTACCTTCCAACAATGTGTTCACAGCATCGGGTGTTAAAGTTTTTTCACCGAGACTGGCGATGGCTTTAAGCACATCTTGTTCATTGGGTTCAATTTTGACGTAGAACTCCGCCTGTATGTCAACGCGCAGACTGTCCTTGGTAATCAGCGCAGCCTGACCTTCCCGTTCAACAGGAAGTTGTAATGTGTTTAAAGAAATGAGCTGCGTCGTATTGGTAATTGGGTTTACAAGGGTTCCACCGAACACAACCCGTTTTTTGTTTCCACCTGATATCACTAACGCCGAATCCGCCGGCGCTTTCTTGTAGAAAGATTTGTATATTAACACAAAGATCACAAACAACGCAATAAGACCTGCTACAATCAACACAAACAAGTTAGGCATCTCATATCTCCTTATCCAAAATTGTCACAGGACTTACGCATTTTTCTATGATAACCTATGTATTAGGCACTGCTGGCGGGGTTTTAAACCCCGCCAGCAAAAAGGGAGGGGTAAGTCCTATGTCATTTATTCTAATTCTGATGGTTTTTATCCTAATTCTGATTCTGACGGTTTAACATCAAATATCCGTTTTTCGGGATCATAATTGACCAGAATAACGATATCTCCCTTTACAGGATTCGGCTCATCTGGTTTGACACGACATTTGACGGTTAATGTATGTCCATCCGGTACCGGGACTCTGGCTGTCCCGAAAGTAGTGGTGACCTGCCCGCTGATGACTCTTCCGTGTAAACCGAGAAGGTGAAGATCCTTAGTGGCAGGATCACTTTCAGGGAAAATCTTTGCGAGTGTAATCGAAAGGTATCGTGTACCTAATACACCACAGATAAGTGCAACTGAACAAGATACCCAAAAGAATAGGCTGGGGGCTGCATCGACGCCGAGGATTTCATTGACGATTAAGCCGGTGAATCCCCATGTGGTAAAAAGTGCCATGACCACAATCATAAAAGGCACTCTACCAACGTTCAGAAATCCGAATACGTCGGCAAAAAGATTGCCGCCGCCCCCGGTATCCGCTTCCATATCGGCATCCGCGTCAATGTCGGCATCAACATCCATATCCGCGTCTACATCAAGGTCAACGTCCGCATCAACGTCAAAATCGACATCCGCGTCTACATCAAGGTCAACGTCCGCATCAACATCCGCATCAACATCTGCATCTCCGAAGTCTAAACCTCCGAGCACAAGCCGAAAAATTGCAAACAGAAATACGACAGCAAGCGGTGCGGTAAACCACACATTATATGTAACTGTAAGGTATTGCCAAAAAGAAGCCATAGTCCTACCTGTGAATCTGTTCGGTGAAGTGTTGCTGGACAGACTGTGCTGCCTGAAAATTCATGTCGTGCCTTCCAACTGACAGTAATTAGGGTGTTCTGTGGGGTTTTTCGTTGTCTTTCACAATACATTTAATTCTAACATACATGACATAGAATATGCAAGCAAATTGTACGTGTCACTTCCCTCAGTTTTTTTGAGAGTAAAACGAGGTTGATTTGGGGTCTCTGTCCGCAAGGCACCTTGATAAATATGCTCACAGAAGTATCGGATGCTCTCATTATGACTTTTATTATGTAATTTTTTGTGGTATTCTTAAAAGGGCACGTCTAAATCTGCAACACGTGAAATCCGATCCAAAGCGAGAACGCTACAATGAAAACCAAACTATTTGCTAGACTTTCGACGCTATTTCTCCTTTCAACGCTATTTTTACCAAACACCTTCGCCCAAGACTATACCCAACTTAATTTACCCGAAGGTGCCAAAGCACGACTTGGTAAACGATTCGCATCCGACTCAATTTTACTGGGATTCGTCCAGAAGATCCGAAAGTCTACGCCATTTATGTCGAAAAAGCACGGGACTCTTGATTTCAATCTCATCTTCTGCTAAAATGTAAAGAACGATGGAGGGCAAATTATGAATCTGTTGTATAAATGGGACGTGCTACTGTTAATTATCGGGTTAACGTTCTACTTCACAGCGTGCGGTCCGAAAGCGATACCGTATTCACAAAGTACGGATGTCCCCGAACCGAACGAAGTCGCTGTCGCACACTACAATTGGGGTATGGCATCCGCCAAGGACGGCAATTTCGACCAAGCTATTATGGAACTCCACTTAGCGATCCAGAACGAACCGGGGTGGGTCATGCCGTTTTTTACATTGGGTGTCGTCTACGGCAATCAAGGGGATCTTGATAAAGCGATCCAAGCTTGGGAGCGCGCGACGCAGTTAGATGTCGATTTTGCGAAAGCACATTATAATCTCGCCGTCGCCTATTCACAGAAGGAAGAAAAGAAACGATCCATTGCATCCCTACGTGAGGCGATTCGGATAGATAAGGAGGCGCTTTCTGCTGCGAAAGTGGACCCGGCATTCGACAACATTCGGAATACCACCGAATTCAAAGAATTGGAACACACCCCTGAAGGGGAGCAGCCGCAAGATTAATATTGTGCAGCGCAAGATATGGCACGTTATACCACCCTTTCACCGATAGAACTGACACGCATCGTCGCACAATACCCGATCGGGAGATCCCTGAAACTTGAGGAAATTCCTGGCGGGTTCGGAAATAGTAACTTTAAACTGATAACTACAGCCGGTGCGTTTCTGCTGAAAATTTGCGATGAGAAAGACCTCACAGAACTCAACATGCAAATCGCACTTTTGCAGCACCTCCATCAACACGCATACCCAACGGTGTATCCGATCCTAACGAAAGATCAGAAACCTCTGATTCATGAGACGTTTGGCAGTGTGATGCTCTATCCGTTCTTGCAAGGCACGCAACCGCAACCTTCACCGAAGATACTGACACAACTCGGTAAAGCATTGGCAAAACTGCACTGCATCCCACCCATCACAGGATTACCGCATTTCGCGATGGGAATATCGCAGATGCGACCTTTTTTTCAAGAGGTGCAAGATACACAATTTGCGACGCACCCGTTTGTTGAATCGCTAAAATCGGAATTGGCATCGATGCAGTCGCAACTCAGCGCGCCACTTCCGACAGGTCTTCTACACGGAGACCTTTTTTTGGACAACACCCTCTTTGAGGGTGAGCAGATGGTGGCAATCCTCGACTTTGAGGAGGGATGTTATGATACGCTGCTAATTGATATCGGGATGACGATCATCGGGTGTTGCTATACACCACAACACAGACTGATTTTAAAGACTGCGCAGCGATTTCTGGAGGCTTACAACGCCGTGCGTCCGTTGACAGAAGACGAATGGAAATACTTGGATTGTTTTGTTCATTATGCAGCACTCTCAATAGCGTTCTGGCGATTTAGGCAATTTAACATCCGCCGCCCAAATACACACCGCGCAAATACATATCAGGAGATGTTGACCCGTAGTACCGAATGGCAGGCACAGTCTGAGTTTTTAACCAACAACTGATAACTGACAACCACAGGACTTACGCAGCCCTTTTGCAGGCGGGGTTTCAAACCCCGCCTGCAGGGTGTCTTAACCAACAACTGATAACTAACAACCATTTAGAATATGTCTTTAATACAATTAGAAAACGTTACCAAACTTTACGATCCGGATCTAATTCTTGACGATATTTCGGTCGCAATCGAGCACGGAGACCGAATTGGATTAATTGGCCGTAACGGAACTGGAAAAACAACGTTAATTAAAATTATTAACGGTATGCTTGCTAATTTTAAGGGTAAAGTTATTTCTGCAAAGGGGTTGCGTATCGGCTATCTTAGTCAAGAACCCGAACTTGCGCGCGACTGTACGTTAAGACAGGAGATGCTCAAGGTTTTTAAAAAAAGGCGTGTGCTTGAGGACAAGATGCTCCTGTTAGCAGAGGAGATGGAAACACAGGAGACATCAGATCTCCTTGCACATTACGCCCGACTTCAGGAACAGCATGAACAACTCGGCGGCTACGATTACGAACATCAGATTAACCGTATCCTTGGCGGCTTAGGTTTCAACGCGTCGGATTTCAACCTTCCAATCCGGGTACTAAGCGGTGGTCAGAAAAGCCGAGCCACGCTCGCAAAGCTGCTCCTTGAAGCACCGGATCTGTTACTTTTCGACGAACCGACGAATCACCTCGACATTAAAGGAATTGAATGGCTCGAAAATTACCTCAATATTGAATACAACGGGGCAGTCCTCGTCGTCTCCCACGACCGGTACTTTTTGGATAAGGTTGTCCGAAAAGTGTGGGAACTTGCAAAACATAAGATAAAAATTTATCGCGGAAACTATTCCAAGTACGTTGAAACGAAAAAAGTTGAACAATTAGTCGGAGAACGGGAATTCAAAAAACAACAAGCATTTATTGAGCACGAAGAAGATTTTATTCGCCGTAACATCGCCGGACAACGCACCCGAGAAGCACAAGGTAGACGGAAAAAATTAGCGCGACTGGAGAGAGTCGATAAACCGAAGCCCGACGCGCCAACGATTCAACTCAACTTTACACCTGAAACCCGCGGTGGCAACGACATCCTCCGATGCCAAAACGTAGGTAAAACATTCGGCGACAAGACGATTTTCACGGACCTGAATTTTGAGGTGTACCGTCGGGATGTTGTCGGAATCATCGGGGCAAACGGTACTGGAAAGACAACCCTGTTCCGTATGATTTTAGGCGAAGAACCCACAACAGAAGGCGAAATGTGGGTAGGTCCTACGCTTAAGTTCGGGTACTACACCCAAGAACTCGAAGGACTCAACCCTGATAACGAAATCATTGACGAAATCTGGGCACTTCGTCCACAGCAGACCCAAGGCGAAATACGTAGCTTTTTAGCCAAATTCCTATTTTCCGGTGACGATGTGTTCAAACGAATTGGGAATCTGAGCGGTGGTGAGCAGAGCCGTATCCTACTCGCCAAGTTGCTATTAGCAAATGCAAACGTGCTATTGCTCGATGAACCGACGAACCATCTTGACATACCGGCGCGCGAGGCGTTAGAAGCAGCACTCGCGGAATACCCAGCAACACTTTTTATAATCTCTCACGATCGCTATCTCTTAAATAACCTTGCGACGAAACTACTGATTTTTGATGGAACGCCCGGCGGGACTGCAAACCTTTTTGAGGGTAATTATGCCGAGTATACAGCCGAACAAGAACAACAAGCACATCAAGGAAATCAGCAGCCAAGCGAAAATGAACAAGCATCACAGCACTCACAAACTTCTTCACAGAAAAGCAAGTCGAAATCGAAGCGAAAGCGGAAGATAAAGGCACAACGCCTCGTCGGTAGTAATTAAAAAAACCGCTAATTTTCCGAAAAATGCGTCCAATTTTACCGAAATACGCTAAAATTGAATATTTTTCGCATTTTAATTTGACATTTGGGTGAATTAGGCGTATAATTATTATATCGTATACGATAGGAAATATATCCGATATAGGATATATTATTTTCTGATCGTAAGCCTTTTGGACTTGCTCACTTTAATTTAATATAGGTTTAGTATAGTTAGCACTCATTTTTACTATTAATTAATCTACGCTTCAACAATACCCAAAATGTCTAAAGACCAAGAATTCCATAATGAGATTGATGTCGTCATGCGTGTGATGCGTCATGCGCAAGCGGCTGTTAGATCTCGGTTTATTCAGGAAGTTGTCCCGAATCGCTTGACGATTGTCCAGTTTAACGCTCTACAACACCTTCATTGGTATGGTCGTGATGCTGGCATGTCAGTGAGTGAACTCGGTGAGCACTTGGGTCTTGCCCATAACACGACATCTGGGTTAGTGAGTCGTCTGGAACGGCACGGTTGGGTCATCCGTCGTAAATGTGATAAGGACCGGAGACGTGCTCGGATTCAACTTACGCCGCAGTCTGAAGAACTTTTCCGAAAGGGTGTAAAACATGCGGCAGATTTTTGGCATAGCACTTTTGGACAGCTGTCCATACAAGAACGCGAAAGCCTGATTGAAAGCCTTAAGCGGTTGAAACAGGTAATGGCAAAACCCGTGTGGCCAAGCTATGCACAGTTACACCCCCGCGATACGGATCATCTCCAAAAACGGTTTAAAACCGACTTGGACGAACTTGCACAAGCAAAACTGAAACTTGTCGGGATGCGATTGATTCTCGCGCAAATAGCGGAAAAGCAGAATGAACACGAACTCGCAGCGTACTTAAACCAAGCCGCCTCCGAGGAAATTCGTCATACGAACCAATTGTTGAGTCTACTCGGCCGTGGTGAAAACATCAAGGTGCTACTCTCAGCACTTGCTCATGAAGACAATGTAGTTTATGAGGAATTGGTCGCATTGCTTGAGACTACGCCCCACGCTGAAGGAGATGAAGAATCAATACTTCTACAACAGATGGTTCAAGATAGCCAAAGATATAAACGTTGGTTTTGTAGTGTTTATAAACAAACGAATCAGTGATTACTATTTTGTCAATGGCCACCAGAGTTTCTGGTTTTTGGTTTCCAAAAGAATCAGAAACCGCTTTTCCGGCCGATGACGCTTAAGAGGAGAACATGCAGTCCCAAAACCCCGAAAGCCTTCCTCCAGAGTGTTATGATGATACCGAACTGATTGAGCGATTTCAACAAGGCGACACTGCTGCGTTTGATATGCTTTTTACCCGTTATCAGAAACGCACCTATCGCTTGGTGCAACGCTTTATCTCAAACCGGGAAGATGCCTTGGACCTGACGCAAGACGCGTTCATACGCGCTTACCAAGGATTAGGCGATTTTAAGAGCCAGTGCCAGTTTTATAGCTGGCTTTATCGAATCACAGTCAATCTCTGTATCGATTTCTTGAGAAAAAAATCGAGATCAGAAGTGCTTCTTTATGATTCCGATGAATCGGGAGAATTGCCGATGGCAAACATCCCCGATCCGCGTTCAGAGTCGCCAGCAAAAGCGGTTGAGAATAAAGAGTTGAGAACCCACATCCGGAAAGCAGTTCGCCGACTTCCACCAAAGCAACGGCAAATCTTCATTCTGCGACACTGGGACGGACTTTCACTTAAAGATATTGCAGCAGTCGTGGGTAGGTCCGACGGCACCGTCAAGGCACATCTGCTTCACGCCCATCGCAATCTTCGGAAACATCTACGCCCTTACCTACAAGAAGCAGATTCTTAAAAAATTAAGGTGGAAGGCTGGAAGATCGGAAGGCTGGTAAAGAACTTCCGTCTCTTCCAACCTTCCAGTCTGTAGGGAAGAGCGTCGATACCCCAACCTTCCACATTTCCATCCTGCCAGTCTCTATTTAGAACAAATGTATTAGCTATGTATCCGCGGTTTCTTCTGCTGCAAAGAGTGCCTCAATGAAATCCACGCCTACAAAATCCCGTAAATCATCAAGCTTCTCACCGATCCCGATGAGTTTGACCGGTGCCCCAATCTCGGCATTCACTGCAATCACGATACCACCTTTTGCTGTCCCGTCGAGTTTTGTAATAGCAACACCGGTAATCGGCACCGCGTCGTTGAAAATCTTCGCCTGCCTCAAAGCGTTTTGACCCACTGTGCCATCCACAACAAGCAGCACTTCATGTGGCGCGCCCGCATGCGCTTTGTCCATCACACGTCCGATTTTCGCCAATTCATCCATTAACGGCTTTTTGGTATGCAGTCTCCCGGCGGTATCCACAATTAGCACATCGGCGTCCCGATGCTTTGCTGCATGCATCGCATCAAAGACAACAGAGGCGGGTTCGGCATTTTCCCCACCGCGTATGAGTTCGGCACCTGCCCGTTCACACCAGATCGCAAGCTGATCTTCGGCTGCTGCGCGAAATGTATCCCCCGCGGCAACAAGGACGCTGAGACCGTCTGTGATGAAACGGCTCGCGAGTTTACCGATAGTTGTTGTTTTCCCGGCACCATTCACGCCAAGCACCAAAATCGTATAGGGTTTATCATCTTTAATGTGCAGCGGCATATCCTCGCCAAGCAGATTCAGGATTTCCGATTTTATGACCGATTCCAACTCCGAAGAATCGCTCAACCCCTCTGCCTTTACTTTCTCCCTGACGTTATCCATTAACGTCAATGTCGTATCAACACCGACATCTGCTTGGATCAAAATCTCCTCGATTTCATCCATCAGGTCCTCGTCAATCTTTCTCCCCATCCGCAGGAGTCCTGATAATTGCGACATCAACTGGGTGCGAGTTTTCGCCAAACCGGATTTGAGTCGATTAAACCAGTTCTCCTGTTTACCGCCAGGATCAGATTCACCCTTGTTCTTATCAGTACCTTTAAATAAATTTCTGAGCATTATGACTCCCTTTTTGTTACTATTTCGTATTTGTGGCTTCAGCAGCCATATCCGCATTTTCTTCATGCATATAATACTGTAACGGCATGCAGAAAGGCAATAAAAATTAGTTATCAGTTGTCAACAAAATACCCATGGGATCGTTTCTTACCTGAAAAAGATAGGATATCTGCAAATTTCCTTGAAATGCTCACTTTTTTGTCTTATACTAAATTGCGGTAAAGGACGATTCGTCCTTGTATTATATTTTCGATTCTTAAAACATATCCTTGTAGAAATTGGCTTGGGTAAAACCTCGCCAACGCAATATAACAAACATTTACAAAAAATCGAGGGTGTTATTATGAAAACGCAAACACGAAACCTGCTATCTTACCTCACAGTAATAATGATAACCTGTCTATTTTTTTCTGCTTGTGCGGAAAAACAGTTGGAAGAACTTATTGAACAGCAAGAAGAAGAAAAAACTGAGACGACAGAAGCACCTGTCCAACCTGAAGAAACGGTAGCGGTTCCCCTGCCCGGCTTACCTGATGATGTGGCAGGATATACACAGTGGCTCAAATTAAACGCTGAACCTATTCCTCCCGTGCCAGGTGGGGACCCCCATAACGGCACAAAAAATGTATATGTCAACAAAACGGTGGATGACATCGCGCCAAATGGTGAACAACAGTTTCCATACCCCGATGGAAGTATTGTTGTAAAGGAAGCATTCCGTCCGGGTAAGGACTTTGTTGGACTCATCGCGATTATGCGGAAGAAAGCAGGGGTGGACCCTGATCACAATGACTGGGAGTTCATTGAATACGTCCGAAACGCATCGGATGCTGAGTTCCGCGTCATTGCTAAAGACGGTGTATGTTGGGGATGCCACGCCCAAGTTGAAGATATTGATTATGTCTTCACAGAACTTGAATAGGACTCTTGCTGGCGAGGTTTCAAACCTCGCCAGCCATGCTTACAACAATCAGATTCAATTAGAAAACAAGGAGATGCTTTTGGACACACATCATAATAAATATGTGAAGCATATCAGCCACACCACCTCACGATTAAAACACCTGGATATGTCCGGTATCGCGCTATCGTCCTTACGACTTGCATTCATAGTGAGTATGGCATTCAGTCTCTTTTTGCCAACCAACGTGGAGGCGCGCCCTGAGTTTGCAACTGAACTCGATAAAGAATGTAGTTTCTGTCATCTTGACCCAGCAGGCGGTGGTCCCCGAAATCGTATCGGCGAAATTTTTGAAGAGAACTATTTTGAATTCCCGGAAGACTTTGACATGGAAGCCGTGACCGAAGAAGCCAAGGAAGTCGTCAAACAACTCACAACATCGCTTGACTTCCAGACTGCATTCATCAAAACAACACATGTTGACGCAGAGCAAAATGCGATAGCCAGCTGTACTTCATGCCACTCCTCAGTCGATAGATTCCTGCTTATGCAAGCAGAAGTAACGTTCAACGCCCAAGCCTCAGAACACATTAGACTTACCCTTTCTAACAATGTCGGAACGACGATGAATGCCTTTGCGACGGTGGATGCTATCCCAAAACACCTCTACGTCAAAATCGGGCAATTCCGTCTACCCTTCGCTATTAAACAGAAGGACCATAACATACTCGTCCGAGAAGGCTATGGACTGGGTTCTAACAAACGGGATGTCGGGGTTGAACTCGGGGGCAGTGCGGGTAAAATTTTCTACAATGCAGCGTTCTTTAATGCCGATAACGCAACATCGAAAGGCGGTCTCGGCACACTCGGTGCGCAACTTGGACCCGTTCGTGCGGGTATCTCTGGCATATTTGAAAAACCCGGTGAAGATTGGGAACGTCTCATGGGTGCTTTTCTCACTGCCTCATACGCGGGTTTGAGTGTTGAAGGCGAATTCAATTTCGGAAATAGTGTTGCGATATCCTCTTTCGGATCAGATGACATTGATTCAAAGGGATATTACGTTGGTGCTAAATATCGCGTCCTGCCACAACTTACCATCTCAGGTCGCTACGGATTGTTCGATCCAGACAGAACAGTTAAGGGTGATGCAAGCCAACGCGTGACACTCAGTGCCCAATACAATTTCATGGAAAACGGTGCGATCTCACTGTTTTATTGGGCAAACCTCGCGAATGCCGACCGTGGCGAGGATGACACGATCAGCGAAAAAGGCACACTCCGTCAACTCCAAGGCACCGACCAGATTATTTTGATGTCACGATTCTGGTTTTGAGGGTAAGTAAGTTGCAGTATGCTTGAATTTCAACGATAGAACACACTTTGCGTTGAAACTCATGCCAAAAGTGTTTACCCGTAGGGACGGATCCACATATCCGTCCCTATGTGTTTATATTTACACATAACCTCACTTAAAGACATCCGCTTATTTCCGGCTGACAAGTTTTAAAACCACGTCTAAATGTGGTTTCCGCCCTTAAACATACAGCACAGCAATCTCCAAAAACATTGGCATAAAACTTGCTTACCCTATCCAGTATCTTTTTTCTTTTATACTCGTTAAATTTGGTGGATTTGTAAACAATGTTTTAGGACCGGAGATTTTCTCCAAATAGTCCTTAAGTCGTCACAAACAAGAAAACCCGTAAAGACAAAACATTTAAAACATAGGAGGCACTTCTCATGGTGTTTTCCAAACTTTCCAAAAATCCTTCGGCGGAGCCTGGAAGTCGAAATCTGTTACTAAAAAGTTTAATCGGGGTCATAGGATTGATGACGCTCCTCCTTGCTGTCTGTATTTTCTATATTGTGCGGGGAAACGTGGGTGCCAAGACGCGTTATAGCGTTAACACTTTCGCGCCCCAAGGGGAAGTCCCAGAATGGACCGATTTTTCGATTACTTTTTCAGAGGCAATCATTGATAAATCGCGCGTCGGAACAGAGGTTCCAGCGGAATCCCTTCGGTTTATACCCGCCGTTCAGGGTACTGGACGTTGGACAGCCCCCGACCGAATAGGTTTCTTTTTAGACGCGCCCTTGGCACCCTCCGCAGAATACACGGTCGAACTGACATCTGAACTTAACCCATCCGAAGCATTTTTACTCACCGGACAAAAAGAATTTAAATTTGCAACTGAACCCTTCAAAGTGCAGCAGGCACGTATGGAATTCAGCACTGACGACACACGTGAATACGCAACAGGTTTCGGCACAATAGCATTCAATTACCCCGTAACTACTGCCGATTTAAAGGCGCATCTCTCTGTCGCACTCAATGATGGAACAGAAATACCCTACCAGATTCAGACCAACACAGCGACAGCACGAACGATAAAATTTGCAACGAAACGGATCAAACGCGGCAAAGCAGACCGAGAAATAAAAGTCAAAATCGAAAAAGGATTTAAGTGCACAGGTGGGCAAATCGGGCTGGCGAAAGCGAACATTACACCCGTTATACTCCGCGGTAGAGGGACACTCGGCGTAACATATTCAGACGTTCGGGAAAGCGATGGCACACCTTATATTTCAGTCAGATTTAGTGCACCGGTGCTCAGCGATACCGTCAAACCCTACTTAGAACTGACCCCCGCAGCAGACTATCAAGTGACATCTAATTATCGGAACATCGAAATCCACGGTAATTTTAAGCGGCGTACCACCTATACACTGAAGATTCAGCGGGGTTTGACTGCCCGAAACGATGCTGTTTTGAAACAAGACTATATGACGAGGCTGAAAATTCCAGACATTCAACCGCAGCTTCGGTTTCTTGGTGCTGGCTTCTTCCTTTCAAGAAAGGGTCATTTAAACCTCGGACTTGCAACGATTAATGTCAAACGTGTAAAACTGGATATTGAGAAAGTTTTTGCGAATAATCTTATTTATCTTTCAAAATTAGATAGATGGCGTCGTTGGAGCAGGAACTTAGGCAAACCCGTTCACTCGGAAGTGCTTGATGTGCCGCCACAATTGAACGAAGAGGTAACGACCCCTATCTCCTTAGAAGCGTATCTCTCAGACGAACATGTGGGTATTTTCAAGGTTGTCGCCCGAAATGCCGATAGACAGTGGGACAGTGCGCACCAATGGGTACTTATTACAGATTTGGGGATCAGTGCCAAACGCGCTGGAGATAAGTTGTATGTTTGGGTGAAATCCCTTGCTACGGGCGCGCCGGTACCAGCCGCGCGGGTCAAACTTATCAGCGACAATAATCAGACATTACTCAGCGGTACAACCAACTGGGCAGGATTTGTAGAGTTCACCGAGGTCGCAGAGAAGACTAAAGATTTCATACCGTTTATGATTACTGTTGCGAAACGGGATGATCTCGCCTTCATTCAATTGGATCAACACGAAATTGCAACAGCAGACTTTGATATCGCGGGACCCGCCTACTTGCAAAACGGTTATGAAGCGTTTCTCTACACAAGTCGGGGTGTTTATCGACCCGGCGAAACTGTTCAACTCGCTGGCATCGTTCGCGGCGTGAAACAGACAACACCCGAACCGCTCCCGACCCGTATTGAAGTCCTCGCTCCAGATGGCAGAATTATACGAGAATTAAGGCAGCAGCTCAACAAAAGCGGTGCCTGCGACGTGAAAATTCCTATTCCAGATTACGCATTGACAGGCAATTATATTGCCAAGATGAAGATCGCTGATCGAGTTGTTGGGAGTGCCCAATTTCAGGTCGAGGAATTCATGCCAGACCGGATGAAAGTCGCTGTCACAGTTGATAAATCCTCATATAAACTTGGAGAAGCCCTTGACATTGAAGTGAAAGCGACGAATCTATTTGGGCCCCCAGCCGTAGGACGGAAGGTTCAGGCTTCATGTCAACTGGTAGCAGTTCCATTTGTCGTATCTGATGACAATTTACCGCCAGATACCGATGCGACAAAGTGGCGTTCCTTTGTCTTTGGAAACACCAGACAATTTGAAAGTCAACGCATTGAATTAGGAGAAGCCAAAACCGACACAGCGGGTAAAGCACGCTATCAATTTACGATCCCTTCAACCCTAAAAGTGCCCTCTTTGCTCAACGGTATCCTGACAGCGACCGTTAGCGAAATCGGTGGAAGAGCCGTCACTGCCTCACACCGAGTTGTTATTCACCCTTACTCACATTATGTCGGGATTCGCCGGGCAACTACTGGACAGGTCAAAATTGACCAACCCCTCCGATTCGACTATGTAGCCGTTGACGATGCCCTGGCAGCCGCTTCGGGGAGAGATTTAAAATTGAGTCTCCATAAGGTCCATTGGAACACGATACTTCGGCAGAACCCTGCAGGACGTTATGAATACGTCTCCGAACCACAAACGACAGAAGTAAAAACATACGACCTAACCTCATCAAAAACGGTACAGACAGTAACACTAACGCCTTCAGAATACGGTGAATACCGTGTTCGCCTTGAAGACATCGAATCGACAGCGACGGCAGAAATATCATTTTACGTGAGCGGATGGAGAAACACTCCAGTCTCTATGGAACATCCGACTCGGTTAGACTTGACGCTTGACAAACTTGCGTATCGTCCGGGCGAGACGGCAAAACTAAATATTAAGGCACCCTTCCCCGGTACACTCCTACTCACTGTCGAACGGGATCGGGTGCTCAGTCACCGTACGATAACAATGAAGGAAAATACGGCTACTGTATCCATTCCTGTGCGCGATAGTTATAAACCGAACGTGTATCTCTCAGGAACGCTGATTCGAGCCATCTCGATGGAAACCATAGCACAACCGGATAGTAAGTCCCTTCTCCCTGCCCGCGCGTTTGGTGTGGTTCCTTTGAAAATCGATGCAACACGCAGACGGCTCTCAATTGAAATGTCACTGAAGCAAACAAATGCTGCTGGTGCTACTGAAGAAATCTCACTTTTGGGGGACCATAGCTCCCAAATTTCTGAGACCCAGCGTAACGAGGCAGTCGTCCGTCCAAATAGCGAGGTGAATATTGCGTTTGAAGTGCACGGCAGACGTTCTTGGCAGAAATACGATGTTTGCATCGCAGCCGTTGACGAGGGAATTCTGACGTTAACCGATTTTCAAACACCTAACCCTCACGACTTTTTCTATCAACAACGCGGGTTGAAGACGCGTTCCTTTGATTTGTACGGTGGAATTTTACCTGAAATAGCGGATATTACCGACAACTCAAGTACTGGTGGTGATGGCGCGCTTGCACGTCGATTAGGCAGGAAACGGCTTAATACGAGCGGTATTCGGCGGGTGAAACCGGTTTCACTCTGGTCCGGATTCGTGAGAACTGATGGAAACGGGCGCGGTACTGTCCAATTTAAGATTCCCCAATTCAACGGGACATTGAGATTGATGGCAGTCGCTTTCGCAGGAGCAGACTACGGTGCTTCGTCAGCGTACCTGACCGTCCGTGAACCCATTGTTTTAACGCCAACGTTCCCACGATTTCTCGCAGGCGGCGATCAGATCCGTGTCCCTGTCACCCTTTTCAACGGGACAGGTGAGGATGGAGAATTCATTGTCAAATTGCAAGCAGCGGGTGACGTGCAACTCTTGTCAGCCAGTGATACGCATACACCTGAAACGATGCCTGAGAACGGTTCGGAAAAATCGACCCAACCCTCAACCGCAGAGCCTCCGTTGCATGAACTAAGCATAGAGAAAAGCGTTGAGGTAGGTACAGAGGCACAGGTCTTTTTCGACATTCGCGTTCATGACGCGATCGGAGAAGTCAACTTCAATTTATCCGCAGAAGGTAACGCCGAAACGACCCAGGTAGATGTGAAGATGCCGCTGCGCTCGGTTGCGCCACCTGTTACACAAACAGGACATGGTGTGGTACGCGCTGGCGAACCCATTGATTTCATTCTCCCCTCGAATCTAATAGCAAACTCATCCGAGTTTAGTCTCACACTATCGGCGTTTCCAAATATTGCGTTTGCGGACAGTCTCCGCTATCTCGTCCGCTATCCGCACGGGTGTCTGGAACAGACAACAAGTAAGGTTTTCCCACTGCTCTATTTCAGCGATTTGGCGCGAAGCGTCGAACCGACGCTGGCGGCAGAAGATTCAGTGGATTATTATATCACGGCAGGTATCACGAAACTTGAAAGTATGTTGATGCCGAACGATCAGTTTTCATATTGGCCCGGTGGTACTTATGTGAACCCGTGGAGCAGTATCTATGCCTCTCACTTCCTCGTTGAAGCACGAAAAGCAGGCTATGAGGTGGCAGACCGAGTGTACGACGCAATGTTAGAAGGTTTAAAGGTACAAGCAAAATTTTCGCCTGATACGGAAGGCAACAATGATGCCAGAAAAGTAAAGCGGAAGATCGCACTTGCAACCTACGCGTCTTACGTTTTAGCCGCCGCGGGGCAACCTGAGCGTGGCACGATGCACTATCTGAAAAACAGAGGTGCGAGCAGTCTTAGCGATTACAGTCATTTTCAACTTGCAGGGGCATTCGCGCTCAGTGGCGAATTGGAGACTGCGCTTTCCATGCTACCGGTATCAGTATCTCCGAGTTTTAATGGTAAAGGCACAGAACAGTGGGAGACAGGTGGCACATTCAATTCGCCTGTGCGAGCCCAAGCCATTATGTTAGATGTACTCGCTGAAGTTAACGAGAATCATCCATCGATCCCGATGCTCGTCAAGAATCTGAGTGAAGCCGCATCCGACGGAAAGCGATGGCGAACGACACAAGACAACGCCTTCGCGTTCCTTGCACTCGGCAAAATTATGAAGAAACAGACAGATAGGGATTATACTGGTACCCTCAAACTCAATGGTGAACATTTCGCTGACTTTGATGCGACTGAGGCGCGTTACACCGATGCAGATTGGGACGGTGCGCGTATAGCACTCTCAATCAAAGGCGAAGGCAGCTGCTACTATTACTGGAGCGCGTTCGGTATTCAACGCGATTCGTTCATTGAGGAGTATGAACGCGAACTACAGGTACGGCGTCGCTATTTTAACAAAGACGGTGAAAGTCTGACGGGTACATTTGTCCATGGTGATTTAATTGTCGCAGAGATAACGGTCAAAGCACTCACCGCTAATCTGGAAAATGTCGTCGTCGTCGATATGTTGCCAACAGGTTTTGAGATTGAGAACCCACGGCTGGAGTCCCGAGCAGGCATCCCATGGTTGAAAGCCCAAGGCTTCAAACCGGATTATCTCGACATCCGCGACGATCGCCTTATCTTCTTCGGTACGTTCCCGCGCCAACGTGAACGTAAATTCTATTACGCACTAAGAGCGGTTACACAAGGCGAATTTACCTTGCCACCGATCGCGGCAGAAGCGATGTACGATCCGACCAAATCTGCTGTAGCAGGTAGCATGAGTATCAAAGTGGTTGCAGAGTGATTTTTTATAGTATCTTGCGGTTCGGTCAAGTCTATTGGAAACTTTAGACGCATTTTCCGTATATCCGCACGCGCCTTTGTTGCATGCTGCATTTTTGATGTCGCCAATTAAATAGTCCGTAATGTAATGGAGAACGGATATACGCAGAGGCACTCTAACATCACTTTTAATCCTATCAAACCGCAAGGAAAGATAAAAAAGTGTTTGACTTTATCAGAAGCCGCTTTATTGACGGTTTTCGACTGTTGATAGTTTCTATAAAGAAAAAGACGTTTTGGCTGCTACCCCCACTTTTTATCCTCGTCCTTTTTATTATCGCGAACTGGTGTTTTCCGCTGCCTAAAGAACGTCTCCATCCCCCACCGTCTCGGATTGTCTTAGACCGAAACGGAGAATGGCTCCGCGCGTTCTTAGCCGACGACGGTATGTGGCGCATGTCGGAAAACCACAACACCGTCTCCCCTTTGCTACACCAAGCGATGCTAACAGCAGAGGACAAATGGTTTTACTATCACTTCGGGATCAATCCGGTGTCTATTGTCACCGCTCTCTATGATAATATCAAAGCGGGAGAGGTCGTACGTGGCGGTTCAACGATTACCATGCAGCTTGCCCGATTGATGGAACCGAAAGCACGGAACGTTCCAAACAAGCTTATTGAAATGTTCCGCGCAACCCAACTTGAACTGGCATATTCCAAATCTGAGATTCTAAACTTCTACTTTAACATGCTGCCTTACGGCGGGAATATTGTCGGGACAGCGGCAGCATCTCGGCTTTACTTCAATAAACCGCAGCATGCTATTAGTCTCGGCGAAGCAGCACTCCTCGCTGTTATTCCGAACTCGCCTGAACGTTCGCGTCCAGACAAATTCCCAGAAAATGCGCGAAAGGCGCGTGCAAAAATTCTGGATAGACTTCTTGCACATAAACAGATTTCCGAACAACAGTGGCAGGAGGCATTGCAAGAACCTATTCCTACAAAACGTCATCCGCTTCCATTCAATGCCCCACACCTCTCACGCCTGTTGGTTAAGGGAAACCGATCGGATATCGCAACCGCAACCGATGGTAGGATATATACGACAATCGACGCGAAGGTTCAGGAAACTGCAGCGCATATTCTCCGTGAATATCTGAGCGCAGCTACTGCGGGAATTGCGAGTCATCACGCGCAGCCCCATAGCGCGAGTACTGGCGCGATTGTTGTTATGGATACTCAGAGTCGCCATGTCTTAGCAATGGTAGGTTCTCACGATTTTTTCGATCAGGATGCATCAGGACAGGTAAATGGTGCGCTTGCACCACGCTCCCCCGGTTCCACACTTAAACCTTTCGTTTACGCACTTGCGATGGAACAAGGCTGGATTACGCCAGAAACACTGATCTTTGATGTTCCCGTGAACTACGCTGGATATGAACCTGTAAACTACGATAGCATATACAACGGCTATGTTACTGCCCATCAGGCACTTGCACGCTCTCTCAATGTCCCTGCTGTGAACCTTAATGCCCGCCTCAAAGATATTACACTGCCCGCTTTTCTCAAACAGGCAGGTATTACGACACTTGTGCCTACCCAAAAGTACGGACTTTCTATGGTGCTCGGTGGATGCGAAGTGAACCTGCTTGAACTCACAACACTTTATGCGGGATTGGCAAACATGGGCGAATTCGCACCCTACCAAATAGTTGTCAGCGGTCAGCAATCAGAAAACCTTCTTGCTGAAGGTTTCCGATGGAAACCGAAGACTGCAGACTCATCACAGCGTTTATTCCGAGAAGAGACAAGTTTCATCATAACTGAGATGCTAACAACTTCACAACTGCCCACAAATACTGTCAAAAATCCAGGGGCCTTTGAAAGCACTATGAACCTACCGAAGATTGCTTGGAAAACCGGCACTTCGTATGGACATCGCGATGCTTGGTGCATCGGGTATTCACCGAAATTAACGATTGGTGTGTGGCTCGGTAATTTTGACGGGAAAGGTTCGCCAATGCTGAGCGGTACAGACTCAGCAACGCCTGTTCTCTTCGCGATTTTCAGTGCGCTCACGGGACAAGACACACATCGCTGGTTTACGAAGCCTGAACAACTGAAAACACGAGAGGTCTGTGCCCTTACAGGTGCTGTTCCCTCGCCACACTGTCCTGCTCATAAAAGCGATGTATATATCCCCGGTCTCTCGTCTGTTGCTGTCTGTGCGATTCACAAACGCATCTATGTTGATAGTGATACTGGATACAGCCTCTGCTCACATTGTCGGAATCTTTCGACAGGGGAGTTCAAAGAAGACACTCAACATTATACAACACCCGCGGCATATAATAGTGTCGAAACGCAGATATTTGAAGAATGGCCCGCCGAGGCGGCGACTTGGTTGGGAAAAAATGGGTTCGCTGTGCCAGTGCTGCCAGCGCATAATCCGTTGTGTACAGGCACAATTGCAGGGACTGCTCCGATTATCTTATCTCCGACAGAAGATACTGTCTACTACATACGGGATGGCGTTCCGTTAACTCAGCAAAAAATACAATTGTCCGCCTCAACTTCTAATCGGACGCAGCAACTTTTCTGGTTTCTGGATGGTGAGTTAATTTTCAAAGGGAATGCAGAGGAACATTATTGGCTCACACCTGTCAAAGGAGAACATGTGATTACCTGTGTAGATGCGGAGGGACGCTCAGCAAGCCGCCCACTCTACATCTCAGTTTTTTAATGGCTATCAGCCATCGGCTTTCAGCAGTCAGTAAAGACGCAAACATTACAAAACGCCTCTTTTCTTTGCTGATTGCTGACCACTGACGGCTAACGACTATAAATCCGACTTAAGTTTGCCCCAAGTTGTCGTCAGCTTTCCGGTTGCATCCACAGCGAGGGCTTTTTCCATGTGGGCTACGACTTCCTCCTCTGTGAGTGCGACACTCCAAATTTTAAATTCATCAATGACACCGTTGAAGAAATTGCCGTTGCCTTGACTCGCAGCGATGCACATACCTTCGGTACCAAAATCCATACGCGCATCCCCACCGGCATCCGCTTCAGCGTCAAGTTCCCCGTTAATATACATCCATGTTGTCTGTTTGCTCTGTGACCCAACGAAGTAATACCATTCCGGTTCAAACGCAGTATAATTCGTGACTGCCTGTAATTCAACGCCTTGCGTCGCAAAGTAGAACCCAAACAAAACGCCACCACGGTTGAACGTAATATGCGGTCGCCCACCACCATTGAGCCTATATAGCAGATCAATGCGGTTACCGCCTTCAATTTTCGCGTCGGGTTTGAACCAAAACTCAATCGTCATTTCCTTCGGCTGATCAATCTTGAGCGGGTCGAAGTTAACACTCCCATTGTTAAAATGGAGTGCTTGCCCGACGACACCCTCTACCCATTTCGCGTTTTTGATTTCGCCTTTGAAACTGTTGGGTCCGATGTCGGCTGCCGTATTTCCCTTCCCTTCATCAAAAGGTACGTAGATAAGTAAATCTTTGTCTGGATCCGCTGCATGCCCGAGCATACAACTCATCAAAAACACTGCGACTGCCAAAAAACAGATAAATTGTTTCATAAGATTTTCTCCTTATAGGTATTTTAAACACGAAATTTTTCGATCGGTTTTCTTACGAGTTTTCACAGCAAGTTTTGGAAACCTATCAACTGCTCTAAAGCCCTATTATTTTACACCAAAATGTGTAACCTGTCAAATTCTCTTCTTCAGAGGCATTCAATTTTAAGAATTTATTGAATTTCACGTCTTTTTTTTCGGATCCGGTTCGGTTAGGAAACCGAACCTACCGGGCCTGGGGGTAAAAATTCAATCGAAAAATGGACAATTGAATGTCTCTGCTCTCTTCTTATCCACCTCGGATTGCAGCGATGGTCAAGCAACCCCAACCGACAATAAATGCCAATCCGCCGATGGGCGTAATCGCACCGAGCCATCGGATGCCCGTAAGACTCAGCACATAAAGACTCCCCGAAAAGATGAGGATGCCAGCGACAAAGCACCACCCCGATGCAGCCGTGAGTTGGTTCTGCCATTGCGATACTGCCCACGCTGCAGCGATCAGTCCGAGACTGTGGTACATCTGATACCGCGCTGCTACCTCAAACGTCTCAAGCATCTCCGGTGAGATTTTTGACTTAAGTGTATGTGCCCCAAATGCTCCCAAAACAACCCCAAGCAGGCTCAAACCCGAACCGAGTGCAAAAAATAGATTTTGCATGGATACCTCTTTTTAGAAATTTATTATCGCAATCAATTATAACTTAAATCTAACCCAAGTTGCTACCTAAAAAAATCATAGATGTTCAGATACCGGTTTGCTTGAGCATGGTGTGGATTCCTGCTCAATTTGAAATCATGTCTAAATGGGTGTGTAAAGTTTTTGGCAGCATATTGATTTTTTCAAAGCCGACAGGTTCGGACATAGCACTCCGCTGGAGTGCAAGAGAAGCGGGCTATCTTTTTCTATAGATATATTGCTCCGCTGGAGCAAAGAGACTTCTGAGGAGGTCGGGGTTCTCCTCACGCCAGAGGCGTGATATATCTATAGCCGTAGATGTCAGTGATAAATGCACTCCAGCGGAGTGTTATGTCTTAGATCGTTCCGATATGGGAACGCTGCCAGAATATTTACACACCCTGTCTAAATTCAATTTGATATATGAGTCCAGTTTGTGCTATAATTACCCGTATTAGGTTAAATTTATTAATTTAAATTTACTAATTTATACGGATAATAGTGGTTGAATCGGTATTCCTGCTTAGGTAGCAACTTGGGTTAAATCTAACATATCTTGTTAGATCTTTTTGCAGAAGGAATGGTATAATAATACCATTCTAATAATGTAAAGACTCTATCGCAGGATGCCCACATATCTTCAGGGTTTACTATAATTGTGGGTCAAAGTTAGTCTCCGGTAAAATCGTTAAAAATCTGCTTTTAGCGGCTAACCGAAACAATATCCCTTATTTTTAAAGCTTTTTCTCAGTTTAGCAGAAACCATAACTTTATGGCAAAGATTTCCAAAGCGATTTATGAGATATGCTGTAGAGTTTGTTGAAACAAATGCGCTTGATGAAAAATGAATGTCTAACTTAATGCAACCTTTCGTCCTGACACACGCGTTATAATAATGTGAGGCCTCTATTTTATTTTAGGAGGCATTACATGAAAGTAGTCTATTAGTGATTAACCGATTGTAAAAGAGAAGTTGTTCAGCAAGGATTCAGTAATGTTGTTATGAAAATTTGTTGCGGGTTAGATAGTTTTCGGCTAAACTTCAGAGTTTGGACTTACAGGAACCTTCGGTTAAATCATTATAATGTCTATTATAGAGAAGGTATTAGATAATCGCGTCATTCAGTTTTGAGTTATGGATTAAAAGAAGTGTTTGATGAATGGGATACCTTCAAGACTTACGCAACCGCCCCAAGGAGAGAAGAGGGGGTACCGTCCGAAATGCTGTTATCAAGAGAGAAGTTTCATGGGAATTACGACGACCTCATCGGTGAAAGTACAGTGCATCTTGAAGTACTGAAAAGTATTGACAGGTTCGCAAAATCTGCTAAAGTAGTGCTTATTTCTGGTGAGACAGGAACAGGTAAAGAGTTGGTCGCGCGTGCTTTGCACGCAGAGAGCCCTTATGCAATGCACCCTATGGTCGTCGTGAACTGTGCCGGAATTGCAGAGCACCTGATGGAAAGTGAACTCTTTGGGCATGAGAAAGGCGCGTTTACCGGCGCAGACCGGCAACATATTGGACTGTTTGAAACCGCATCGGGGGGCACACTGTTCCTTGACGAAATCGGGGAACTTCCGCTGGTCCTACAACCAAAGTTGTTGCGGATACTTCAGGAAAACGAGATTCGCCGCGTGGGTGGGACAAAACAGATTCCAGTGTCAGTGCGCGTTCTAATAGCTACGAATATCGACCTTATAGAAGCGGTTGAAGCAGGTAGGTTTCGCCGAGATCTCTATGAGCGATTAAAATCCCTCCATATCCAGCTGCCGGCACTACGAGAGCGGCGGGAAGACATTCCCGCGTTGGCAAAACACTTTTTGGCAAAGGAAAACAACTGTTGCAGTCAAAAGGTGGCAAAGGAAAACAACTGTTGCAGTCAAAAGATAGAGGATATAAATCCGGAAGTCCTCTCGTTATTTGATGCCTACACCTGGCCTGGGAATATCCGAGAGTTGGAAGGCGCCATCAGTCGCGCCGTACTTTTAGCGAAAGGGGGTGAAATCTTACCGGAGCACTTACCGAAAGATGTGCAGACACCTCACGCCCACGCATTGCCGTTGGCGGATGCAACAGCCGCAGCCAATCCTAACACACCAGAATGTTTCGTGCTGCCCTTTCCGATGGGTACAACCTTGAAAGAGATAGAGAAATCAGCGATCTTGACGACTTTGGCACGGGAGGACGGGAATCAATCAAAAACGGCGAAGTCTCTGGGGATACATCGGCGTACCTTGCACAACAAGTTACGCGACTATAACGAAGAAACTTAGTATGGCACGAGACTGCCGACGCGGGGTTGTAATAGACTTGAGATCCGCGTTCGGCAGCGCGGACAGAAGTGTTCTTCTTGGTGTGCCACTGGGTATATTTTACCCAGTTCTGTGGAAAATGTTCCCACCTGTGAAAAATATGCCCACTTGAAAAATGGCGAGATCTCGTCACAGTGCCGTTTCTCACATTGGCATGATACTTGCCATATTATAGAACGTGAGCGCGACTGAGGCACGTAGGTGCCCCGACAGTGTCACGAAAGATAAGTTAAGAACAGTTTGACAGTGCTTATGTTCTATTGTATCATAATCCAAGTTGCCACTTTGTAGCATAGACTGCTGGTTTCCTGTGCTTCTTCGTGTCGAAAATGGCAGGAAACACGCCAAGCTTTTCGCAAAAATGACCGCTGTTCACTGAAAAACGGTGTTCGTGCGTCTAAAATCCATAGGTAGCAAGTTGGGTTATATGATCATAGAGACCAGCACCTTCTTGGGACGGATTGCCTGAGCCTTCCTTTTCTTTGTTGCGTTTCGGCAAAACTCCCATCCGCTGAATTCAACCCGACACGCGTTTGTGTCGAATCCATAAAGGAAACCCTATAGATGTCCAAACGCATCACTGACGGGCTTGTGCTTGCGATTGTCATTGTGGCTGCGGTTGTGGTGTGTCTGCTGACATCTGCGACACCCGACCCCGTAGACGCACATAACGAGAGAATCTGTCCGTATCAGACCGAAACACCCCCTTGTTCGTATCAATGGGGTAGATAGCCTACGACATCCAACACAAGGGATGTCAAACCGAAAGGAACAACCGAAATGTTGAAAGCCCCTTTCAGCAACCGCCTATTTCTTGGCGCGTTAGCGTTTTTTGTTCTCTGCGTTGGCGGGAGTCTGCTTTACATGCAGCATGTCAAGAAGCAGTCCGCCCGTGAGTTGGCAGAGACGCAGGAACGCATCAAAGCGATCACAGAGAAACAGACTCCGACCGCAGAAGCACCTGTCGAGGAAACATTGCAGCATGGACGTGTCCATGCTGCACCGCGTGAGCCGGTGGAGACATTGCACGATGGATCACAGTCTGAGACATCGCTGACCCTTGAGGAAAAGATTCGGGCACATCAACAATGGGTCGCATCAGCAGAGGGTCAAAAAGTTATAAATGCCGCCTACAAACAAGCTGGACTGGAACCACCACCGCCCAACCATTATTATGTGAAAGATGAAAATGGTGTGTTCCAATTACATTCTATATTTGAGCCTGTTGTCCAAATAAGACTGATAGACGGTTTTGCGCCAACTCCAGCACAATTGGAAAGGTATTTAGACTTACAGGAATCATTGTCGGACGCGATGAGGCGCGATGCCTATGCCGAGGTAGACAGAATAAGATCTGAAATAGAAACTTTGAGATATGAGGCAAGAGGCAAGGTCCCTCAGGCTATCGGTAGTTGGATGACCAAGGCTGCTAAAAGCAAGGTGGACTTCGCTATGAGGGAAAAAACAGCCCAAGCCTACAGAGACTTGGGACTCGGACACATGGTCAAAGCCGGCGTGAGTGGGTTGCCAGAAATAAAACCAACCGGACCACACTAATCTTTTATTTTTGGAGGGTATTATGTTTTTTAATCGTATTTCTCTTTCTCTTATTTTCTGTTTCTGTTTAACAACAATTGCCTTTGCATCACCGAGGGCTCCCGTTGGACTTACTTTTAACACAGGTCCAACAGGTGTCTGTAATGTCTCTGGGACTTTTACACAATACGAACAAGTAGATCCACAGAGTCACTCCAGTGTATCAAGACACTGGTCCCCGACCCCACCCACTGAGGTTTATATCGGTTGGGAAGGAAATGTCACAGGATATGGCTATGCGGATATGCAAATATCATATACTGTGGGAGGATCCAGTTCTGCATCTGCCACGGGTACACACAAAATTGGTTATTTTTGGGTTACGGGTTTTGTCGGCTTTTCGCTGGCCGCGGTCCGATACGATACAGGGTTAAAAGTTCATGTTGGAACTTTCGGAAAACAATATGGTAGATACGATTGGAGTGCTACAGGATCAGTGACGCTTGACTATGTTTTCTGGAAGGAGAGTGCGGCATTCCCAATTCAAGAAGGGGAATGGTCGCGAATTAGTAAAGATACCACAGTCACACTTGTCCCAACACCTGTTTCAGGTAACGGCTCTTGGACAGTTAGGCAGGCGCGCCTTTGTCCAAATTGTAGCGCGGATATAGGGATGTCCCATTTTAATAAACACAAAGTTGCGAGTTGTGATGCCTCAATTACCTAAGGAGGGCGAACCGTTTACTGTACTGTGTCGAATTTCTGGAGTTGTGAGATCCCAAAACATCAGCACAGATTTCCCAACTCGCCATCGGGAGGGGTAGCACGCCGCCGACAGGCAGCACCCCACCGCCGAGTAATCCGTCGCCGAGTCCCTCGTATCATCCGTGTGATGTTCATTTGACATCCGTGAGTGGCGATCATTCGCTCCAAGCGAGTTGCTCCTCGACGGATTCTAACGGGAATTACTGCACCGTGACGAGTTTCTATGCCTGTGATAATCATACGCATACGTATCCTACTTTAGTAAAGTGTGGTGCGAAAAACTGGACGGGTTGCACGGCACGTGTTTCTTCGCGAACAGAGCATCAAGTCTCGTCATGCGACTCCTGCGGTTCGACGTACTGGACGTGTAATTCGACGGCACTTGCGAAGCATACGGGGACCGAGACGTGTAATCGCTCGGCGTGTCGTCAAACGTGGCGGCGTTGCGGTTCGACACCGACGTGTTTAGCGAATTCTCGAAAGTCGTGTGTGCCGAGATAGCCTGATTTGGATAAGGGCGAAGGGGTGCCTCGCCTCGAAATCCGTCCTGTTCCGTGCGATCTGGCAGCAAACGCTGCTGGGCGAGGTGTCTGGCTTTTATGTCTTTGAGAGCCTCAAACCTTTTCAACAACCGACGCGCCCGTTATCTTCTGATTGCGGGTGCGTTCATTTTAGTGGCGATCGTCCTCGCTGTGAATTAGGAGACTTCTGAACCTGTTAGGGTCCCCGAGCCCCTCGAACCGCGTCGTGTCCGCTTTACCCCCCGTGTTTGATGCGGAAGCGTTCAAGCGAACCATCATCGACAATAACCTATTTCGTCCGCTCGGCTGGACACCCCCGCGTCCGATCGAACCCTATCGCTTACTCGGTACAATCCTCCCCACAGAGGTTCCGACACGCCCTCGATCGCCATTCTCCAAACGACCACAGGAAATCAGACCTACATCGTGACCACCGGTGAGAAAATAGATACATCGACCGAAGTGGTTGAGATAAAACCCAAGCAGGTGACGCTTTCAACCGAAGGTCAGCAAAGAACGCTACATCTGCCAAGCGATTTTTGATTCCAACGATTTGTCGTCGCAGTCGTCTAAAAGTCAAAAGCAGCGATGCGTTTGTGGTGTCGCTGCGTCGTGTCGAAAAAACTAAGAGTGCCATCGGGGTCTGGCAGTGGTGTCGGTCCCCATTTTTTTCTCAAACCGCCTTTTGGGTTCATCAAGTCCGCGTAGATGCGATAAGCACAAGCAACACAAACAGACTCCTAATACCATTTCTAAAAGTTTATACTGCATTAGCAGCGTCAATGAAATGTGAGAATCGCGTCAGTTTGGCAATCGCAGCATCAGAGTAGTTTTCAAGTCTCTCTGTAACTTTCGCTTGCATATCTGCTAAGGCTTTAACTGAACGCGCGCCAAGCGGTGGAATTCAGAGAAATATTTTCTTGACATTTTTGTTTCATCGTGGTAAGATATATTTTCAACGGCATAGCTCGCTCTATTCCGTAGTGGTTAATAGTAAAAGGAGAAATTTTTCGACGTATGAAACAATACAGAACCGATGAGATCCGGAATATCGCAATTATTGCGCATTCAGGAGCAGGCAAGACATCACTCGTTGAAGCGATGCTTTACAACGGTGGTGCAATTGAGCGTATGGGCGCTGTTGATAGTGGAACTTCTGCAGCTGACTATGCCGCTGACGAGATAGAACGCAAAACCACCCTCAATTGTTCAGTCTGTATCGCAGAATGGGAAGGACACAAACTAAATCTGATTGATACCCCGGGTGCCGAAGATTTCTACGGGGACCTCTACAGTGTACTCCGAATTGTTGACGCCGTCGTTGTTGTCGTTGACGCAACAACGGGTGTCGAAGGTGGCACCGAAAAAGTATGGGAGGTAGCGGACACATACGGACTCCCGCGTCTCATCTTTATCAACAAGATGGACAAAGAGAACGCCAGTTTTGAAAACGCGCTCGCAAGCATTGAAGAAATCTTAGAGACACGGGCTGTTCCTGTTCAACTCCCGATTGGGAAAGAGGATAATTTTGCGGGTGTTGTTGATGTGGTACAGATGGCAGCGTATCTACAACCCGATGGCAACAAGCGCGCAGCGAAAGCGGAAATTCCAGCAGAATTGGAAGCACAAGCCGAAGAAGCCCGCGAAGCACTCGTTGAAGTCGCAGCAGAAAGCGACGATGAACTCATTGAGAAGTTTTTTGAAGGCGAACTCACTGACGAAGAAATTCAGAACGGTTTGCAACTCGGTATTTCTGAGAATCAGTTTGCACCTGTACTCTGTGGCGCAGCACTGAACAATACCGGCGTGCAGCAACTGATGGATACACTCGTGAACGGGTGCCCATCACCCGTCGATGTCGGTGCGGTAAAAAGTGCTGAGAATGAAGAGGAGACCCGTGAACCGTCATCAGATGCTCCCATGTCCGCAGTTGTTTTCAAAACGATCGCCGACCCGTTTGCTGGACAGTTGAGTTTCTTCCGCGTCTACTCTGGCGTATTGCAAGGGGATTCCCAAGTCAGTAATTCAACGCGTGGAGAAGTTGAACGTCTCGGCAAAACGACATTCATGAACGGTAAGGAGGCAATCAGTACACCACAGGTTGAAGCTGGCGATATCGGCGCGCTCACCAAACTTGCTGCAACCCAAACCGGTGACACACTCTGCGACAGAGATGCCGCCATCCAACTTGCAGGTATCGAATTTCCGAACTCAGTGCTTTCTTACGCGATCCGTCCGACGCGTGAAGGTGATGATGAAAAATTGATGACCTCCCTCACACGTATGTCTGAAGAGGATCCCGTATTTAGGATTGAACGGAACGAAATCACGAAGCAACTGCTCGTCTCAGGACTTGGCGACCTACACATCACTGTCAATCGCGAGCGGATGGCAGATAAATTCGGTGTAGAAACGGATGTCGAACCGCCGAAAGTGCCGTACCGAGAAACGATTCGTCGAAATGTTCGGGATATTCAAGGCAGACACAAACGTCAATCCGGCGGTAGAGGTCAGTTTGGTGATGTCACAATTAATCTCGGTCCCTTGCAACGCGGCGAGGGTTTCGAGTTTATTAATAACATCGTCGGTGGTGCGATCCCGCGCAACTATATCCCGGCTGTCGAAAAAGGCATCCGCGAGCGAATGGATAGAGGTCTACTCGCAGGTTTCCCTGTTGTCGATATCCAAATTGACCTCCATGACGGTAAATATCACCCTGTCGATTCTTCGGATATGGCGTTCCAGATTGCAGGTTCTATCGCCTTCGCTGCCGCTGCCGAACAAGCCGATGCATGTCTACTTGAACCGGTCATGAATGTCACGATCACGGTGCCAGAACAGTTTATGGGAAATATCATCGGTGATCTGAACGGACGGCGCGGACAAGTGATGGGTGTCGAGCAGATAGGGAGAAAGCAGGTCATTCAGGCACACGTTCCACTTTCGGAGATGCTCCGGTATTCGATCGATCTCAAGTCGATGACGAGTGCCCGTGGTAACTTCACGATGGAATTCTCGCACTACGACATCACACCTGACGATGTTGCGCAGAAGGTCATCGCTGCGTCAAAGACGGAAGAAGAAGAGTAGAATTAGCGTAAATCCATTGCTGGCGCGGTTAGAAGTCTCGCCCTCCTCTTGTAGGCGCGGTTTCTAACCGCGCTTCTTTTGGACTACGAACGCAGCAGCGTCATCTGCGTATCCGTAAAATGCCGTTCCATCTTCCGCATTGGTTCAAGCCACTGCTGCGGTAAACGGATCAGACTCCGTAGAATACTCGGATTCGCAAAATATGCATCATCTATCTGCCAAAACTGCAGACGCGGATAGGTTTCATTGTTATGCGTGAACGTTCCCATATCCGCAGCCTCTTGACGCATCCCCGCAGTCACAGACTCAATCGTAATGTTTTCTAAAACGGGGATGTTTCGCTTTCAAGATCAAGATATTCACCAGGTATTGGGAGCATGTCCTCAGAAATTTGATTTGATTGCGTAAAATCTATCTGGTGTGAAGCATGTTTGTCGTAGGGGACCCTTACTTGAATTGCATAGGGATTTTCAGGATGGGCGAATGCATTGTGGAGGTCAATTTTGCCAGATCGGATAAGGTTAAGCCGCTTAGTAGAAACTGCGACACAGAGCCAAGTTACGTATTTATCGTTTTCATCAGCAGCCACAACAAGGTAGAGATGACCTGCGGCGTTTTTACAAGCGTAAAGAACAGGTTGATCGTAGTATTCGTATACTTCTACAATCTCAAGTTCGCCTAACTCTGGAATATTGAGTATATTAACCATCTTACTTCTGTTGATTGAATCAAACCATTGATTATCAAGTGTAAGGTCTTGCATTTCGCGTAAGTCCAGAATTTAAGGAAACGGGCAGATAACGACATCCGCCCGTTATCAAAACCTACTAACCATCCAAATGGAAGATCGCCATCTTCAATTCGGTCATCTCTTCTATGGCGTACTTCGGACCTTCCTTGCCCATACCGCTCTCTTTAACACCGCCATACGGCATCAAGTCTGCACGCCACTGTGTACCCCAGTTCACCATCAGATTGCCAGACTCGACCTCACGGACGAACTTCATTGCCCAATCGACGTTCTGCGTAAAGATTGCGGCACTCAGTCCGTAGTTCGTATCGTTGGCAAGAGCGATCGCCTCGTCGATGTCGTTGACACGCGTCACACCGACAGCCGGGCCAAAGACTTCGTCACAAGAGATTTTCATCTCTGGCTTGACATTAGCGAGGATAGCGGGTGAAACAAACTGGTCATGTTTTTCGCCACCGGTGAGGAGTTCTGCGCCATCCGAGACGGCTTCCTGAATCCATTCAGCGACACGAGTCGCATCGCCTTCTCGAATCATCGGTCCCATGCGCGTCCCTTCTGCGAGTGGGTCGCCGGTACTAATTTGAGCGACTTCGGCTTGGAAAGCATCTAAGAAATCGCCGTAGATTTTCTCGTGTGCAATGACGCGCTGCGTTGAGATGCAGACCTGTCCTGCATTAGAATAACCGGACGCTGCCGCCGCACGTGCGACCTTTTCAGGGTCGGCATCGGGCATAACGATAAGCGGCGAATTCGAGCCGAGTTCCATCGTGACACGCTTCAATCCAGCGACCCGACAGATATGTTCACCGACATCACGGCTGCCGGTAAAGGTAATCTTTCGGACGCGCCGGTCTGCACAGAGCGTATCACCGATTTCACCGCCGGGCCCCGTCACACACTGAATCGCTTCAGGGGGTGTGCCTGCTTCTAAAAAGAGCTCGACGAGTTTTAGTGCGGAGAGCGGTGTGTCCGTCGCGGGTTTGATGATAATTGCGTTGCCGCCAGCGATTGCGGGACCGGCTTTGTGGCAGACAAGGTGCAGCGGGAAGTTGAAAGGGCTAATACCCGCAACGATACCACACGGCATACGTACTGTAAAGCCGAGTCTGTTTTTGACACCCGGCGCGCCTTCAAGTGGAATCGTTTCGCCGGTTAATCGTTTTGCTTCCTCTGCTGAGAGTGCGATAATTTCAGAAGCGCGAGTGGCTTCAACTGTCGCTTCGGCGAGGATTTTCCCTTCCTCGCGGGTGATGACCTCGGCGAGTTCGCCTGCGCGTTCCACCATCAAGTCGGCTACTTTCCGCAGGATTTCATAGCGTTCATAGCCGGTCATTCCTGCCATGATCTTCGCGCCACGTTCCGCGGTCTGAATAGCGGTTTCAACGTCGTTCGCGTCTCCTCTGGGGACGGTATCAACAACTGAACCGTCGAAGGGACTCAGTACGTCAATCTTGTCGGATTTGTCAATCCATTCTCCGCCTACGTGCATTTGCATAATGCGTTTTTCTCCGTTTCTCGTGTTTAGGCACACATTGTGTGGCCAGGCACAAGACCTACCCTACAAATGGTGTGCGTGCTATTTTTGAGTTTTTAGCAAAGCCCAAGTTGTTGTTAATTTGCCCGCTGCATCCACAGCAGCATAGCCAGCTAATCCACTATCCATGACATCATTGAGTTCATCTTTAGAGAGTGCTTCAGTGAAGAACCCAACTTCGTCAAAAAGTCCAGTTGCGGCAACGTTGCCGGGTCGTGCGCCTATCCAGATAGGCGATTTACTGGTATCTAACGTCCCGCCGCTCGGTGCCTCGCCGTCTACTTTTCCATCAACGTACATCTGAACGTTTTTGCCGTCATAGATTTTGGCGATGTGATGCCATTTACCATCAGCAATAATAGTTTTACCGTCAATCCTTCCGACTTTTCCTTTGACGTGCCACATAAAGACCGGGTAATCAGCATCATGAATCCATATATCAAGATGTCGGACATCCTCGGGTTCGGGCCAGACATCCCCATTCCGCCAGACGACGTATTGCCACGAGGCGGCTTCCAATTTAACCCATGCGACAAATGAGTAAGGATCGGAATTGAAAACATCGTCGTGATCAACACGGATGTAACTATCACCTTTGCCGGGGAATTTCAATGCGCCGCCGAACTTGCCGTCTTTTACCCATTCAAGGCTTCCCTTGATATCACCGTCGTGTCCGCTGACGATATCTTTGACGACCTTTCCACCGCCATCCTCAAAGAGCCAAGCACTCGCCAAACCGAGTTTTGCAGCGTGGACATTAACACCGAACCCCATCATGAGGATTAGTAAACCCAAACTGACTCTGAAAGCCTGCGTTTGGCAAACAGAAATTACTTTTTTCATTTCATTTCTCCTTAGACGCGGCAATTGTCAAGCGCGTCCTCATTCAATTCAACCCCTAATCCGGGTTTATCGGGAACAGTTGCGTATCCGTCAACAAGCGGAATTGTCGATGGCGTGACAAGGTCATAGGCACGCAAGGCGTTCAGCGTAATCGCTGGCATGGTTGCATTCGGCATCACTGCTGCAAGATGCATGACATAAGCGGTTGTGATACCGAGTCCGACAATCTGTATCCAGACCGGAAGATGCGCAGCGTTTGAAATAGTCGCCTCCCTTACGGCGTTGGCAGCGCGTGAGTCGGGATAGGCGATAATAAACGAGTCGTTCATCTTTGCTCGAATCGCTTCAACTGGATCCGGGTTTCCGAAGTGAATCGTTATCGGCATGTCAGTGTGGCGTTTAATTTCCTGATAGCCTTCAATATCCGCTTGTGGAATCGGCGTTTCAAACGACTCTATATTGTGATCTTGAAGTTGGCGCATCACTTCAAGGGTCCGTTCGGGGGTCTCAAACGAGTCATTTGCGTCAACGCGGAGCCGATAATCATCTGGAACAACGGAAGCAATTGCTTCGACTTGTTCAAGGACTTCAAACCATGGACGCGCCTTGATTTTGTGAAGCCGATAGCCGAGGGTGTAAGCGTGTTTCGCTTCAGCTGCCCATTCTTCAGGGGTCATATCAATAGACCAGTAGCCGAACGACGTTTTGTCGTGAACCTTCTCACCTAATAACTGATGCACCGGTACACCGAGTGCCTTACCCATGATGTCGTAAAAGGCTTGCTGAA
Source organism: Candidatus Poribacteria bacterium (assembly GCA_022819945.1). Taxonomy (GTDB): domain Bacteria; phylum Poribacteria; class WGA-4E; order WGA-4E; family WGA-3G; genus WGA-3G. The sequence goes on from JAJEGI010000129.1 coordinate 45,186, forward strand.
GCGGTGTGGGTGCCCAACCGTTCATAAATTCAAACGGATTCCTACCGATGTAGCGTTGAAGTACCTCGTCCGAGTGGTGTGAGCCGTCGCCAATTCCGATGATTCCGACATCCGTATGGACTTTGTAGACGTGGTCAATCTGATAGAGATTGCGACGCGTCATGAGTTCGTAAATACCTTCGTGATACGGTACTTTCACTTTGATAACGTCAATATGAGTAATCTTCATAAGTGTACCCCGCGGAATAGTTATCAGACGGAATAGTTATCAGTTGTCAGTTATCAACTATCAGTTAAAGAGGGAGATCTGATTCAGCCAACTTTCTTTCCTATCTGATAACCGAAAGATTTTTTGAAAAAAAATCGCACTGAAAACTGAAAACGAATTACCACTCTCCAGACTTATTCATCCCTTCGTATCCAACTGACGACATCTTCTGCTTCACCTGTCCCGCCTTCAACGCCATCACTGCCGAAGGAGATGAGATCGTATCCATACCGGTCATGTATGCCGGGACGGATATAGATATAAGGGTTTCCCCAGGGATCTTCCGTAATTGGGATCTGGATATAAGGTTCCAGCCAATTAATAGGTATCGGTGGTGCCTCAGGTTTTTCCCAAAGTGCCTTCAAGCCTTGCTCGGTTGATGGATAATCGCCGTTATCCTTGGCATATCTATCAAGAGCGATCCCAAGCGTTTCAATGTCCGTATCGGCTTGTGCTTGTAGTGCGCGTCCGGCTTGTCCGAGCAATCGAGGTGCGAACAGCACAGCGGCAATAACCCCAAGGACAATAACGACAACTAAAATTTGTATTGATGTTAATCCTGCTTGTTTAGAATCAATTGATTTCACGTTTTCCTCCGCAATCTGCACATACATAGCATAGACAAAATAGTTATCAGTAGTCAGTTCTAAAAAGAGGTCCGTGGCGACTATATGTCGATAACTGAACATTCTCATTGTGAGGCAGACTGACAACCGTTTTTAGTGTATCATATCTCCGAAGTTGTGTCAATTAAAAAACCCCTTGACACGTCTCATGACGCGCCTTATAATAATCTACTATAAATGGGATATCCTAAGCATGCGACCCTTGAACCGCAATAATCAGAAGGAAGGTTAGCGTATGACCGCACCCAAGAAGGGGCTTGTTACAGGTGCAACTGGACAGATTGGTTACAGAAACCATTTGTAACGTAAATTCTAAATCTATAGAACAGTGAAGGAGGCACGGATGGCGAAGACGGTTTGTATTGTTGGAACAATGGATACGAAGGGCATAGAATTCGCATTTATCAAAACGCAGATAGAATCAGCTGGGGTCTCAACGTGTGTTATTAATACAGGTATATTAGGAGACCCGCAATTAACACCAGACATTTCTGCGGATGAAGTCGCACAAGCAGGGGGTTCATCTCTACAAGCATTACGAGATGAAGGTGACCGAGGTAATAGCGTGACGATCATGGCACAGGGTGCTGCAGCACTCGTTGCTGAGAAACACGCCGCAGGCGAAATTGATGGGATCATCTCGCTCGGCGGTTCCGCAGGCACGACCATTGGAACGACGACGATGCAGGGTGTCCCTGTAGGTGTTCCGAAAATCATGGTGTCCACACTGGCATCTGGCGATACGAGTCCTTATGTGCAGTCAAAAGATATCTGCATGATGTATTCCGTCGTGGACATTGCAGGCATCAATCGTTTGTCACGGCAGATTCTCGCCAATGCTGCTGGCGCGATCGTCGGGATGGTGAACGCGGAAGCTCCGGCAGATACCGTAGCAGACAAACCTTTAATCGCAGCGACGATGTTCGGTGTAACGACACCATGCGTAACAAAAGCGAGAGAAATCCTTGAAGAAGCTGGCTACGAAGTCCTCGTGTTCCACGCAACCGGCACCGGTGGACAAGCGATGGAAGATTTGGTGAAAGGCGGTTTCCTTGTTGGTGTGTTAGATGTGACGACGACTGAACTCGCGGACGAATTGGTAGGCGGAATTCTGAGTGCCGGTCCCGATCGGTTAGAAGCCGCAGGACAATCGGGCCTGCCGCAAGTCGTCGCACCCGGTGCGCTGGATATGGTGAACTTCGGTCCGCCGGACACCGTGCCAGAGAACTTCAGCGATCGACTGTTCTATCAACACAATCCGACTGTGACTTTGATGCGGACGACCGCTGAAGAAACCGCCGAACTTGGACGTATCATGGCGCGCAAACTCAGCGAAGCACAGGGGCCCACTACAGTCATCATCCCTGCACAAGGCGTATCGGCAATTGACAAAACAGGGGAACCCTTTGATTCACCCGAAGCGCGAATTGCATGGAGTGAGAATCTGAAGGCACACATTGGTGACAATGTGACAATCATTGAGATGGACGCGCACATCAATGACGACGAGTTCGCAGCAAAACTCGCAGAAACGTTGCTGGCAAATATACAATAAAGAGGTAATAGATGGGAAAAACTTACAAAACACTGACCGAATCAGATGTTAACCATTTCACTGAGAAGGGACACATTATCCTGAAGGACTGCTTCCCACGCGAGTTAGCGGAAGCGTGGCAAGCATTCGCTTTTAAACGGCTCGGTTACGATCCAGATGCCCCAGAGACGTGGGAGCAACCGCGCGTCCATCTGCCCTCAATGAATCGCGTGCCGATTCAAGAAATTGCACCGAGAGCGTGGGATGCTATCTGTGATCTGCTCGGTGGTGAAGATCGGATTATCAATTTTCGGAATAACGCAAAACCGACATGGGGCGACGGTTTTATTATCAACTTTGCGTTAGGCGCGGACACACCTTGGCAGCCGCCTTCGCCAGAGGTGAGTGGTTGGCATAAGGACGGCGATTTCTTCCGTCATTTTCTCGATAGCCCGGAACAGGGATTGCTGACTATCGTCGTCTGGTCGGATATTTACCCACAGAGCGGCGGTACATTTGTGGCGTGCGATTCAGTCCAGCATGTTGCACAGTGGTTATATGAACACCCAGAGGGATTGTTACCGAGCAGCGGTTTTGGGAAGCTCATTGGCAAATGCAAGGATTTTGTAGAAATTACCGGAAATGCTGGAGATGTTGTACTGCTGCACCCGTTTATCTTGCATGCTGCTTCGCAGAACCCTTCCGGTCGCGCCCGTTTTATCACGAATCCGCCTGTCGGTCTCGCGGAACCGATGAATTTCAATCGTGAAAACCCGGACGATTTCTCGCCAGTGGAATTAGCAGTCTTGCACGGATTGGGTAAAAAACGCTTGGACTTCAAACCGACAGCCCCGCGAGAACGTTTAGTACCAGAACGCGTTAAGCGTCAGAAGAAGATGCTTGAGGAACAGAAAAAGCGGCTTGAGATGGGAGAGTAGGCGCGGTTGGAAGCCTCGCCAGCGAAATGCGTGGTGCGGTTGAAAATCGCACGCATCTCCATATTTTACGCCTCAAATTGGTGTCGGCTTTGATGGCATGCCTTGCCTTTGCCACGGATAATATCTGCTCGATGCCATTTATCAACAGTGTGGCAGATAGCGTCGCTTTCACCGAGATGTTGTTGCAGTTCGGACCTTGTAAACCAATCGTAGTCGCCGTTTGCGAGTCTATCAAGGTCAAGGTTCTCATCGGAAAAACCGTAGATTCGGCAAATACCGTCTTCCGCTTCAATGTCCTCAATGTAGGACATCCACGGCACAGCCAAATCAAGTTGTGTCTTAGTGAGTTCTTGTAAGGAACCGATCCTTGCCCCGACATCCCAACCGACAAGTTTCTCCTCTTCCCAACCTTCACCTCCCGGCAATTTCCACTCCCCGTCACGATGCAGTAAAAACTTTGATTCCTGACCTGATGTATCCTCAATAAGCAGGCGTGTCGTCGTAATCGGTTTATCGAAACAGACGGGTATGAGAGGTTTGCTATCATCACTTAATGCATCCAATGCGGCGGGATTGTAAGGATAATATCCCGCTGCAGGCGGTGCATTTACTGCACAATACTTATTGAAAATACCGCATCGGTCTTCAGTCGTGGTTCCGGCGGGTGCTTTGTGCCAGACATGCTCGTTCACCACAAGTAAGTCGCCTGCCTTGAGCTCCGGGTCAATGAAAGGTGCCAATTCTCCGGCATCGGGACGGTTGAGGTCCAAGATGTGTGCCTCTGGGTCAATCACCTGCGTCAGTTTATGGGATTTGGGGGACACGAGAAAGGGACCGTATTCCGAATCGAAATCGGTCAGCGGAATGATGGCAAACACCCAATTCATCGACGAACCGACAGGTCGCCAGCGTTTGTAGTCGCAATGCGCACCGGCACCTTTATCGCCGGGTGTCCGCAGATACGCGACATAAGCGGTGAGATACGAGGGTTGACCGAGTGCAGCCTCAACAGTACCAACAACCGTCGGATGTTCAGCGATTGCGGTGAGTCCGGGGTCAGCGAGTCGGTTGCCACTGACGGTGTATTTCGCCGGTTGCGGATACTTAAGAGTTGAGGGATAAGCATCGCGTTTCACGGCTTGTTGGACGGTTCGCCGCAATTCACCCGTTTCTTTTGGGGATAAAACATTACGCACGATTATATAACCGTCCTCATGGTAGTCCGCGATTTGCTGTTCGGTGAGAGACGGTGTTATCGTCGTAGTCATAACGGAAACTCCTTTAAAAATAATAGCGTAATTTATTGCGTGTTTGGACGAAAATAAGTTATTTGACCTTAATGACGACAAGCGTTACATCGTCCGCCTGCGGTGCTCCATCCGCCCACGATGTACCTGCTTTGAAGAGATGGTCGATAATCGCTTTCGGGGGTTGATCCGCGACCTCTTCAAATAGTTCTTTCGTTTTTGGATAGTCCAACATTTCGTTTTCAGGGTTCAACATCTCCGGCAGTCCATCACTCATGAGCAAGATCGTATCGCCGCTCTGGAGATCGAACGGTGCTTCTTGTCGCTCGGTTCCGATGAACCCGCCCAACGGCATCCCTTCAAGGAGTATCTCCTCAACAAGGTCTTCGTCCGCACGATAGATGAGTGCCGGTGGCATTCCTGCACCCGTAAGTTTCAACGTGTTATGGTTGAATGTGGCAAGTGTCATCGCCATGTACAGTCGTTTCAGATTCATACTTTTAATACCTTGCGAGATCCGTTCAAGCGTTTCCAAGTTCCCGGCTTCCGGTGTCGATGTCTTGAAAAGGCTTTTGACAGCAGAAACGACGAGTCCAGCGTTCATGCCGTGTCCTGTTGCGTCTCCAACTGCAATCGTGAGTTGTCCGTCCTCCGTGAGATTATAGTCGTAATAATCGCCGCCGACCTCTGTCGCAGGTCGCATCTCAAACGCGATATTAAGATTAGGCAGTTGTGGCGCGGCTTGTGGTAGCATTGACATCTGGAGTTCACGTGCTTCTTCTAACTCCTCTGTCAAGAGTTGGCGTTCAAGTACCTCCGTTTCAAGTTTTCGGCTGGTTCGCGAGAAGTTGCGGGCGAGATAGACTGACATCGAAAAAAGTGGCGCGAGGGTGATAGCGAGAGTACTCAATTGCCAGTTTATATTTTCAAATCCTGTATACGAGACGAGAAAAGCGAACAGGGTGGGGAGGATAATAGGCATGAGCGAGCCAAGCCCGAAGATCCACGCGCCATCTTTTTTCTTAAAAATTGCAACGATAATCACGCGTGCCATCTCTAAAAACGTGAGGCTCGCAAACAGAAAGGAGCAGACAATGGCTAACCCCAGATTGAACGACGTAAAGGGTTTAACGCCAGACACTTCAATAGTTTGCACTTCGCCTTTACCGAAGAGCGGAAAGCCTGCCCTGAGGCTAAACAGTCCGAAGCAGAGTATCAGAACCCAGCCAGCAAGAAAGAACCAAAACAGTTTAGGCAGCTTCGGGTAAAAGATTGTGTAGAGAAATAACATTCCCGACAAAAACATCAGCACATATACACACAGAAGCAGGCGCATCAGATACAAAGTTTCCGTCACACTTGTTGCTACCAAGAAAAATTGGAAGATCAGAAAAACAAAAACCCCGATACTTCCTGTTGAAAGCGCGAAATAAAGATTTTCTCGCGCACGTGGGTAAAAGAAAAATAGCAACAGATGCTGCAGCATCATGAAAATCAGAATCGCTGTCCATACCATCTGCAAAGTGGTGCCGCTGCGAACGGTGTTGACCCGGCCTTTAATGCCTGAATTCAAGGGACCGATCCCAAGCATGAATCCGAGCAAAGGTGTCAACTGATGGGAAGAAAAATTGGAATACCGAACGGCGATGACATGATCGGTCTTGCCGGAAAACGAAATCACCTGTGGATCTCGTTCCCAGTAGGGTTCCTCCTCTTCTTTGCGCGTTCCGACTTTGCCGAAGGTGTAAATCAACTCACCATCAAGATAGATTTCAGATGCCCCGGCATGATACATCACCTCAAGTGCCAACGGCGTATACCAGAGCCGTTCATCAGGGACAGAGAGATGAATCCTAAACCAACCGATGCCCTCCCAACCACTCGCCGGTATTCCGTTTAGAGCCAACTCTGTACTCGTGGATTCCCATCCGGTATCGTCAAAAGTTGGATCCGCCCACTCTGGATTATCGCCCCGATGATATTTCCAATTCGTGAGCAAACCGCCACCTTTATCTATAGCATCTAAGGTTAGGTCGCGTATGCCGGTGACCGATACAGAGACATTATCTTGCGCGGATGTTTGGAAGGCGAATCCAAATACCATTAAAACGAGATGGGATATTAGAACTAATCTGTGTTTCATTTTAAAAACCGTACGTTCTCAAGATCGGGTGTTTTATAACGGATGCGACTTCCGCCCAAGCCTCTTGGCTATTACGCTCACGTGAAAGGTCTGGCGTGAATCCGAAATCAAGGTAGACTTTGACAGCCGCAATTCTTCGAGTTGACGTGCCGAGAAAACAGCGTTCGTGGGACGCTTTGAGGCGTGTCATCGCTACAGACATCATCGGTTTAGATAATCCGCGCCCTTGATAATCGGGATGAACCGCTACCCAATGAATCTGTCCCCACGTTTTGCCATCCATATTTGGTTGCCACCACGCTGTGATTGTGCCAATCTCTTCGCCTGTGTCTGTAGTGAGGAAAAAACTCCGATCCTCCATCGCCAGCAGATCGCGTTTGAACTCACGCATAAAAAGTCCATCATCAATATCAATGTAGGGTTCCGCTGCTTTTTGTATCCGCGTCCAGATATGCCCTTCATTGGGACGGTAATTGCGGATAGCAAATCCTTCGGGAATCGGGAATTGTGGGATGTTCTCCATGTTCTCACGGATCATTCTGACGCTGTAATTTTTCATGAGTGGGTGTGGGTTCGCGGAAGACTGTATTTTGAAGACCTATTTCTTATATTAAGTTAATATAGCAAACTTTGTATAGAAGTGGCAAGGATATTTTGATAGTTACCAGTAAGTGAGGTTGGAAACCTTGCCAGCGAAGGACCGGATAGATAGAACAGAATTCGGTTGCTTTTTTGAGGGATCCTGTGGTATTATTTACCTATCATGGAAAAATTACCTACCCCTATTCCAATTTACACAATAGGTTACGGAAGTCGATCAACAGCGGAACTCATTGAAGTGCTACACCAGCATGCGATCGCCTACCTTATTGATGTCCGCTCGGCACCCTATTCACGCTATAAACCGGAATTCTCCAAAGCACCGCTCTCGAATGAAATTGAACGACACGGTATCCGCTATGTGTTCATGGGAGATGCCCTCGGCGGCAGACCCGACGACGAAACGTGTTACGTCAACGGGAAAGTTGACTACGAAAAGGTCAAAGCCACAGCGTTTTACCAGCACGGGATTGAACGTCTCCATACAGCCTTTATGCAACAACAATCTGTTGTGCTGATGTGTAGCGAGGGTAAACCTGAGGAGTGCCACCGATGTAAACTTATCGGTGCGACGCTCACAACGCAAGACATACCCGTTATTCATATCGACGAAAACGGCGAGCAAGTGACACAAGAGAAAGTCGTTGAGCGTCTGACAGGGGGGCAATTGTCAATGTTTGGTGAAGATGCGTTCCACTCTCGAAAAAAATACTCCTAACCCAACCGACTATGAAGAAAATCAAAATTGTCACTATTGGTGTCTACGGATTCGACGAAAACAGTTTTTTTCAGGCTTTATGTGAGACAGAGGTCGATACATTCTGCGATATCCGTAGTCGACGGGGTGTCCGTGGTGCGACTTACGCATTTGCCAACAGCAAGCGGCTACAAGCACGACTCGCAGAACTGGGCATCCGATATATCTACCGGAAAGACCTCGCGCCAACACAAACTGTTCGAGACAAACAGGCAGCAGCGGATAAAGCCACCAAAACCGCGAAACGCAAACGCACTGAACTTGGAGAAGCGTTTATAGCAGCCTACCACACCGAATGCCTTGATACGTTTGACGCACAAAGTCTATTGGACGAACTGGAATCGGATGCACAGGTTGTAGCACTCTTTTGTGTCGAAACTACGCCGGAAGCGTGCCACCGCTCTTTAGTAGCGGATAAACTGGCGAAAACTTTCAATCTGGAGGTCGAGGATATTTTACCGTGAGAGTCTTAATTGTTGCGAAAACCCGAATGAGAAGTGGTGCGTGTATCGGTGCGATCACAGAAAAGGGTGAAAGCGTCCGGCTCATTCCGTTTAATGCCGACCCACGTGACGGCGCGAACAGAGAATACGAGGTTGGCGATATTTGGAAGATTACGGGTGATCCGGAAACTCCTTTGAAGCCGCCACATAACGAAAACTTTGTTGTTGATAAAAAATCGCGTATTCACAGGACGAAAGACACAAGAGATTTGATAAGTGCCGTTGAACTTTTGATGCCGCCGAAATTTGGGGATCCACGCCAGCTGTATGAAGGCTTGTTACAAACTACAAGCATCGGATCGCTCTACGTTCCGCCTGGGCATGATGTTCCACCTTACAGCACTACGTTTTGGAAAACGGACAAGCAACTCACTCTCGAAACAGATCAGAAGAAGAACCTATGCTACCGCTACCCTACGGAAAACGGCGGTTGCACACTCACCTTCGTCGGTTTTCAAAAACCACTTAAAACCATTCCAGCAGGCACGCTTTTACGCGTATCGCTGGCACATTGGTGGCGACCGAAAAATACACCACATGTTGAACTACGTTGCTATGTGCAACTTTCGGGTTGGTTTCTTGAAGAGGAAAGACAAGAAGAACAGGAACTCCACCCTGAAAGGAGACAATCGCCAACACAAACGAAGGCACCTTCCTTAGAGATTCTCAGGAACGTTTTTGGGCATGAAGAATTCCTTCCATTCCAGGAAGATATTATTGAACACATTCGCAAAGGAGATGATGCCTTAGTGGTTCTCCCGACAGGGGGTGGGAAGTCGCTCTGTTACCAACTACCCGCGTGTATTTTTAATGGCTTGACGGTTGTTGTTTCACCGCTAATTGCTCTTATGCAAGATCAAGTGATGCAGTTAAAACAGAAGGGAATTCGCGCCGCTTTTCTCAATCACATCCTTGAAAAAGAAGACTATGAAGAATATCTTGCTACAATGCAAAGGGTCAGGAATGGCGAAATTAAGCTGCTTTATATTTCTCCCGAAAGGCTCGTACAACGCCCTGAAATCCATGTAATGCTTTATGACTCAGATGTCGCCTGCCTTGCGATTGATGAAGCACACTGTATCGCTCAATGGGGACACGATTTTCGTCCGAATTATCGTGAGTTGGACTGGGTTCGTGAGCAATTTCCAAACGCTGTTTGTATTGCCACAACTGCCACGGCGACTCCACGAGTCCAAGAAGATATTAAACAATCACTCAACATCCCAGCAGAAAATCAATTCATTGATAGTTTTAATCGCGAAAATCTCTTTATCTCTATCGAACCCCGATTTGAGTTGCTCGGGCAGACATTGGCATTTCTCAAAAAGCATGCTGGTGAATCTGGCATCATCTACTGTCAAAGACGAAAGCATGTGAATTGGTTGTGTGAAAATTTAAAAGAGCATGGAATTTCTGTCTCGCCCTATCATGCAGGGCTGGACAATGAAACTCGCACGCAAAGTCAAGACGCTTTCATCAATGGGGATACTCACGTAATAGTTGCCACAATTGCCTTCGGAATGGGTATCGATAAGCCAGATGTTCGGTTTGTTTTACATGCGTGGCTGCCGAAGGATCTGGAATCTTATTATCAGGAAATCGGTCGTTCTGGTCGGGATGGGGAAGATGCAGAGTGCCTCCTGTTGTTCAGTCCGGATGATGAAGATACGATCAACGAATTCATTGATGATGGACATCCATCGCAACGTGAAGGACGGATTGAAGCATTGCAAAAACTCATTGCGTGGGCAAATTCAACAAGTTGTCGCCGTAAAGGGTTATTGGACTATTTTGGAGAGCAATACGAAAACGAAAATTGCGGTATGTGTGATAACTGTCGTAAAACGAAAATGGAACAGGTGGATTTGACAACACCTGCCCAAATGTTCCTATCTTGTCTTCATTGGGTTAATGAAAGCGAGACAAAGGAGGTTTTCGACGAGGCATATTTCATTGGCACTTTACGAGGCGAAAATACGAGTACCCCAATTTGCCTGCCAGCTGGGGCATTGCATATCATTGACATTTTGCGCGGTGATAATCAAGAAAAAATTATTAAAAATGAGCATGACAAACTTAGTACCTGGGGAAAAGGCAAGAAGTATAGCAAAGCCCAATGGTGTCATTTTGCCCTGCAATTCTTTCAAAACAATCTTTATGAACGAGATGGGGAAGATGGAAGCCTTCATTTGACAGATAAGGGTCGGAAAGTCAACACAACAAAAATTACACCAGCCGATCGGTTCTGGGGATTTCCGGTAGATTTGGTAGATATAGATTTAGAAAATAGTGTAACTGCAGAATTGAATACTTACGAATCCGAGGAACAATACCAGTACGATCCGGGGCTGTTTGAGAAACTTTGCCACAAGCGTAGAAATATAGCAGAGGAAGAATTGATACAGGCATCGCGAGTTTTGCCGCGTGATTTATTGAAGGAGATGGCAACTCAATTACCACAGACACCAGAAGAATTTGGGCAGATTAAGGGCATAGGAGAAGTAAGGATGAAATATGCTGATGATTTCTTGCCAATTATTCGTACCTATTGTGAGAAACACGAGGTAGATTCAACAGAGAGCGAAACTGTAGTACTGAATACATTTGAATCGGCACCGGAACATATGATAGATTCAGCAGAGGTCGAAACCCAAGAACCGAACGCTTCTGAATCGGTATCTGCAGAATCGGATACCTACTCTCCAGAACTTTTTAAACAACTTCGCGAGACACGCAAAACTGTGGCAAATAAAGAAGGGGTTCCAACATTTTGTGTGTTTAATGATAGATCACTAAGAGAAATGGCAACCTATTTCCCACAAACCGAAGACGCATTCCTGCAAATTCACGGTGTCGGTCCCGTGAAAATGGAAAAATACGCAGATGATTTTTTGCCGATTATCCGGGCATATTGCGAGGAACATGGCATTGATTGAAGTGTCTCTTTTATTGCGTTTCAGATGAAGGTAGTTCCTGCATTACAGGAATCACATAACTCCGAATTGTCAAACCGTCTATCGTCTCGGTCTCTACCTGTGGTTCCGGCTCTTCCCGATGATCAAAGACAACATAGTACCCTTCCCTTACGCCTTCAGCTCGGAGATACGCTGCGAGCTGCTTTTTACCCGCCTGATAACGATGATCACCTCTCCATATTTTCGTTTCAATGATGTATTTCTGTTGGTTGTGAGTGATAATGATGTCCATCCTACCACGACCGGTTTGCACTTCAATGTGCATAAAACCGCCGATGTCTTTCACAAACTGGTCAAGATACGCGAGCAAAAGATGTCTGCCAACCGATTCTTGTGGTGTATCAGGGACTTGCAGAATTTTGAATCCTGCGCGTGCAATGAAATCTCGGAAATTATCAAGCAACAACCCCATATCAATCCGTCCTGTGGGTGTAATATAATTGAGAAAATTCTCATTGGGACCTTTAGGAAGGTACTGCGCCTCTAACCCATTGACTGTTGGTTTAAATGTTCTCATGATACGGTAGAGATAAATTGGGTTAAGAATTTCACACATACCATCAGAGGCTTTTTTGATTACACCATACATGGCAAGTTCACTGATGATATCATCGTCCATATTGAAGTCTACGCCTTCATCTCGCGCCATAATCCGCATGAGAACGCTTTCAAAGCGTGGGTTTCTACGGATATTAGTTGTTAGGTGCTCGATGTTAGTGTTCCGTTCGTGTAGCAGCTGTGCGTGTGCTTTTGAAAAGTGCGCCATAGTAATCGGTTCACTTTTCGGAATGTCCAACTCTTCAGCAAGAATCTGTGCGAATCGGTTGACAAGGACAGGTTGCCCGGCAGTCTGTTTATGGATAGATGCTATAACTTCTGGGATAAAAGATTGTCCAACTTCTTCAGTATATTGCCCAAGCAGTTCCTGGACCTGTTCAAGGGTAAAGTTGGGCAGATGGAACTCATCTTGGATATTAAAAGGGGAGATAGACCGATCATAATTGAGTTGCGCAATACTTTTGACCCCGATAATGCCAACGCTGTGAGGACATCGCGGCTTGCCAGAAATATAGATATGACGGAGCGTATGCAAAAAATCGCTCAGTGCAACCTGCGGGATACCATCAAATTCATCAATGACGAAGACAACCTGTTGACCATCATGTTCAGCGTCCAGAAAACGTGCAAACCGTTTAAAAAATCTCATCATCGAAAGATGATCGGTTAAGGTTGTCCCTTCCAAAAATTCGCGTAAAGCTTCAGAGGGGACACATCCACGTCCTTGGAAAACGGCTTCTATCTCCTCGCGCATCTGTTCGTAGAGATGCCCATAAAAAGTAGCTAAGTCAAGGTTTTTATAAACATCAAAATTCAGTTGAATCGGAAAATAGTCTATAGCCTGCTCAACTGACACTGAATCCGCTACCAGTGCTGTTAAGGCATCTTGAAAGAAAGTCGTTTTGCCCGTTTGGCGGGGCGCGAAGAGCACAACATAGCGTCCCTCGTCAACGCGTTTGATGTAATCGGCGATCTCATCAGAACGTGAAACAACGTAGTGCTCTTGCGAGTTAACGGGGCCTTGTGTCCAAAAACGTCTCATTTTTCCCTCCTCTCCGCGAAGTGTATCAACAAAATATTGTATTATATCTCGCTGCTGAAATCAACAGGGAATCCAACTTTCAGTATCCAATAACCGCAACCTGCTACATACCCCGAATTTTTTCTAACAGATGCGTAACAATATCCGGTGTCGAGTTCCGATCTATCCATTCAATGCGGGTGTCTTTACGGAACCACGTCAACTGCCGTTTGGCAAAACGACGGGTGTTCTGTTTCAATTGTTCAACTGCCTCCAGATATGTACATTTTCTATCAAGGTAAGCGATTAACTCTTTATACCCAAAACTTCGGAGGGCGACGGTATCACGGGCATAGCCCGCTGCTAACAGAGATTCCACTTCGGCAATCAATCCGTTTGCAAGCATAACCTCCACGCGTTGTTCAATTCGCTGATAGAGCAGCGCGCGCGGCCTCGTCAAGCAGAAGGCGATAAACGGATAGCGTTGGTCCTCTTGATGCCACTGCTGCTGGTGTTCAGACATAGGCGTGCCTGTCAATTCATAGACCTCCAAGGCACGGATAACGCGAACGACGTTATTGGGGTGAATTCGTTCCGCAGATTCTGGATCGCAGGCGCGGAGCCGTTCGTGGAGGGCATCAACCCCGTGTTGTGTGGCTTCCTTTTCAAACCGTTCACGGAGTAAGGGATCTGCCCCCGGTCCCTCAAACAAACCATCAACAATCGCTCGAAAATAGAGACCGGCACCGCCGACAAGCAGCACCTGCTTACCTCTGTTTTGGATGTCAGAGATTGCAGTGTCTGCAAGGGATTGATAGTCAGCGACAGAGAAAGGTTCGGAAATGTCTACGCAGTCTATAAGGTGGTGTCGTGCTGCTTGCTGTTCTTCCGGGGTGGGTTTGGCAGTACCGATGTCCATCTGCCGGTAGATTTGTCGGGAATCGACAGAGACGATTTCGGCGTTGAGACGCTGTGCGAGTTGAATCGCTATCTCTGTTTTGCCAACGGCTGTGGGACCTAGGAGACAGAGGAGTTTTGACTTCATCTGTTGCGTATTATGTGTTGTTATCCTATATGCCGGATTCGGTTAACTTCGGAAGCCACCGCGTAAAGAGGGCAACAGCCTTGGGATCTTGGCGATGCGGTGCAAATACATATTTGCCTCTGCTTCTCTGTGAATAAGAAAGTACATAGATACCAAAGCCGTTCCCACCAATAGCGACAACGCCAACCGCATTTCCACCGATAGCAATAACGCCAACAGCGTTGAGACCAATAGCAACAATCCCACAAGCGTTCATACCGAAAGCAAACACCCCAATTACATTTATACCTGCAACAATAATACCGAAGAGGGGTATGCCCATTACATTCATACCTACGACAATAATGCCGAAGAGGAGTATCCCCATGGCAAACATACCATAACTTACCGTTCTACCATCAAACATCGCGCCTGTGTCCATAAACAAGGAAACAAGCCACTGTGAGAATCCCCAATTGGGTATGATAATGCAGGTAGTAACGATAGTTACGAGGGAAATTAAAATTGCGTAAACAACACCCCATCTTACCAAATACGGTTTGAACGCCTTTTTGAAGTTGTCGGGTGTAAATGTAGTTTGCATTTTGGGAATTGAATTCTATTCGGGGGTACAAACCCCTCTCACAATGGTATCGCGGGCATCTACAATCCAACCGCCGCCGAGGACGTATTCGCCATCATAAAAGACGGTGGCTTGACCGGGGGTAATAGCGCGGCGCGGTTCGTCAAATTTTACGACCGCCTCGGTGTCGCTGATAGGCGTGATGGTCGCGGGACCGCCGTCATCACGGGACCGGATTTTGACGTGTGCACGGATCGGTTCGGTTAACTTCTCAATAGCGATGAGATTGATGCGTTCAACGTGCATCGTGTCCTCAAAGAGGGCATCGGATTCTCCGACAACGACGGTATTCTTCGTTGCGTTGAGTTGGGTAACATAGAGCGGCTTGCCAACCGCGATACCCAACCCGCGCCGTTGCCCGACGGTATAAAACGGGACACCGTCATGCTTACCGAGGACATTGCCTTCATCATCCACAATATCGCCACCCTCAATTCTCTCAGGAACTCTGTCCTTGAGGAAACGTCTATAATTAGTATCAGCGACGAAGCAGAGTTCTTGGCTCTCAACCTTTTCAGCGGTGCGCAATTGATACTTTCGGGCAAGGTCTCGCACTTCAGCTTTCGTGTATTCACCGAGAGGCATCATCGCACACTGTAATTGCTCCTGTGTGAGCGCGGCGAGGAAGTAGGATTGGTCCTTGCTGGTATCAAGTGCTGTGCGTAAGAGATAGCGTCCCGTTTCCGGGTCTTGCTCAACGCGAGCATAATGTCCAGTAGCAATAGCATTGCACTCCAATGTTTTGGCAAGGTCGAGAAGTCTACCGAACTTGAGCTCTCGGTTACATACCATACACGGACTCGGCGTTCTGCCGACGAGGTATTCTTCCACAAAGTAGTCGATAATTTGTTCACGGAAAGCGTCCTCGTAATTCACGCCGTAGAACGGGATGCCGAGTTGCGTGGCGACGCGGCGCGCGTCCTCAATGCCTTCAAGAGAACAGCAGTTCGGACGCTCTGGATCTACCTCAACGGTATCAGGCGCGCCGAGGCGCATGGTGATGCCGGTGACATCATAACCTGCGTCAACCATCATGGCAGCAGTAACGGAACTATCTACGCCACCGCTCATCGCGACGAGAACTTTTTTCATAAGACACCCCGAACTAACCCGTTTTGACGATAATACTACTTGGCTTTGAGCTCGCCCCAAGTTATTGCCAACTTATCAACGGCTTCAACCGCCAATGAATCACTTTCCATTACGGCTGCAATTTCGTCTTCGTCCAGTACACGGTCATAAAGCCGTACTTCATCAATTTTCCCCTGGAAGAGGTACGTATGAACAGGACGTTCATTCCCACCTGCACCTATGAGGAATTCCTCACTCGGATTAACATCAATATCAAAGTTCTCTTCGCCTATAAATTCACCATTCACGTAGAACTTATGATTACCATCAGCATAGGTACCAGCGAGGTGATCCCAGTCCCCGAGATTCACAGCCGGTCCTCGAACCGGTTTCCAATGATTCGCGCCGGCACCGATCCAAAACTCCCACGTATGGCCGGGTTCAGCATAGAAGATATAGCCGCGTTGCGGAAAGTCAGCTCGAGAAGAGACAACAGCACGATGGTTTGCACTCCCCGGTTCCACGTTTGCCCACGCACATATAGTGAAAACCTCTTGATTAAGATCCGCATGATACGGAACATTCACCTCATCTTCAACTTGATCAAATTCAAGTGCACCGCCGAAGTATCCATCAGCAATCCATTTTGGATCTCCCATCAGTTTGCCGTCATGTCCGTTGCCACTTGAGTCCGTTGCGGTATCGCCCGCTTTTTCATTGAAGGCCCAATAGGCGACTATTCCATCCGTAACATTTTGGGATAGCACCGGTTGCACGGCAAATCCAACGAGCAAGAATAGAGCAAAGGGAACAATTATAGCTTTCATTTTTAACTCCTATTTGTCAATACTTAACCTTCACAAAACCGCCTCTATAGCGGTTATGAAAGTAGAATACAAGCATTAGGAACTTTATATCTCTTACACCAAGTTCACGTTAAAACCTTTTTTAGTCAATCCAAAAGTATAATAACACATTTCACAAGCACATCTCAAATCAAAAAACTCTGACGGGATCATTTACGCCCATCAGAGCCATTCAATTCTTCGTAGATTTTCTTGTGGAAGGGATTTGTAGCCCTGAATTTATGGGGTAACCGTGGGTTTTTTCGGTCTGATTAGGAGATATGCCAATCTTCATTTCCGGCGTATCGGTCATCGTAAACGTCTTGATTGAGTTCCAAGCCGAGACCAGGCGTATCCGGCACCGTGAATGTGCCATCAGTGAAACCGTAGCCAGAGGTATCAATGACATCGCTGGTGAGGGTTGCGACTTCGCCGTAAAGGAAATGCGGAATCGTTTTTGCGAATTGGAGGCTGAGAAAGAAGCCGAGTAGAGAACCCCAGTTATGCGGTGCACATTGGACATCGTGTGCAGCAGCCATATCCGCGAGCCGTCGCCAACCCGTAACGCCTAACCCTTTCATATCGTGCTGAATTACATCAATCACCCCAGCTTCAAAAAAGGGATCGTAGAATTCAAGCGGTTCACGGGTCCGGGTCTCGCCATCAGCAATTAGCGTTTTTAAGCCCTTTTCTTGGATGAAAGCCTTTAGGTTGCGATACAGTTCGACTTCTTCTTCAAACATCTCTTCTATCCAAAAGACATCGCAATTGCTGGTTTCGTTGAGGAAGGTGATGACCTCATCGTAGGTATACGCGTTGTTAGCATCAACGAGGATATTGAAGCCTGTCCCTGCGGTACTACGGGCAAGTTGGACGACTTCTATATCCCGTTGTAATCCTGCTGTGCGCGCCATGAGATGGTTACCACGTCCGATTTTCATCTTGCATGCGGTAAACCCATTAGCGAGGCTGCTTTTGACATCGTTTTCAATCCGTTTGAGACCTTCGGCTTCCGTCTCATAGAGAAGATCGTTGAAATAGATCGTGCTGTCATAAGCGGGCAACCCATTTGAAAAAAGTTCGTTGCCCATGAGTTGATAAGCAGGTTTCCCGAGTATTCTACCGATAGTGTCCCAGAGGGCGTTTTCAAGCCCTCGGAATTCTTCAACAACCCCGTCTTCAGGATTCAAGAGCTCAAATGGGTTTCGATGGAGTACGCTTTGGGCATCCTCAGCGGTTGCCGTTCCCCAACTGCCAACGCCCCATCCGAGTGTTTCATCATTGGTATAGATACGGACAATACGTTCACGCCACTTCCCGTTGGGATCCGGCTGTTTTATCTCTTTCGCACCAGAGTTGCAACCGATCGCGGGTTGGTCGATTTCGACGGTAACCTGCTCAATTTTGGTAATCTTGATGTCGGCGGGATAATTCTGCATAGCGGTCCTTCCACTATTCGGTCATGGCGTTTTAACTTATGAATGAAAACATCCACTCACCCAGTTAGAAAACTCGGAACGCATCAATCTTGTATCCAAATTTGCCTACCCTTCCTCATCGAGTTGATTGAGCAGTTGATTGAGCTCATCCCTAACCATATCGTGAGTTTCGGTCTCTTCATAGAAAATGTAAAGCTTATGCGGCAGATTGTCATACTGGTCGGCTTCCCGAATCTGCTTAAGCACAGCCGGTTTTTTAAGAAGTTGGACAATCCGGATTCTATCTTCATGGTTGACGACCTTCGGGTCTGTCAACAATTCGATCAAACGCGCAGCCAACCCATCAGCGAGTCCATTTTCGACGTAATGGTTCAAAGTATCCATAGCAGCTTGTTTAGTGCTAAGGCTTGAACCATTGGTTAAGATTGCAACGAGACCGTCAACCGCATTTGCGTCAGGATATTTCTGCAGTGCTTTAGCAATGTCCATACGCACGGTGTCATCGGAATCGTCAAGCGCATCAATCAGCTTATCTGTCGGGTGTTCTTTGAGGAACATCATAGACTTCGCGGCGGCTCGTCGGACAACGGCGTTACCATCGGTCAAACCCGCGACGATTTTGGCTTCAGAGGCTTCGTTTCCGAGCAGATAGAGTGCGGTGTTAATTTCCATCTTCAACCCCTCATCAGTGGTTGCATTATGGAGTGTCTCTAATCCTGAGGTAGCGGAGGCGTCACCAATATCTCCGATAACACGAATTAATTGTATCTTCACAGCGGATGGTGTCCCGCTGTTGCCAGCAACTTCCAAAATCGTGTTAATACCTGCGCTTCCGATCTGTGTCAAAATTTGAATGAAGTCACCGTGGACATCGCGATATCGGTTTTTAACGAGGGTTTCTAAAATGAGGGGTACGGCTGGAGCACCTTTATCAACAAGAACCTGCATAGCATCCTTCTGGACTCTGTGCCGTTCACCGAGGATTTGCAGGATTCTCTTCATCTCAAATTCGCCCAATTCGCCAACGCGCCGGTCACGCTCGTTCTGGTACCAAGCGTCTCCCTTGTGAGTTTTTGCGGCACCCGTTGATAGTGCGTTGCTATAAGCAAGAATCAGGAGTGCGCGCGGTTCAACTTTATTTTGCTCTTCCTGCTCCGCGCGTTCAAGGTGTCCGACGGCTTCCAGCGTGAGTCCTGCAAACAACTTACCTCTGCCGACTTCAAGTTGGGTGATGACCTGTTCCTGCTGACAGCCGAAGCTTACAACCCCTATAAGCAGTAATAACATCAAAACTTTCTTCATGTTCCGTTTATCTTTTCCTCCTGGAATCTCAATTAGACTCACCCGTTCATGTACCCTGAAGAGAATGAAAGGCGCGCACCATTCAACGGCGTAACCTACAAGCGTATAAAAAAGCAACCATTTAATATCTCTCAGTATAGCTTGGTAATGTCAAAATTCGGGCAAGGCTTGTAGGTTTCCCATATCGCGCCCGCATTTGTACACCTATCGAACAGTGGTTACAGATCCGGGCAAGTACTGATGTAAAGAATATTTTAAAATAAATACATTTTTATGTCAACAATTAAGATGCAGCTTGCAAATAGAAGCCCTCTTATTCCTGTTGTGGAAGCCAACTTCTCAATAACGACGCGCAGAAATTGAAGCCTGAATACCTTTCTGCGAAAAAATGCCAGAATATACAAATAACGAATTTTGTCCTATCGAAGTTCATCAAGGAGTTGCGCAAGTGGGATTTTGACGAGGTCCATCTGTTCTTTTTTGTCGTGGTACTCATGCAGCTTGGACCCAAGATCATCGATTGTCTTTAGTGCTCTAATCTGTTTCTTAAAAGGCTCTCTCCGTAGCAGTTGCACAAGATAATAACGGTTGTCTGGGTCGCTAACTGTCCCACCAATGAGCAGCGTAGTGATACGTTTTGCTAAACCTCTGGCGAGTTTATTCTGTCCATAAATATCAAGCGTTTCAATTGAAGCCTGTTTTGGATCTTTGTTTAGTTCGCTGGTGAGGATGTTCACGAGTCCGTCAACAGCTGCGGCATCCCTATGAACTGCAAGTGCCTCCACGAGTGCTGCAACGACTTCGGAATCCTCGTCTTTGAGTCCAGCAATCAATGCTTTGGGCGACACATTTTTAATATTCACCATCGCTTTTGCGGCGGCGCGGCGGACTTTAACATCACCATGATTTATGCCAGCGATAATGTCTTTTTTATACGATTCCTCTCCGAGCTGATAGAGTGTCGTGTTAATCTCCATGATCAGCCCCGGTTCCATGATGTCGGTTTGAAGGGCTTTCAATGCTTCTATGGCTTTCGCATCGCCAATTTCAGAGATCACTTGCACAAGCTTACTTTTGATAGCCGATGCGGTAGTCTCATCGGTAAGCCTGGCTAAAATAAGGTCGAGACTCTCAGATCCCATATCGACCAACATCCATTGCGTAAAGTCGGCGTGAAGCGAAGGGTATCTGCCTTTTACGAGGCTGTCAAGAATTAAGACTGTAGCGTCAGGTCCCTTGTCCACCAATGCCTGTAAACCTGCTTTTCGCACCTGCGAAGGACGGTCATCAAGCACTTGTAAAATGCGCTTCATCTCAGCCTCTGTAAGTGCTTCAATTCGCTGATCCCGCTGATTTCTGAATTTGGCTTCATCACCACCCCTATTGGCATCTCCGGTGGAAAGCCCATAAGAATAAGCGATAATGAGTAGGGCACGAGGTTCGAGTTTATTGACTTCTTCTTGTTCCGCTTTTTCAAGATGATCAACGGCTTCCAAGGCATTCCCGCTGTCAATCAATTTACTCTTGCCTACGGTTAGGTTGCTCGGCCCCTTCTGTTTTGTTTCACACCCCAAACTCGCGAGCAACAAGACAACGAGCGGAATGATTAAAACTTTTTTCATTATGATCTACTTTCCTCCTGACTTTCGTAGTACGGATCCTCTGAATATGAGCTGCGCCTTGTCATACACACTTTTAACTGCGCGTGCGCGCCACGTTACATTGTGGATTTGGAAATATTCCATTGTAACAATACCACAAAATCCCAAAAAAGTCAAGTATAGATGCTGCTTTCTCCAGAAGCAGTCAGTTCTTCTGTAGGAAGGACCTCCGAATCATGACTTTTCTGATAGAAGTAGCAGAGATAGAAACACATAGGAAACCAGCGAAATCTATCGGATAGAGTTGACAGCTGCGCTGATTTAGGTTATACTGAAAAACAATAAAGACTCAGTAACTCGCGCCTATAGGAAGGGATATCTCTATATGAAATTCTTTGGCTCTCTCTATCGCAATTGTTTATCTGGATTTCACCAACAAAAATCAGGCTTTCGTGGGACCAAAATAGCAACGTTTTGGGGGACACTCGGTGTGTTGATCATATGCGCGGTTTTGCTGCAGCGACCAACACACGCCCAACTGATGCCGCCAGAAGAAGTACTCGGATTTCAGGTCGGTTCGGATTATCAGGTGGCAGACTGGCAAACTGTTTCTGATTACATGCGCCATGTTGCAGCAAATTCAGGTCAGGTGTTATTGGAAGAACTGGGGAAAACGACAGAAGGTAACGACCTTTTAATGTTGCTAATCTCTGCGCCGGCAAACTTGGAGAATCTGGCACGCTATCAGGAGATCCAAAAAGAGATTGCACTCCCCATAAAACCTGGTGCTGAACTGGATGCGCTCGCGCAAGAGGGTAAAGCAGTGGTACTGATTAATTGCAATCTCCATTCCACAGAGATCGCCTCTTCACAGATGTCAATGGAACTGGCACATCAATTTGCGACAGCCGAGACTCCGCAAATCAGAGAGATTCTTGAAAATGTGATAATCCTACTGATCCCTTCCGCAAACCCGGATGGGTTAAACATCGTAGTGGATTGGTACAATCGTACTGTCGGCACGCCTCACGAAGGCTCAGAAATCCCGTGGCTGTATCATAAATATACAGGACATGATAATAATCGCGACTGGTTTATGTTAACACAGATAGAAACGCAACTGCTGACGCGAGTGCTTTATGAAGAATGGTTTCCAGAAGTTGTCTATGATGTGCACGAGATGAGTTATCGGGGGCCTCGGTTTGTGATCCCGCCCTATTTTGAGCCGGTTAATCCGAATATCCCGCCGCTTTTACAACGGACGCTTTCGCTCATTGGTGCACAACTCGCCTTCGACTTGACGAGCGATGGGTTTACAGGCGTACTTTCAAGTGCTGTCTACGATACATGGTGGCACGGTGGATTTCGGACAGTTCCGTATCGGCACAACATGGTCGGCATCTTGACGGAAGCGGCACGTGTAGAAATCGCAACGCCAATTTTCCAACCGCACCACACCTTAAGAGGCTACCGGCGCGGGCTTGATCAATACGCGCTCCGCACTAATTTCCCAGAACCGTGGCCCGGTGGCTGGTGGCGGTTGCGGAATATTGTAGACTATGAGAAGGCGGCAGCACTCTCAATTCTCGATTTTGTCGCTGAGCATCGGGTAACGTTGAAAACAAACTTTTACAAGATGGGGCTCAAGGCAATCGCGAAAGGGACGGATGAACCGCCGCGGGCGTTTCTCATACCGACTGAACAACGCGATATCCACACAACGCTCAAGATGCTGGACATTCTGAAACGTGGCGGTGTACAGATTCACCGGGCAAACGCGCCGTTTATCGCTGACGGTGTAGAATATCCCGCGGACACTTATGTCGTTTTAATGTCCCAACCGTTTCGGGCACACGCCAAGGACCTACTTGAGGTGCAACGCTACCCGGAACGCCGTCCATCGCCTGAATCGCCACCTGAACGACCTTACGATATTGCAGGCTGGACCTTGCCGTTCCAGATGGGGGTGCGGACGATCGCGGTTGTGCATCCGTTCGAGGCGGATTTAAGGCAGCTGCCGATGCTGCCAGCAGTGCAAGGCACACTCGACGGCACCCCTGAACCAGCAAGTTACCTGTTCGAGAACCGAACGAATGCTGAAGCACTTTTCCTCAACCATCTGTTCAATGCAAGATTCAGCGACAACAGCGCTAAATATAAACTTTATTGGGCGCGACGGGCTGTAGACCTTGCAGGCGAAACGTTGCCTCCGGGGGCTATCCTGATCAAGACTGTGGAGCCGCCACTACAGCAAATTGCAGAACTGAACGCACTTGCATTAGAATATGGCATCCACATCCACGCCGATGCATCCATCAACGAAGAAAATCTCGGTCGTATATTTTCAAGCGTGGGCGCGCCGCGCCTTGGTCTCTACAAACCGTGGACAGCGAACATGGACGAAGGGTGGACGCGCTGGGTTCTGGACACACACGGGTTCAATTACAATAGTCTCACGAATGCGGAAATTCGCGCGGGCGACTTGGCAACGCGTTATGATGCAATAATCCTGCCAGATCTGGGTGCTTCTGGTATTCTCAACGGACATTCAACAGGGAAATTACCGCCGGAATACACGGGTGGCATCGGTACTGAAGGGTTGGCGAATCTACGAGCGTTTGTGGAGAACGGGGGCACACTTATCTGCCTAAATCGTGCGACAGAACTACCTTTGAAGTACTTTGGACTTAGTGAAAAAGGTATCGTTAATGTCGTAGAGAAAAACAACCAACCGAACGAAGACGCGTTCTTCTGTCCCGGTTCATTACTCCGCGTTCGGATAGATACAAAACACCCAATCGGACACGGGTTAGATAATGAGATGGCTATCTTTTTTAAATCGGGCCCCGTATTTTCTGCCGAACGCGGTGGCGCGAAGGTTATAGCAACGTATCCTGAGTTTAATCCGTTGATGAGCGGTTGGCTTGAGGGTGAAAAACGGATACGCCAGAAGGCCGCGCTGTTAGAAGTTGTTTTAGGGGGTGGGCGCGTGATTCTTTTCGGGTTTAAACCACAGCACCGCGGTCAGTCTTATGGGACCTTTAAGTTGCTCTTCAATGCGATTTATTATAGCAGCGTATTTGAGGAATAACATTCGTTGCTCCCATTTAGGTTGCATCGGTTTCTGCGTATGTAACGTTTGAATCAAGTGGATAGATCGGATGTCTCAACTTCTGGTAATCGTAGTTGAAAAGATTCGGACTGTGAACGCCAGGCGTATCCACATCCAAAATCTGATGCGCAATCGGTGTGTAGTCTGCCCGGAAATGAACAGCAGATTTGAGTGCGATGAGTTTACGTGTCCGCGGTTCAATCCCAACACTCCGCAGCACTTCCGCATCGTAAGGTTGAATCCGTCTTTCCGTCAAGATAATCTCAACACCACTAACCTGAATAACGGCTGTTCTACCCATGTTCCCGATGGTGCCGCGTCCCATTGGACCTTTGAGAGTAAATCTGCCATCAGAGAGTGTTTTGACATACCCTGTGAGTGCAACGGGTGCCCCGTGTTGTGTGTCTGTTTTCCCACCGACATTCAGTTGGACGCTGTTTCCGACACCTGCCTCGACTGCTTGGGTGACCGATTCGGGATCAGCGATCACAGCGATCACCGCATCTTGAACGTCTGCTGCTATAAATTTTTGTAGGATGGTTGTACCATCACAGGGACCGCCACCGCCGGGGTTATCCGCACCATCAGCGAGTACAATCGGTTTGCCATCTGTCTGATTGGTGATTTCAATTGCGGATTCGACAGTATGTAAATTAAATGTGAACTGCTCGCGCATCCCCCAAATATCGGACGCGAATTGGTCGGCATAATTTTCCGCGAGCGCTATGTCTCCATTGGTAGTAACGAGTATTGAAACGCCTGCATCCGTTATATCAGCAAATGGAAATCCCATAGAGAGGGTTGCCGTTACCACGCCGGGCTTAGTTTCAAGCGCGTGAAGTGCGTTGAGCACACCTGTCATTGGGGCTTTCATTGTACATTGTGCGGGGGGCGCGGTCAGTAAAGGGAGTTGGCGGTATGCCATTGTCGGCTGAATCTTACCTTCATTCATACCGAAGAGTAGTTGTCCGGCTTCAAACCCGCGTTCATAGCAATCTATATGCGGATAGGTATCAAACCCGATGATAATGTCGGTGTAATCTGCCATTTTGGCGGTAATATTCGCGTGCAGATCGAGCGTTGTAACGATCCACGTTTCACCGACTATCTCACGCACTGCTTGAATCAAATCGCCTTCTACATCTTCAAGTTCATCTGTCACCATCGCCCCGTGTAAATCAAGGAGGATTCCGTCAAGCTCTCCAACGTTCTGCAAAAGCGCTAAAAACTCCGACTTAAGCGTCTCATAAGCCGCATGTGCTACCATGCCAGATGGTGTTGCAAATGTCCACAACAGCGGAACAGGTTGTAAATTGAGTTGTGCTGCAATATCAAGGAAACCGCCGGTGATTGTTCGGGTGCCTCGGAACGCAGCGATAATTTCGTCACCGCGGTGGTAACTCCCTTTTTTAAAATTATCGATAGTCGTCGTAACAGGTGAAAATGTATTGGTCTCGTGTCCAATACAACCGACTGCAATTCGCATGGGCTGCCTCCTTCGCGCTTGGATGCTCGGTGGATTCTAACACAAATATACCACATCTGTATCAGTGTGGCAAGCAGAAATTCTTGTAGGTCAGATCCGCTGGGTTTCCAATGGCTAACCGTTCTCGCTGCGAAGCCTGTTCACACTACGAAGGACGCTAATAACTGATAGTTGATAACCAATTCCGAAATTTTTGTTAATCAAAAAGCCAAGATTTGATAGAATGGTTATAGGAATGCTTAGCTGCCAAATTTCAAGGTTATCAACACCAATACAATTAGTCATAGGAGAAACCACTATGGAATATACCTTTCTTGGTCGGATTGGACTTCGGGTGAGCCGTCTCTGTCTCGGCACCGTTAGTTTTGGTAGGCATACGTCCCAAGAAGAATCGCTTGCCATACTCGATCGTGCACTGCAAACGGGAATTAACTTTTTCGATACCTCCAATTCCTACAATGAAGGTTTAACGGAGACGATCGTTGGAAACTGGTTGTCGCAGGATAAAAGTCGGCGTGATCAAATTGTGCTGGCAACCAAAGTGTATAGTCAAATGGGTGAAGGTCCCAATGAGGCGCGTCTGTCGGCGTATCATATCCGTCGGGCGTGCGAAGACAGTCTGCGTCGTTTACAAACCGATCACATAGACCTATATCAGATGCACCATGTGGATCGTCGTACGCCGTGGGATGAGATTTGGCAAGCGATGGAGCAATTGGTGCGTGAAGGAAAAATTTCGTACATTGGCAGTAGTAACTTCGCTGCGTGGCACATCGCACAAGCACAAGGGATCGCTGCGCGACGCAATTTCCTTGGACTCGTCTCAGAGCAGAGTGTGTATAATCTCCGGAGCCGGACAGTCGAACTTGAAGTGTTACCGTGTTGTCGAGAACTCGGTTTGGCGGTGATTCCGTATAGTCCGATGGGGAGTGGATTGCTCTGCGGTATACTGGACAACCCGACCACCGGGCGACGCGGTAGGGAAGTACTCAGGGATGTTATTAAGACACATCGCCCACAGTTACGAGCGTATGAAGCACTCTGCACATCAATAGGGCAATTCCCTGCTAACGTCGCCTTGGCATGGGTTCTCAAAAATCCGGACATTACAGCACCGATTATCGGGGCAAGGACAGTTGAGCAGTTCGAGGATACTGTGTCCGTCTTAGAATTGAAATTGGACGATGAAATCCTCGCAAAGCTTGATGAGATTTGGCCTGGACCGGGTGGTGAAGCACCAGAAGCATACGCGTGGTGATAGCCCCCAAAGCCTAATAGCTTTGGTAACCGAGTGAAATCTGCGAAAAGGAGTAAAAATGTCAAAACGTCCAAATATCCTGTGGTACTGTACAGACCAGCAACGTTTCGATACCATCGGAGCGTTGGGAAACCCGCATATCAATACACCGAGACTCGACGAATTTGTACAGCAGTCGGTCACATTCACGCATGCCTATTGCCAGTCTCCCATCTGCACCCCATCCCGCGCAAGTTTCATGACCGGTATGTATCCGTCAGCCGTGAGCGTCACCGGCAACGGCAACCCTGTCTTTCCCGAATATTACGAAGACCGCCTGATTACGCACGCGCTTGCACAGGACGGCTACGACTGCGGATTAATTGGTAAACTCCATCTTGCGAGTGCTTTTGATGCCCAAGAACACCGGATCAACGACGGCTATCGCTACTTCCAATATAGCCACGACCACGGCAAGCCGAACGCACTCGGACACGAATACGCCGATTGGCAACGCGCACAGGGTGTTGATCCCGCAGCGTTGATAGCAGGCAAGGCAGATTCGCAAAAATCTCTAAACCGATCCGGACGCGTGAATGCACCGACCCCGGAGTGCGATAACGTCCCACCGCACCTTCATCAGACCTATTGGTGTACCGAAAAAACCACCGAGTTTATTGAGAAAAACCGCCGCGAAAATCAACCGTGGCTGCTCAGCATCAACCCGTTTGACCCGCACCCGCCGTTTGATGCGCCTTGGGAATATTACCGTCGGTATGATCCAGAAACACTCCCCGGTCCGCACTTTCAGGAGAGCGACATCGCCTTCCAGTCGAAATTGACAGATGCCGGTATCGACTTCCAATCTCAGGCGAAACCCCCCGCAGAATGGGATGACAAAAAGATGCAAGCGTCTTATTACGCCATGATCGAACAACTCGACCACGAATTCGGACGTATCCTCGACTATCTCAATGCCGAAGGACTCCGTGAGGACACGATTATTGTCTTCACATCCGACCACGGAGAGACACTCGGAGACCACGGACTCGTATACAAAGGGTGTCGTTTTTACGAAGGATCGGTGCGTGTACCTCTCATGATTTCGTGGCCCGGTCACTTCTTGCAAGACGTTCAAAGCGATGCACTCGTCGAACTGCTTGACATTGTTCCCACCTTGTACGATGCGTTGGGTATGGAGATTCCGTACTATGTACAAGGTAAATCGCTCGCGCCACTCTTGCGTGGTGATGTCCTCGCCGATGAACATCGGGAGGCAGTGCGTTCTGAATTTTTTGGGGCAATTGCGTTTCCAGACCAGACGCACGCAACGATGTATCGAGACCGACGCTGGAAACTCGTCGTCTACCATCAAAAAGGGATTTGTGAACTCTACGACCTCGAAAATGACCCGTGGGAACACAACGACCTTTCCGATCATGCCGATTACCAAGCCGTCAAGTGGGAACTGATGCAAAAGAGCTTCGATGCGACCGTCTATGCACACCCGCAGATGATACCTCGTGTTGCTTCACATTAATACTTTAGTCGATAAAAAGGGGGAAATGGATGACCGTACGCGCAGTTTTGATCGGTTTGGTACTCGTCATCGTCCAAACGGCAATTACCCCCTATAATGACTACTACCTTCAAGGCACTGATATTTCAGGAAATCACTTTCCTTTGGGGGCAGTATTTACGCTGATTTTTCTCACCTTAGTCATCAATCCTATACTGAAAAAAGCATTTCCTCGAGCAGTATTGAGTCCAGCGGAGTTGATGGTAATATGGGTGATGATGGGAGTCGCTTCAGCAATTCCGTCGAAAGGAATGATTGGGTACCTACTCCCCTATTTGGCAGCACCCGTCTATTTTGCGACACCTGAAAACGAATGGGCAGAAACGCTGCATCCGCACTTTCCCGAATGGCTGATTGTCTGGGATACGCACGCCGTTACGGATTTCTATGAAGGCGAGTCGTCTGTGCCTTGGGCACTCTGGATAAAACCACTCATCGTCTGGACGGTTTTCATTCTCCTGCTCTACTGCCTGATTATCTGCGTGTCGATTGTAATAAGAAAACAGTGGATTGAACGCGAGCGGTTCATATTCCCGCTTGTTACGGTGCCAGTAGAGATGGTGCAGCAAGCCTCAACGCATCGTCCACTGGATGGGTTTTTCAGGAATCCACTGGTATGGGTGGGATTTGGGTTCGCCGCTGCATTTCATCTGCTCAACGGGCTGCACGAGTATGTTCCTGAACTCCCGTCTATTCCGAATCGGTACGATCTATACACCCCGTTCACGGAACGTCCGTGGATCGTGATGGGGTGGTGGCCCCAATTTCGGTTCTTTCTCTATTTCTCCGTTATCGGTATAACCTATTTTCTCGCTATGGAGGTGTCGTTTAGCTGCTGGTTCTTTTTTCTATTCTTCAAGCTGCAGTACATCATCATCAACGCTTTTGCGATTCCTATCAGCCCGTGGATCTCTGTGAGGGGACAGACGATGGCTGCCTATGTCGTTATGGTGCTTGCCTTCCTACTCAATAGTCGTGCGCATATAAAAGACCTTCTGAGGCGAACATTTCTGGAGTCGGCTGCCTCCACAACGATTGACGACGCAGATGAAGCATTGCCGTATAGATGGGCAGTGCTGGGAACAATCTTTAGTTTTCTACTACTCGCAGGTCTCTGTGTCTATGCTGGCATGTCGCTTTGGGTCGCTTGTAGTATTATCGTACTTTTCCTGATCGCTTCTACTGCCCTAACATGGATGGTGGTCAACGGCGGGATGTTACTGATTCAGGCACCGATGTACCCTGTGGAATACTTCGAGATTATCGCTGGCTCAAGAATCATCAACGCGAACAGCTTGGCACTCTTAGGATTTCAGCGGGTGATGATGCGCGACTGGGGCGGCATTTTGATGCCGAGCGTGCTCCACGGATTCAAAGCCGCAGACCCACTCCGATTAAATCGGAGAAGCATACTCGGCGCGATGGGACTCGCTATCGTTGTCGCTATCGTTGTTTCCTACGCTGCATCGTTGCCTTTGATCTATGAAAAAGGTGGCTTGAATCTACAAAGAGGTCCCTTCATCGGATCGCCGAGGTATTTCAATCACATGGTTTCCCTGATTCAGTATCCAAAAGACCCGAAATTAGGAGAAGCCTACAGCATGATTCTCGGTGCCGGCATCACCGGCTTCCTACTGATTATGCAGCGGCAATTTATGTGGTGGCAACTTCACCCGATTGGGTATGTGATGGGCGCGGTTTATTCTTCCTATTTTCTTTGGTCTTGTATGTGTGTCGGCTGGTTTCTGAAGTATTTGGCACTCAAATCAGGCGGCATCGGATACTATCGCAGATTCCGTCCACTCTTTATGGGATTCATCATAGGCGAGTTTGGCATCGTCGGATTTTGGATGGTACTTGGAATGTTTACCGGCGTTAATTACCAAGGTGCATTACCCGGATAATTTTCGTTTTTTACGGATTTATCTCCCAGATGAGCACAGAGCCATCATCGCTGCCACTAACGAGGGTTTTACCATCCGAACTAAACGCGATACTTCTGACCCAATTTCCGTGACCGGTCAGGGTTTTCTTAGGCTCACCTGTGTGTGGATCCCATAGGCGGATGTCGCTGTCTACGCTCCCACTCGCGAGCGTTTTGCCATCCGGACTGAACGCCAGACTGAACACCCAATGTGTATGTCCGACGAGTGTCATTTTTCTTTTCCCTGTCCCTATATCCCATAGATGAATAACATTATCACCGCCGCCACTTGCAAGGGTTTTCCCATCAGGACTAAACGCCACACTCTTGACACCTTCAACACTGGAGTGACCGTTATCGACCCCTTCAAACTCACCGGCATGTCCGGTAAGTATTCTCTCGGTCTCACCAGTGTTAACATTCCACAATCGAATCGTATTGTCATCGCTCCCACTTGCGAGGGTTTTTCCATCTGGACTAAATGCCACGCTATAGACTCTGTGCTGATGTCCGTTGAGCGTTCTTTTATGTTCACCCGTGTGCATATTCCACAGACGGATCGTCATGTCCTCGCTGCCACTCGCGAGTATATTTCCATCCGGACTGAGTGCCATGCTATGCATACCCCACGTATGCCCGGTAAGTAGCATTTTTTCTTCGCCAGTACCTGCATTCTGGAGACGGATGTCTAAACCATCTGCATAAGCAAGCGTTTTTCCATTTTCGCTAAATACCAAACCTGATGCCTCGTACCCTTTTTTGAATGTTTTCAAGTGTAGTCCGGTTTCCGCATCCCAGAAACGAATACTGCCATCGCTATACCCACTTGCAAAAAATTTTCCATCAGGATTGAACGCTACGCTATAGACGTAATCCGTATGTCCAGTGATTGCATGCTTTTGATCGCCTGTGCGGACATCCCAGATACGGATAGTGCCATCACCACTTCCGCTACTTGCGAGGGTTTTACCATCCGGACTGAAGGCTAAACCCTCAATATCCCCCGTGTGTTCAGTGAATTTTCGCTTCTGTTCACCTGTGCAGACATCCCAGATACGTACTGTTTCGTCTATATATGATGAACTTGCGAGGGTTTTACCATCCGGACTAAACACTACGCTTTGAACATCCTCCGAATGCCCACTGAGTTTTCGCTTGAGTTTACCTGTGTTTAAATCTGAAAGATAGATATGACCATCTCTACTGCCAATAGCGACTATTTCTCCATCTGGACTGAAGGCTGTGTTAAATACACTATCTGTCATCTCCACAGTGAACGTTTTCTTCAGTTTACTGGTGACCGTATCCGATATAGAGATTTCGCCACCCCAAGTTACACTCACAATTGTTTTTCCATCAGGACTGAATGATAAATCACTGATATGTTCTGGGAGTCCTGTGAGCGTGCTTTTCTGTTCTCCGGTGATAGTGTCCCAAAATCGGATAGTACCGCCACTTCCGTTGGCAAGTGTTTGCCCATCAGGACTGAATTCCAAGTTTGAGACCGATTCCGTGCTCCCGGTGAGCACTTTTTGGGCACCTGTACTCCTATGCCACAGTAAAATGGTGCCATCGTTGCCGCCACTCGCAAGGATGTTTCCATCCGGACTGAACGCAAGACACTTGACTGCACTCGTGTGTGCTGTAAGAAGTCCGATCTCTTGATATGTTGTTGTGTCGTAGAGCCAAATACCGATCCCCGTCGCAACAACGAGAATTGCCCCATCGGAAGAATACTGTATTTCACGTATCTTACCTTTACCAAGGCGCGCTTTAGCACCTTCTGGTAGATGCCATTGCATGGCTTCTTGTGCTGTATTATTTTTCATGGACTGAGTTCCTGTTGGTAAACCTTTGTTGCTGTTTCTACCGGGGATAGCATCGCTGCCAACTCGGTTCTGCACATCGGGTTTCGATATGATACTACGGATAACCGGTGCGTCAACGATTTCAATAGTGCTTTCTGATTGCGCATCGAAACTATAAGGCGGCTGAGAACGCGCGATGAATTGATTGCTCGCTCCCATCAACAAAATAATCAAAATAGCAGATGAACCCAGAGCCGCTAACGGCAGAAACGGTTTACCACCTGAAGGGGATGTCTGTTTGATTGTCCTAACGTTCCGCATAATGTTTTCGATGAGATTTGGACTTAATGGGATGCTACCAAGGGTTTCTTGAATTATGTGTTCTTCGTTCTTTAGTCGTTTTCGCGCACGTTGAAGTCGACTTCTAACCGTGTTCGGGGACACCCCTAAAAACTTGCTAATTTCTTTACCACTCATTTCTCCGAGGTAGTAAAGTACCATCACCGTCCGCTCACTTTCCGGCAGTTTTTCCATGAGCTTTTGCACGATTTGACGGCGATGCTCAACAGCTGTCCCTTCACGTTGTTCGCGGATATAGTTCGAGTGAGCGGTTTCTTCGAGTGTTTCCGCATCAGTCGTTTCCAGGGACTGCGTCCGCAGTTGCTGCTTCCGAAACCAGGCTCTGCAAAGCCGATCCGCAATCACATAGAGCCATCCGGCAAACTGACTCGGATTTTTCAACGCAGCGAGTTTTTTGTGTGCTTGCAGGAAAGTGTCTTGGGTGATCTCCTCAGCGATATGGAAATCTCCGACTTTCCGCCATGCCAAGGCGTGGACACTTTTTTGGTATTTCTTAACTAAAATACCGAAAGCATTCTCGTCCCCTGACAATATGCTGTGAATCAGTTCAACGTCGTCTTTTTCCATCAGAAACCTCCCGTAACTAAAAGGACGGACGCAACACATAAAGAAACCCTTTATGCCTTGTCTGCGTGCGTCTTAACCTATTTAGACTTACAATTAATAGTGACGCGATTTTACGGGCGATATGTTGCAAAGTTGTCACAATTGAAAAAAAATCGCGGGAAGTTTAAGATATACCGAAGTGATCGGAGCCTGGCATCAGATGTTCCCTTGCAACTTCTGCGTTTATTTCAACACCCAGTCCCGGTTGCTCCGGCACCACGAATGCGTTATCTTGCATAAGCGGTGCATCGGAAATTGCGAGATCCCATCGCCAATCCACCTGATCGGCATGATACGGGAGTTCCATCACAATAAAGTTCCGCACCGCAGCGCAGACGTGTGCCGTCGCTGTCATGCCAATTGGGGATGTGATGTTATGCGCCGCAAACGGCATATAATAAAGGTCTGCCAGATCCGCAATCTTTTTCGCCTCAAGTATCCCGCCGGTGCCAGATACGTCAACATGGAGCATATCACAGGCTTGTGTCTGGATCAGTTCCCTGAAACCGTCCCGACGAAATAGGAATTCACCGGTACAGATCGGAATAGACGTTGCAGAACTTACCTTCGCCATCGCTTCAACGTTATCGTTCGGCACAGGGTCTTCCAAGAACATCAAATCGAACGGCTCTAAACGTTCAGCGAGTTTCATCGCCGAATGGACGCTGAATAGGCTATGACAGTCGATACTAATATCAATGCCATCCCCGGCCGCCTCTCGTGCAGCAGCAACCAACGCTGTCATTTTTTGTAATTCTGCTGTACTTAATTCGCGATTGACCGCATCTTGTTTAAGCTCATTTGCGGAGTTGTCGATGTCAAACTTAATCGCTTGGTAACCGTCTGAAACGCCTTCTTTCGCACGTTTTGCCCAACCCTCTGGCGTGTTTCCGCGTCCATGACCCACATCGGCATAGAGTCGAATCCGATCCCGATACTTCCCCCCTAACAGCTGATAGACCGGCGCCCCAAGGCTCTTGCCCAGCAGATCCCAGAGTGCTGTTTCTATCCCACCGATCGCCGATAGACCCATCGCATATCGGTTGCTCGCCGCACCGATCAGTCGGTGGTAGAGCGGTTCTATATTTCTCGGATCTGTGCCGATGAGTCTGTTCTTGAATTGCAGAATAATTTCGGCGATACCTGCCCCAGGATGTGCCTCACCTATTCCCGTCAATCCCGCGTCGGTTTCAATCTGGACGTAGTTCCACTGTTTGTAGCCTTTTAGCGTCATCGCTTTTACATCGGTAATTTTCACGCCTACTCTCCTTTGTCAATCGGTTGAGAAATTCAATAGATATTGCATCCGCTAAGCATTCATGATAACATGTATATTGAGATTGCGCAACAACGACCAAGGAAGATACCAGAGCCATTCAGTTTCCCATTTTCTACCGGTTGTATGGAATAAGTGGGACCACGTACCTCTCCAAAAATGTCGGAAAACGGTGTAAAATTTCATAGTTTTCATAGCAAAATTAGAAAGTTGTGAATTTTACGAAAGACCATAAAACTAATCTACAACTGGGTTCTTGGCGGCTTTGATAGAGACTTCTTTGAAAGCTGCTATGAAATTTGCTATGATTGTCTAAATTAGGATTTTCAGGATAAGAGGTACTGCCGGATAGCCAACTGTCCATTACGGAATTGCCTAATTATTTTAAATCTCGTAGAGAAGAACTGAATGGATTTGAAGGAGATTAGCCAATGACAGACCAAGAAATCAAGACCGCTTATGAACGTGACGGGTATGTGGTGATCAAGGACATCATTAATGATAAAGATTTGGATCCCATCCGCGACTTTATCAAGGTGAAGGTCGATGCCTACAGCCGCGAGTTGTATAATGAAGGCAAACTATCCTCACGCTATGAGGACGAATCTTTTGAGAGACGGTATGCTGCGATCTGCGAAGAGTTGGATATCCTGCCGCGTAACTGGAGTTTTGGGATGTTCGGACGTGAGTTTTACGATCTCTACAACCTCCCCGGCGTTCTCAATGTGCTTCGTCTGCTCTTAGGGCCTGAAGTCTCGAATATCGGGACACCAGCGTTACGGACGAAACTCCCCAGAAGCGTGATTACCTCGTTCCCGTGGCACCAAGACAGCCAATATCTTGACCAGTCAACCATTGGAAAGAAGGAGAAGCACACAGGCGATCTCCACATGGTTACGGTGTGGGTACCGCTTGTCGAAGCGACAGTCGAAAATGGGTGTTGCTGGGTTATTCCGGGCAGCCACCGTTGGGGTTTATTAGACGGTGCGCGTGGCGCAGATTCAAACGTCCGGATGGAGGAGGATGTCGAGGCGCGTGGCACGCCGGTGCCTATTCCGCTTGAACCGGGTGGTGCTTTGTTCATGTCGAATCTCTGCGTACATACCAGCAAGGTGAACACAACACGGAAATCCCGATGGAGCATCGACTTCCGCTATTTTCCTACACCGGATCGCGCTGAATTGACTGACGAGCAGCGTGAAGCCGCCGAATTCGTGAAAGACAAAGCATTGGCAGGCGGTAGAGTACCGCTCGTCGTCCTCACTGAAGGCGACAAACCGACCTGGGAGGAATGGGAGACACAAGTTTCAGCACAACAGGCGCGTCGGAATCAACGTTAAAATGGCTGTCGGTTTCCATCAGCAGTCGACTGTTGATGTAGGGGACGAGGTAACCCCGCCCCTACGAAAACCGAGCATTTTCGATAGCGATTTAAAAATAGGCATGTATGCCCGTTCCCACGTAAACGCCAGCGAGTCCGTTAGATTGAAAGTCATCTTTTTCTTTCCCAAAGCCTTGACCGACTTCCATGTTCAGCCCCAGAGGAATCCCACCAAGTGAAAATACGATCTCACCGCCAAAAGCGAGTCCGCCGGCTAACCTCGTAGTGAGGATATCCTTTCTTTTTTCGTATTGCCAAGCCCCTTCTAAGGTAAAATAGAGTCTGGATATGTTCCATTTGCCTTGATGCTCAAATATGGCATACGAGATACCGCCTCCTAACATGTGGTCGCTATTCTCATCACTGAGGATAAAACGTCCAACCGTTTGAAGGTATACGGGCGCCAGTCCAGTATAACGAAAGCTGACACCCCCAAACGCTGGCGTCGCGCCTTGAAGTCCGATACCAAAATCTTTGGTCAGATTCGACTCTTGTGCCTGAGCCGATAAACTTAAGGTTATTCCGAAAAAGATGCAGGTGAGATAAAAAGTCAAGCGTTTCATTGTTTTTCTCCTTCAATAAATTGGGCCCGTTCTGGAAACCCTGTTTAAAAAAAATAAGCTACCCATTTTGTTCATCGAGCGATTAGCAGTGCCACCCGATGTGGTTCGGTGGTGGATGGATAATGGACGAGGATGTCCTGTTTGTTGTCCTTGTTGAGGTCCACCAGTCGAGCGTTTCGCTCGTCGTTAGGCATAGCGACTGCCACCTTCTGAGGTGTCCGCGCGAACAGTTCGGGTCCCGGTACGCCGGGAAAGATGTACAACTCTTCCCAATTCTTTCCGACCAACAGGTCTGAGCGTCCGTCACCGTTCACATCGCCAAGCAGGACTACTGGAAAGAAGACCCTATGTTTCTCAAAGATGTCTAAGTTCGGCCTGATTTTACGCCTGGTCGTGGCTTTATTGGGATAAGTCCCATCTTCTATGCGATAGTACTCGAGATCTATCGCAATCGACTTGCCGACCATCGCACGGCTCATCCCAATAAGTCCAGTCTTTACGTCTTTGAACAGAACGTCGGTCTTACCATCTCCATCGAGATCTTGGAACCACTGCGACGAATAGCCCCAAGGCTGCAATCCGCCAGCCGTCCCGCGTGGTCGGATTGTCATGCTAACATCCCGCGCGAAGACGATCCCATCAGGTGTCGGCGTACCGAAATGCACCTCATACAGGCTGCGCTGTTTCCCAAGGCTCCGTCCCTCTAAGGAGTGAATCACCAAGTCGGCAATATTGTCGCCGTTCAGATCTTGGAACGTGTGCAGTACCCTCCGCTTCGTGCTTTTCCTGAAGCCGAAGATGAGCGATAACATATTCTCGTCCTTGAAATCAAAAGCGATTGAGTAGGCACCGTCAGTGTCGAATGGGATGTCAACAGTGAAAGTCTCTGCCATTGGAGAAAACATCCCGCGAGCACCTTGACGGTAAACATCAAAGTGATCCGCGTTCCAGAACACGAGATCGCTGCGTCCATCTTGGTCGTAGTCCATCTGGTGGAGACGGCTCAGATACCAGTGGACAGTTAAGGGGTTTATCCCGACCTCGCGGTAACTGTGCTTATCGTCCAAGGCAATCTTGTCGAGAAACGGGTCGGGCGGTCCGAGTTTTATCGGATCCGTAAACGATCCATCGCCCAATTGCGTGGCTATCCAGAAACCGTCGATGTCCGGCACGACAAGGTCGTCAAGACCGTCGCGATTTAGGTCTCGACTGATGTCGAGATGTGGGATTCCAGCGTCGCCTGTCGTCTTGTAGTTTGTAGTGATTTCAACCAATGCTCGTTCTGTCGCCGAGTCTGGATCAAACCAGTTCAGACGACCCTGTTCGTAGGTGATTAATCGATCGCGTTCTCCGATTTTTGCGACATCCACGAACAGCACTTCAGAACGCAGCGGTGCCTCAAGCTTGGATACCCAAGTCCCTTCACTGAAGGCGTAAAGGTGCAAGTGCCGGTTCTTATTTTTCTCGATATTTACCACAGCAAGTTCAGCGAAATCGCCATCGAGAAAGAACCCTACCAAAACGGTTTGGTGTTTCGCTGTGCCGGTGACAACCTCGTGCTGTCGGAAAGTAAATTCCGCCGCAGTGTGCTGTATCGGAGCAGCATCTTTGCGAAACAGACCTGAGCATCCGAATAGCAAAAGGCTAAGAACCGCCCCGGAGAGCAGAATTCGTCGAGAATGGCTTGTGCCTTTGACTGCAGAAATCCAACGTTTGTGGGGTGCGTTTCGCTTTTTCATGTTTATTCTCCTTTCCAGTTTTCATTATATTAACATAGATAAATAAGTTAACAGTGTTAAGTTATGAACGAAAAATATATTTGGCTTTCGCCAAATAGTTTGAATTTATGCCTTCAAGCCCTTAATTGTTGTGTGAATTACCGTGTCAATCAATTTATCTTTCTCTGTCCAAGGAAAATCGGGAAAATCAATCAGGAGCAGTGTGACCCCGTGAACCGCTGACCACATTACCTGACCGGTGGTTTCGACATCGACTTGGCGAAAC
>JAJEGI010000121.1 GCA_022819945.1 Candidatus Poribacteria bacterium
ATAAGCAACAACTCGGTTATTCAGGGAGAAGTCTATAACCGAACTAACCTAACCAGAAAGCGGTGGATTCCCTGTCCACCGCTTTTTATTTTTTTAATAGTTTTCAGTTACCAGGGAGTCAGTACCCAGTGGCCAGTTAAGAGGGGATCTGATTCATCAAGTCTTTCTCTTAACTGGTAACTGAAAACTGGTAACTGGGTACTGGTAACTTTAGTAGTTTGTGATTGCTGCCACGCCTTTTTTGTTTACTGTCGCGGACTGAGGTCCGGTAGGTTCGGTTTCCTAACCGAACCGGATTCCACGCGGAAACATTGAATACTTCAAAACGCTCTTCAGTCCCGTAGGGTTCATAGGGTCAATTTAGGGATCCGCCAGATCCGGTTTCCTAGGAGGAAACACCCCAGCAAAAACACCGAACCTACCGGCCTAGGGACCGCGATGGTTCTTTTGCTGGACGCACTACCCATTCTTCAAAGGCATCCTTGAAGAATTTTGCCTTCTCTCCAAAGTAGAGAGACTCGATACGCTCTATCGGGACCGATACGGCTTCGTAGATCGGTGAACGTCCGAGCAGTTTGTCATCTTTAACTTCAAGCGGCTCAAAGACTAAAATCGAACCATCGGTCAACTTGACGCAGACCTGTGCCTTGAGAGTATCGTCAGGAAGTACAGGTGTATCGGGAGGCATCTCTGGTTTGCTGACATTGACGACCCGCGCCACGCGATCCATAGGAACGGAAGATCTCTGCAATTTTGAATCGAACTGGATCGCCTGCCCGTTGAAGGATAGCAGTTTTCCACGCTTCATATCGCCATTGTTTGCCATTAGGATATGATTCGGTGGCGTATCGCGACTGAAACGCGGAACGGTTAAAGCCCGCTCCAATTTTACATCCTTCTTATCATTTTGTTTCGGGTGGCGTGGCGCGACAGATAAAAGTCCAGGGGCGAGTTCAATCCAATCTTGCACAGGCTGCTGCTTTAACCCACCTTCATTTATCATTAATACCAGCTTGCCATCTTCCACTTTTATGTTGTCGCCATCTATTACGAATTTCGGTCCATTTTCATGCACATTTTCATGCACTACAATTCGCTGAATTTTGGCATCTTCCCCATTGTTCCATTTCGTAGTCGTAATACTCACAGCGTATTCACCCTCTTTAGGACGTGTTTCGTTGCGACTTATGGCGTGTGTTCTGTCAGAGAACTCAAGTGCTTTTATACTTGTCAAATCTATGCGCTGCATGCTCGTAACAGGCGATTGGAAACTGAGGGTCGTTCCATCGGAGGATATGATTTGGCACGGGAGGATCTCTCCACTTTGCAAATGCAGTGTATGCGGGAACTGCGCCGTGTCAAAATGACGTGATGCTTCCGATGCAGATTGTAATGATCTTTCTATACGAATTGTCCGATTGTTAGTCAATCGCACGGGTTTCAATGCGCCGATGGACTTCCACTGTATAGGAGATGATGTCCCCTTTTCGTCAAATAAGACGCGTCCGCGTAGACTGCTCGACGCATAAAATAATTTGTCTTCATTCAACCCCGCTTTATCCCCCCTTATCAGGACGGTATCTGTTTCAAACCGAAGGCGTGAAGCATCTACAAGCGAACAGGTTATCGGTTCATCCAAGAATGCAGTCTGGAGTAGCACACTGTCAGGGTTTATCTGTACAAGTTTACCACGCAACACTACTCCGCCTGGATATTCCAAAGCAATGGGCTGATCCGATGTGATTAGCGGGATTCCGGGTTGAACGGCGTAGGTAACCTGCAGCAGATCGACATCTCGACGCGTTCCGTCTGTCCCAAGGACATAGCCGTTGTCTTTCTGAACAAACAATTTGCCTTGGATGACCTCACCATTCCGCATGTAGACGCGCGGTTTGGAAAGATCGAGTTGCTGTGCCGTAGACTGAGCAAACTGGCGGTAAACACCTAACCGCCGCACAATCAAATCTTCGCCTCTGTTCTGAATATAGAGACCGGGCCTCTCAGTCGTCGGTTTGACACCCGCTAACCTCAGCAGTAAATTTTCAGCAAAATCGGATACCTTTAGCACCCCCGTACTTTCATTATAAGTCAGTCGCAAACGGAGACTCCGTTGTTCAGGTTGAACCGCTAACACAGATTTAAACAGCGTGCCTTGAACCACTACGAGTTCGTCTTTCCAGATTTCTAACCGCACTGCTTGGTAGAGATCTTCACCAAAGGCGAAAACAAAGTTCGGAGGTTGAGCAGTAGATGTTAACTCTAATTCAATCTCAAAACCTTGAGGCCAGTTGAATGGATGGAAGATTTCCGCCTTGAGGACATTTGTCCGTGGATGCCCTTCGGCATCCGAATACCAGTTGGAGCGAATCCTACCGAGGAACAGAGACGCGGGATCAATTATATCTTTTTTAGGTTTAGATGGTTTCCAATTCGTCAGTTGGGAACCGTCGAAAAGGGAGTCGTGGCGTTCCTGCCGCTGAAGTCTATCGAGCCTATAAATTGCTGAACGCTTCACTCGAAACTGACCGTGCCGCTTGCTGGAAAAGAGGAAAGTATCGGCATCGGCATCGATGAGGTCAGCCACCCAGACATCACCTGAGACAGCGTCAACACGAAAAGTTTCGGTTGTTAGCACCGGCGGCTTCGGGAAAGCAACTGAATCCAACACGCTGACATCAAGCACAAGATCGTCCAAAAAGTATGGTGATTCCCAGTGGATTGTTCCTGAACCGCTGCCGTTTAGCTGCCCCGGCAGCATATCGCCATTTTTCCAGTGCAATAGGAGCGCTCTTGCCTCAGCCTGTACCGCTGGCAACCCTAACGTTGTTAGCACTGCGACTGCAATAAGTATTTTTTTCGGATGCCACTGCATCGGGTGCCTCCTAATGATCGTGCCCGTGATCTGATTCTGGATCGTCGCCGTACGCGGGTTCTTTCGCTGAACGGACGACCCATTCTGTAAAGACAGACGTGAAGGCTTTCGCGCTCGCTCCGAAGTGGAGATATTGGATACTGTCCACTGGCACCGATACCGCTCCGTAGATTGACGAGCGTCCCAATAGAGTTCCGTCTTTGATTTCAAGCGGCTCAAAAATGAAAATTGGATTATCAGTCAATGTAACACGGACCTCAGATTGAACGGTTCTCGGCTCTCGGCGTTCGGCTTTCAGGAAAAGAGGTTTCTGTTCATCAACGCCGTCTTTATGGGGGTTGCCGATAACCTCAACGACACGTGCGACTCGGTCTATCGGTAGCGTAATTTTCCGCAATTTTGAATCAAATTGAACCGTCTGTTCATTGATCCCCAAGAGTTTACCGCGTTTTAAATCACCGTTGTTCGCGACGAGAATGTGGTTCGGTGGATTATCACGACTGAAACGTGGAACGGTTAACGCCCGCTCTAATTTCGCGTCAAGTTTTCTACCTCTCGTTTCAAGGGGATCAAAGATGAGTTCAACGCCTCGCTTAAGGGCAACAGCATCATTGGCAGCAAAGTTTCCTTCAACCTTAACCCATTTCGGTTGCTCTTCTCGTTTGTCCGAAAGTATAATTATTTCGACTGCCCCATCTTGGGTTCTGCGCGTCACAGCGTTCAAAATCCGACCATCTTCAAGTATGACGCGATGTTTACCTTTCCCACCTACGACGGTAATGGGATTTCGATTTTCCGTTCTCGCATGCGTTTTTCCGCC
This sequence comes from Candidatus Poribacteria bacterium, assembly GCA_022819945.1. Taxonomy (GTDB): domain Bacteria; phylum Poribacteria; class WGA-4E; order WGA-4E; family WGA-3G; genus WGA-3G. The sequence goes on from JAJEGI010000121.1 coordinate 3,693, forward strand.
AAAGAACTCAATACCCTTCACATACACCGAAGCCATCTGTTGCGCACCAATAAAGGGTGATTGAAAGCCGACGTTTGTTTCATCATACGATGAAATTTGGCACGGAATGACTTCTCCGTTCTTCAGATGCAACAGGTGGGGGAACTGTTCTATGTCAAAATGTCTCTCCTTCAATACACGTTTCAAGGACCTTTCTACACGTGCCTCGCGGGCGTTCGCCAACCGAACGGCTCCAGATGCGCCCACAGGCTGCCATCGAAGGTTAGGGGTGTCTTTACTACCAAATAAGATATGACCCCTGAGGCTCCCGGATTCATAAAACAATTTATCATAATCTTCATCGGGGATTTGCGTCTCAGTTGTTGACTCGAACTTAATCACCGAAGCCCCTACGAGCGAGCAAGTTACCGGTTTGTCCGCGAACGCAGTCTGTAGCAGCACGCTATCGGGATTCAAATGCATAATCCGTCCACGCAAAACAGCACCATAGATATATGTCAATGCTAAAGGCTGAGTTGCCGGCTTCAACGTAATACTCGGTTGAACGATGCGATCAATCTGCTGTAAATCGATAGCCTGTTGCGTTCCATCTGGACCAAGCACATAACTTCGGTTTCCTTCAACAAATAACTTACCGGGAATCAGTGCCCCATCCATCATGTGGATCCGGGGTTTGACAGGATCGATTTGTTGGTGTGTAACCTCAGTAGGTTGTCGGTAAATCCTTAACCGTCGCACCGTTAGATCTTGCCCCCGATTATAGATGTAGATGCCAGATGCCTCAACAGTCGGTTTAACGCCATCCAATTGCAATAGCAAGTTGCCATTCAAATCAAGGACCTTCAGTACCCCGCTGTTTTCATCACCCGTATTTTCATGATAGGCGATCCGCAGCCGGAAATCCCGTCGATCTGGCTGAATCGTCAACACCGGTTCAAACAGCGTGCCTTGAACGACGACGAGTTCGTTGACCCAGGTTTCCAATCGTACTGTCTCGTATAGATTTTTCCCGAGCGCGAAAACGAAGCTGGGGGGACGCGCGGTAGATGCCAACTCCAGATCAATCTCAAACCCCTTGGGCCAGTCGAGCGCGTAGAAGATATTCGCCTTGGCGGTATTCGTCTGCGGACGGCCCCCGCGATCCGCATGCCAACTCGGTCGCGCTTCCTGTGGGAACAGAACCGCCTTTTCGTCTTTACCTTGCTCAGGTAGTTTCCAGGCTGTTAGTTGGGAGCCGTCAAAAAGAAGATTGGAGTGCTCCCGATTCTCAAACGTATAGACCATGTTCCGATTGACTCGAAACTGACCGTGCTGTTTGCTGGAAAAGAGGAAAGTGTTATTATCTGAACCGATAAGGTCAGCCATCCAGATATCGCCGGATACTGTACCGACGCGAAAAGACTCCGTTGCTGGTGCCGATTGTTTCGGGAAAACAATCGAGTCCAATACATTGGCATCAATAACAAGGTTATCCGAAAAATGCGGCGATGCCCAGCGAATTTTTCCCGCTTCCCCTGGTTCGCTTTCCAAGAGTTGACCGGGAAGGGTATCACCATTTTTCCAATGCAATAGTGCCTCTGTTTCTTCATCAGCCTGTATTGTGGGGATCCATAACAGCATCAGTCCTGCGATTGCGGCGAGTATTGTTTTTTGATTCCACTGCATTGCTTTTTCTCCATTTTTTATCAGTTATCAGTGTATCAGTAACCAGTTGCCAGTAACCAGTCGCCAGTTAAAGAAAGAATATGTGCTATCACAATCTTTTCTTAACTGGTAACTGGAAACTGTTAACTGGAAACTTGAAGAACTGATAACTATTCTTCTGATCGCTATTTATCGCTCGTAAATAGGCAATAGGCGGTAATTCAATGCCAACGTGAGGACAGCCATTCCCGTCGCGTAGGCAGAGCCGTAGCT
>JAJEGI010000117.1 GCA_022819945.1 Candidatus Poribacteria bacterium
CAATTTCGACTGCAGCCTGTTCTGTTAGGATGAGATTTCTCGGAAAACATAGCGTTCTGGTGGCACGATGCACTTCGCATCTGGGCGAGTACGCCGCAAAACTGGGAAGTTTGTGCTACAAAAGAGCAGCATGCCTAAGTCTTATGTTAGTTGTGAAAGATGTTGCAATTTTTATGCCAAAACCAAATCCGATAAATGTGTTGATAAGTTTGACATTTCGGTGTTGGAATTGCACGAAAAAGGGCAATGCGTTGAAAAAATGCCCGAAGCGGTGCAGTTTTAGGCGTTCAGAAGAATCGGGACAAAAATTTTGGAAGGATGGGTGGTACAGGACTTGAACCTGTGACCTCTTGCATGTCAAGCAAACGCTCTAGCCACCTGAGCTAACCACCCGTTTTGAAGAGATATAATGGAGGTGGCGGTCGGAATCGAACCGACGAATAAGAGCTTTGCAGGCCCGTGCCTTACCACTTGGCTACGCCACCAAAAGATGGAGCGGGAGACGAGATTTGAACTCGCGACCTCCACCTTGGCAAGGTGGAGCTCTACCACTGAGCTACTCCCGCATAATTTTGACAATCCGCGTAAAAAAAATCCGCGACTTTAAAAACCATATATAGTTTAATATATCTGCTTTTAAATGTCAAGTTAATTTCGATTAAAGTATCAAAAATTTGATTTTTTCAAAAATTTTTGATACTTTGCTGCAATCTATGTCCGATAATCGGCATTGATGCGGATATAATCGTAGGAGTAATCGCATGTCCACATCGTAATCTTTGTGTCACCCGCACGGAGGTCAATCGTAATGCGGACTGGGTCTTGCGCGAACAGAGCCGTTGCTTTGTCTTCATCGTAGCCCGCGTCCATGCCGTTCTTGACGAGTTGGTAATCGGCAAGATAGACATCCACCTGATACGGATCAAATTCGGCACCGGATTTTCCGATCGCCATCATAATCCGTCCCCAATTCGCATCGTTAGCGAAGACAGCAGTTTTAACAAGCGGTGACTCTGCAACTGCACGTGCCGCTTTCTCTGCATCGTCTCGGTTTTTCGCGCGTTTGACGACCACCTCAACGAGTTTCGTCGCGCCTTCACCGTCGCGGGCAAGCATCTTCACCAATTCGGTGCAGACGAACAGAAGTCCTTCACAAAACGCCTCGTAATTTTCCCCGTCTGCTGTAACAATCTCAGTATTGTCGGCGTGTCCAGTCGCCAAAATCAGGACTGTATCATTCGTGCTGCGATCGGTATCCACAGTTAGAAGATTATAGGTATCGTCTACCACGCGATTTAAAGCCGTCTGAAGCGTTTCAGCATTAATCTTGGCATCCGTTGTCAGATAGGAGAGCATCGTCGCCATATTCGGTGCGATCATACCAGAGCCTTTTGCAATCCCACCGATCCTCACGGGTCCGCCATCAATTTCCACTTCTACGGCGACAGATTTCGGGTGTGTATCGGTGGTCATAATCGCTGCCGCTGCATCGCTCCCGCCTTCAGTGCTAAGTGCGCTTGCGGCGGCTTGAATCCCGCTTTCGATTTTATCCATTGGCAACTGCTGTCCAATAACACCGGTAGAAGAGACACAGACGAGATCTGCGTCTATACTGAGTTGTTCAGCGGTTACGGCAGCCATCTGTCGTGCGTTTGCCATGCCGACCTCGCCGGTGCAAGCGTTGGCGTTTCCGCTATTGACAATCACGGCTTGTGCGCGTCCAGCCTTGAGATGCTCGCGGCATACTATGACGGGTGCGGCGGTGACGCTGTTCTTTGTGAAAACACCGGCGGCAGTCGTAGGGGCATCGGTCACAATGAGTGCTACGTCTTTAGCATCCGCGGCTTTGATACCTGCGTGAACACCTGCAGCACGGACACCGGGGACAGCGGTAATTCCGCCCTCTATCTGTTTCATGAACGCTCCTTTACGTTTAGCTTGCATAGGTTTTGTTTAGTTCTGCGTTTTGTCTGGCTGATTCAACACCTGTAGGAATACTGCTTTTTCTTCCGGATCCAATGTGCGTAAATCTTCTATGTTAAGTCCTGCTAACCGTTCAGAAACGGTCAACCCACGCACGCGTTCTTCTGGGGTCATTTTTTCTAACAGATCTGTCCCCATGCTATTAATAATTCGCTGAAATTGTTTTTCATATAAGCTCTGTTTTCCAGCCATTTTCAAATTTCTCCGTACCTGTAACGAATAGTGTTCCGCTTATGGCTAATAATTAGTATTGCTAAAGTATACACTATTTATGTGGAGGAGTCAACAGAAATTTCTTCGTTTACGAAGGCATCAATTCTCCAATAGTTTGATCTTTTGCTTGAGGTGCTTCGCTATCCGAGCGACCTCTCGGTCGCGATACCCGGCATAAAATTGAAAAGCAAAAAAACTGAATGCTTCTGTCGAAAAATTCATTTCGCATATAAAACCAAAATATGCTATACTTATCCATAAATACCTGAAAAAACGAGGCGAAAAGATGCACACCATTTTAGAGCGTTATCAAAAAACCTTTGCGAAAGATAGGGAATTGGCGGAGGCTGCAAATCATCTGTTTCCAGATGGTGTGACGCACGATGGACGCTATATGACCCCCTTTCCGGTCTATATTACCCGCGCCGATGGATCGAAAAAATGGGGACTTGATGACAAAGAATTCATCGACTACTGGGCGGGACACGGTGCGCTCCTCCTCGGACATAATCCGCCAGAAGTTGTAGAAGCGGTAACGACACAGATGCACCGAGGGACACACTACGGCGCATGTCACCCGTTGGAATTAGAATGGGGCGCGCTTGTGACGCAACTGATTCCGTCAGCGGAGCGTGTCCGGTTCGTCAGTTCCGGTACAGAGGCGACGTTAATGGCGATCCGCCTTGCTCGCACCTATACAGGCAAGAACAAGGTGCTGAAATTCACTGGACATTTCCACGGTTGGCACGACAGCCTCATCTTAGGGGCGTATCCACCTTTTGATATGAGCGTTCCTGGTATTCCACAAGAGGTGAAGGCTACAACCCTGTTATCTCCCCCGAACGATATTGATGCCGTTGAAACGCTACTGAAAACGGACAAAGACATTGCGTGTGTCATCCTTGAACCGACGGGTGCCTCTTTCGGTATCGTTCCGACGAATGGAACGTTTTTGAAGCAGCTGCGCGAATTGACAGAAGCGCACGGCGTTCTGCTTATCTTTGACGAGGTGATTACCGGGTTCCGAGTCGCACCCGGCGGCGCGCAAGCGCATTACAACGTCGTACCAGATATGACAACGCTCGCAAAGATTTTGGCAGGTGGACTCCCCGGCGGGGCACTCGTCGGCAAAACCGAGGTTCTCGAACTCATCTCAATGAAATCGGAACAAGACGGTTTGAAAATGCCGCACCCCGGTACTTTCAATGCGAATCCGCTCTCTGCTGCCGCGGGGATCGCGATGCTCAATATCGTCAAAACAGGGGAACCACACAAGCAGGCGCATCGAACTGCGGACCGACTTCGCACAGAATTGAACAGTATTATTGATGATTACAAACTCGATTGGGTGGTTTACGGCGAATTTTCGGGGATTCGACTGCTCATCGGACACGGTGAAAAAGATGTCCGTGCCTCCGATTTCGATCCCTATACATGGGATTATCGGAAATTGAAAGGCAATAGTGATCCAGCCATGCAGGAACGTCTCCGATGTGGTCTGTTGCTGAACGGTGTTGACCTTGCCAATAACGGTGGAATGACGACAGCGGCACATACAGATGAAGACATCACGAAAACGGTCGCAGCGTTTGTGCAGACGCTTGAGTGGCTGAAGGCGGAAAAGGCGTTGTAAGACTTTTAAACCTAAACCTTAGACCGTAATGAAATGGAGGGCGGATCTACGGTGAGGAACGTTGGTCATTCAACGCACCTCACCGAACCGCAAGGTAAATTAAAAAGATGAAAACGATTACGTATCGCGACGCGCTCAAGGAGGCGTTGGCAGAGGAGATGGAACGCGACGACGCGGTCTTTCTGATGGGCGAGGACATTGCTGAGTACGGCGGTGCCTATAAAGTGACAGATGGACTCTTCAAAGACTTCGGGAAGGATCGTATCCGAAATACGCCGATCTCAGAAGCCGCTATCATTGGCACCGCACTCGGCGCGGCGGTTACAGGGATGCGTCCTGTCGCGGAGTTAATGTACATTGATTTCACTGCGGTTGGGATGGACCAGATCGTGAACCAGGTCGCGAAGATCCGTTATATGGTCGGTGGGCAGTTAGATGTGCCGCTCGTGATTCGGACGCAGGGCGGTGCCGGTCGTTCCTCTGCAGCACAGCATGCACAGAGCCTCGAAGCGTGGTTTGTGCATATCCCCGGGCTGCTCGTCGTGATGCCCTCTACACCCTACGATGCAAAAGGGTTGCTGAAAACTGCTATCCGAGACGACAACCCGATCATGTTTATTGAGCATAAACTCCTTTATACGGAGGAGGGAGAGATTCCTGAGGAAGAATATACGATTCCGTTGGGAGTAGCGGATGTCAAACGTGAAGGTGAGGACATCACGATTCTCGCGACATCACGGATGGTTCTGAACGCGCTTATTGCCGCAGATACGCTTGCTGCCGAAGGTATCTCTGCCGAAGTCGTTGATCCGAGGACGCTGATGCCGCTTGACAAGGACAGTATCCTCGACTCTGTCCGGAAAACGAATCGGTTGCTGATTGCGCACGAGGCGGTCGGTAGAGCCGGATTTGGTGCTGAGATCGCCGCGCTTGTGGTACGTGAGGCGTTTGATTATCTTGATGCCCCGATTGAGCGGGTCGCAGCGATGCCGGTGCCTGTTCCTTTCGCACCCGTGATGGAGAACTTTGTGATTCCGGGCGCAGATCAGATCATTGATGCAGCGCGGAAACTTGTGCGTTATGAGATTTAGTTGCACCCGTGAACCGCTGGCGTGTTGTGTTCGCGCGCCAGCCGGGAAAATTTACGCCTTTTCCGTATTTACTAACTTCTGATACGCTCGCGTCAAACTCAAGACGATCGGTGTCCAGACCATCGCCGCCACCATTGCCGTAATTGAGAACGCGATACCCGGAATCGTCTGGACAACCAATTTTACCAATCCAATCACAAATGCACCGCCGCTCTTTGAGGACCGATACACAAACGAGTCAATTAACTGTTTCGCACGATAGCGGGAATCGTAAGAGAGCGGCATATAGAACAATTCTTTTGCTGCCCGGAAAATCGAGTAATCTAAGGCTTTGAAGACCAGATACGCAGCCGTTCCGGTCCGAAGCGATGGAGAAATCGTCAGTACAAGACTACTGACGAGATGAACCATCGGGACACTCACATGAATAATGCGGAGTCCGACAAATCTGAGTGCCAGTGGCACGACCACCAATTGCAAGATACCCGCGGCAAGTCCAAGATACCCATACACGCCACCGAAAAATGCTGTCCGCGCATCTGTATCGGGTAGCTCCATTTCCGCTAATCCGTTGAAACGGAGATCCAGCACAGTGGACACCAATTGTGTGCTTAAGATCAATATCCCCATAAAAAGCAGGTATCTGGAGCGAAAGAGCGTTTTTACGCCGAGGTGTCCAAGCCTTCCACCAGCCTCCTCTTCGCTCGGTTTCGGTTCACCGCCGAATCTATAAGCAATCACACTGAAGACTGCTGCAGGGATGAGGGATCCCGCTGCGAACAGTAGTAGCGTTTCAGACCCCAATACCTCCGCCCATCTCTTCACAAGCATGCCACCGGCAAAGGAACCCATAGACGCAACAGCACAGAAAGGTCCGTTAATACGTTTTGCCTGTTTTGTTGTCAGCACGCTGTTAACGAACGACCAGAATTGCTCAATGACGATCACGATATACGCTTCACGGAATACATAGATGATTACCGCAGCGAAATGCACGCCACGGATAAGTGCAGCGTAGCATCCGAGGATTAAGATACCAGAAAAAATTGAGGTGATTGCCAAAGCGTACGTCGCGCCCCGCCACGAGAGTAGCCGACCGTAGCAGTACAGCATCACGATCATACTCGGCGAAACCAACGCCATACCGAACATGAGATTCTCGGCACCATAGGCCTCAATGAATAGTGACGAGGATACGGAACGGATAAATTCATAACCGAATAACACAAAAGCGGCGGCACTACTGATTGCGATAGCGGCATAAATAAGTCGTCGTGGAAACATAGATAGGGTTCAACTTTCTTAGCGGCGAGGTTGCAAACCTCGCCAGCAGATGGTGATAGCGGCGAGGTTGCAAACCTCGCCAACAGATGGTGATAAGACTTCAACGACGCTCTGGAATTTTATCTTCTGTTGGACGCGGGTTGTGCACCCAGTGTCCATTCGGATCGCTGCCTCTGGCGACAATTGCGCGTTGGTTCCAATCGTTTGCGGCGTGGACATCCGGCGGCACGAACCGCATGGTTAACCCACAACGCCGCCGATCTGAGGTGTTCGGTTCGGAACCGTGTAATAACAGATCGGAATGCAACGACATCTGCCCAGCTTTCATCTCAAACGGAAAAGGTGCGTCACCGTATTGTGATGCGCCATGCACCGTCTGACCCAACACATTCTTTTCCTCAGCTGCACTGGGTTCAAATGCGATTTGCCCGTGCAGATGCGATTTCGGGATAACGGTCATCGCCCCGTTTTCGACCTCAGCATCGTCAATCGCGAGCCATACAGTGACGGTTTTGCTTGGAGACAGGGGCCAATAGGAGGCATCCTGATGCCAACTCACCTGCTTCACATCACCCGGCATCTTGCAGAAGTAGTGTGTTCCCCAACAGATCAGCGTCTCACCGAGCAAATCCTGTACATAATCCAAGATTCTTTTTTCCGTAACAAGATCGTGGAGCCCGGTACAAGTGGTATGCCATCCGTTAATGGAGTAGCTATTCATCCCTGCTGCGAGTGCCTTTTCCATAAGTTGATCGAAATAGGCGCGGTGTTTTGCGATCTCTGCTTCAGAAAAGACGTCCAAGGGTGAGATGAACCCGTTTTCATTGAAGTGTTCGATTTGGGTACGTGTTAACGTCGATGGGTTCTCGTTTTCAACCGGAAAAAACTGCAGTGTCCGTTTGAGTTCCGGCATTGCGTCCGTAATTGGCATCGAAGCGTCCTCGTTTCTTTTCAGTGGGTCAGAAGTTGATATTGTAGGTATAATACCAAATTTGAGTACGGTTGTCAATTTGTTTTGCTTCCGAAACAGAGGCATTCCGTTTTCAAATTGCCTGAATGCAGGTCGCATTTGGGCGAGTACGCCGCAAATCGCGGAGTAGGCAGATGACGCGGCGTACGCAGATTTTTAGATATTCATTATCCAAAACTGATTTGGAATCTGGGTTTTTCCAGA
>JAJEGI010000107.1 GCA_022819945.1 Candidatus Poribacteria bacterium
GCAACCCTACACTACCACCCTCTACTGCTTTTGCGAAGAGATGTATACTTCTATCTCGCTTTAGTACAATTTCAACGGCTTCCAGAATTGACAAACGAAGTGTGTCGACAGCTGCAGTGTCCAAATCATAACGTCTGCTGACACTTTCGGCGATGCCTTGAAGTAAGGACTCAACTCGTGGCTTGATTTCCTGTTTGATGGCAATGTCCTTTCTTTTTTGTTGCACTTCAAAGAACGGTTCAATATTGCCTTTTTGTACCATTTTGAGTGGGACGAAGTGGTCACCACCATCAACAATGGTAACAGGTTTCCCAACGCTCATGTTGTATCCGTCTTTAGATACGCTAATTAGGTAACGTCCGGCGGGAAGCCCAGCATGTTTGTAATTCCCGTCCGCATCTGTCTTTGTTGTCCATTCCTTGCCGCCATCTTGGGCAACAATCTTGACTTCAACGCCTTCAATCGGGTTCTGCCTTAGCGTTATGTCGGTAATCTGTCCACGGAGGGTCCCACCACTTGTAGCATCTTCTTGTGCAAAGCCAACATCAGTAAACATACTGACGCAAGCCGCTGATATCAACATGAAAATAAAACGAGTCATCTGTTCACCCTCTTTTAGTTTTCTTGGATGGTAGCCAAACCCGTCTGCCATTCTTGTCCCTTCTTGCCAGCATAGAGCATGACATAGGTATCACCGATTTCGAGGATCTGACCTGTCAATACGCCATCGCAATCAAACGCATCGGGATCGTCCGAGGGTGTAAATACAGGGTTGTCCGGATTCGGCTCGAAGGTTTGGAAATCGCGAGTCCGCACATGTCCGATCCGCCAGACTTCGCCATCGAATCCACCATAGAGAATATGGAAGTACTGCGGTCCTTTAAACAATTCGGTTTCACGAACAGCTTTGCTATCCCACGCTTGCCCGCTTCCTGTGAAAACCGGATTGGCAGAATTCTTTGTGACAGCTGCAGGGTCGCTTGTCGGTGCGGTCGCGTGGCACATCGTGAGTCCTTCTCCGAACGATTGTGTCGCTTTCCCCGTATAAACGATGTGAATCGTGTCACCATCCACGGCAACCGAAGGGTGCGTTGAACCGTGCCGTTCGTGGTCGGTATCTGCGGGAATGACAGGTGTGCGCTGGACGCGTCGCCACTTGCCGAGGTCTCCATCGCTTACAAGCAAGCCCGTTTGTTCGGGTGTTGTTTCTCCCTTGCCTCGATAGTACATATAGAACTTGCCATCAGCGGGGTTTAGGAACGGAAAAGGGTACTCAACGGCTGCATTATCAAAATCGTCTGCTGAAGGTTCAAGGATCGGATTCCGCGCGTCTTGTGTAATGTCGGTAAGATCATTAATGGGTGCCGTGGCGTGCATTATCAGCCAGCGAACACCAAGATCCCGTTTGCACCAGATGTAGTGTACCGTTCCGTCAACGATAATGGCATGCGTTGCTGCTGCCCAGAGGGGTGGCGGCAGCGAAATGATCGGATTGACTCCCTCTATCCTCTTAAAACTGGCGAACACCTCAAATGGGATAGATTTTTTTTGATCGGCTGCCATCAGTTTCTCCTGCGTATTATCACCATAACAAAGGTGTTTGCACAAATCCTGTACTAATTCCTCTCTAAAGTGTTGAAATAAGCGTCCAACCCTTGGCGAAATTCCTCCGGCAAGACACGCCCGGCTTTACCTGTTGCCTGTCCGGGTGCCCGATTTTCGATGAAGGTGCCACTGCTATCGTCGCCAAGTCCCATGAGCCTCAACGCGGCGGCTGTCGCGGGTGGTGCTGTCGCTATCATAGGTGTATTCGGGAGTCGGCAGGTTTGGAGCAAAGTTTCAATCACTTCGGTTATCGCTGCAATCGCTTTCGGACCTGTATCGGGTTCCGCGAGGATGTCCTCTACTTCATCCATAACTTCAGCGGCTCGCAGTACCTTCGCGAGTTGTTGTTGGATTCGGGGTTCCTGGGCATTCGGCAAGAGGCTGATTTGCGCTGCAATCTCACGGGTATCTTCAGTGAGCGTAATTTGCGTATCGTACAGGTCAACACTACGCGCCTCGTATTTGTCAGCGGTCAGTGCTTCCTTCGCCTGCTCAAGTTCGCGCGTCTCCTCCCGCAACGTAATCTCGCGATCAATGATACGCAACACTTCCAAGACGATTTCCGGCGGCAGGTTCGGTAGTTCAACCAATCCACCCTCCCCAGGCGGGGCTTCAGGTAGAGGGTCTACCAACTGCTCAGCCCATCGATCGAGTGTATCTGCCCAGAATTCTGCCTCAATGGTGGATTGCCCGACAAAATTTTTGTTAATCGCTTTTGCTACGTCTTCCATCTGGTTTGATACAAGCGCGTCTTGCATCTCCGAAAGCACACGCAAGTAGTTCGGCGAAGGTCGCCGATCGGCATAAGCCACCATGTCTTGTATGATCGTAGATACTGCCTCAGATTCGTTGGTCTCCCGTTCCGCCAAACGTTCCCGATGGGACTGATTGTTTTCGGCTGCAGTGCGGTCAAGACCGAAACTATCGAGATCGTTTAGGTCTACTGCGATGTCAATCTGCTTTCGTGATGCGGCTTTCAAGCGTTTCACGAATGTGCTGTTTTCAAAACTAACAAGCAACCTGCCCATTTCGTCTGCAAGTTTGGCGAAAGCATCCAACAACTCTTGCTGTTCTTCGACGGCTTCGAGGACGAGGTCTGCTGCCTGAGGTGCCGATGTCTCTTCGGTGTCTTCTTCGTCTCCTTTGTCTCTACCGCTCCCTTTGAGCATAGTTGTAGGGATACCGAGACCACCGACGATCTGTGGTGCCTGCCCTTCTGCACTTTCACTTTCATTGAACCCGGATTCGACATCAGAGACAGTAGGCGTCGGATTCGCAGGCGCGTAACCGGGTTTACCGTCCGGTTGTTTGCTCCGATTAACGCTAACCCCTTTGCCCGGTGTGTTTGGATCTTCTGGTGCTTCTTCGTCTAACCCTTCAGGCGGCACTATGCTGTCAGGTCCGTACTTCTCCATCTTTTCTGAATCATCGGGTTCACCGCGAGAAAGCGAGGGGGGACCTTGTGCTGATGGCTCTTCCGATTGTCCAGTATTATCCGTAGGTTCACCACCAGCAGCGGCTTCAGCGGGGCGTCCGGGTGCTTCCGCAGCACGGGCAAGGAGGTCGGCAACGGAGGGCATTCTCTGTCCAGCGATTTCCTCGAGTTGCTCCAATATTTCTCCCCACGATTCAAGCTGCCCTGCATCAAATTCCTCATTCTTTGCTGCTTCTTGAACCAACTCTTCACCCGTCTCGATCAAACTGTCGAGTCTTGCGGCGTTTGCACGTTCCGCGGCAGCTTGATTTTGAATTTTCTTGCGCTGCGCTGGATCGTCAAGTGCCTCGGCGGGTAGGTCGCGTAGTTCGCGATTGACTTGGTGTAGCTGTAACTCTTTGTCGTGGACATCTTTTGCAGCACCTGCCCAGAGCTGCATCTGTCCAACTAACCACCGGAAGTGTTCTGCTGGTGTCAGCACATGGAGGACGAGGTAAGGCGAATAGACGCGCTCGCGATTGGGTAGATAGTCCTCGACATACGCACGCAACCGGAGACTCTGTGGTTTTATATTTTCACGTTTGGCAGAAAATGTGGCAGCCACGGTCAAGGTATCTGCTGTCGGTGTACCTGCCGATACGGTTTTCTCACCACTTGTGGGTTCGGGGTTGTGGACTGGGTTGGCGATCCCCACCCATTCTAAGCCGATCCGCTTCACACCAAAATCGTCCGTTGCTTGGATTTCAAAGGGAAGCACTTCATTAGAAATGAGTACCTGATTGTTTTTGAGTTTATTTAAGGCAACCGTTGGTGCCTCATCATCGAGTGCCTCGAATCTTAGGACTTGTGGCTCACGGGCGGAGAGTCCAAACCGATCGCGCCATGTCAATTGCATTTCCGTTGTCGTCTCTACAGATATGGGTTCGGTTGTCACGTGTGCGCCGTCTACCTTTTGTGGACGGTTGTTTAGCGTTGCTTCTGACAGTTCGCGTGTCGTGGTAGCCTCTAAAATGGCAGTGCTGCCCTTCACTAAGTTCACAATCCCACCGCGTACATCATCTACTCGGGGTTCTTGGTGCTGTAGATAAGCCGGCAATTCGACTTTGGCAGTGAGTTCTTTTAGCGCGGGACGCAATTTGGGTTCAACTGGAATGGAACGCTGGGCGTCTCCGACCCGAAGCTTGACGCTCCCGTCCGCTGTTTGTGGCGGTAATTGAAATTTGTAGGTTGCGCCGTCGCGTTCGGTTACTATGGGTGTTTGATCTGCGTATCGTGCCTCCGCCGACTCAGGTTTCCACGGTGAATCGTCTTTGAGTCGGGCTTCAACATCAAAGGGTTCCGCATAAGCGACGACGCGAAGTCCGGTTTTGCCTTCCAGCTGCGCGAAGGTGTAACGCTCCACGTTCCGCCACGGCGTTAGCCATCGAGCCAACGTGTTCCGACTCGTGGCGGGTATCATAACTATCCCAATCACAACCAATATTAAAGGGATCCCTGCCACCCATGCCCAGCGGCGATGGCGTGGATTCGGCACAGCGTCTGCAAGATTATGTCTCGCCACCTCATCATCAACCTGACGCATCGCTGCTTCAACCAAAGCGGGACTTGCCGATCTATCTGATCTATTGGATGCGAGTTCAACGATGCCGAGTACATGATCGCCAAAACGTGGAAATTTATGTTGCAAGAGTCGGGCAATCCCTTCCAACTGCCGATGCTTCCACACCCAATTATAATACTTCAGGGGCAAAAAGAACACCATTCCGAGCATCCCGGTCAGTAGGATAAGTACCCGTAAAAGCGTAGGTGTATCAAACATTCGATCTAAGCCAAACACGATCAGATACGAAAGCATGATACCGAAGATTGCCGCCAGAGTTCCTTCAACGAGTTTGATGATCCATACCCGTTTTTGGTACTGTTCAAGTGCCGCCTTCATACGAGGGGGCAAGTTGACTTCTTGCTGCTGATGTCCACTGTCGCGTGGTTTTTTTTGTGTTTGGTCCATCGAAAATTTCCTCATATTTGGCTATCAGCCATCAGCAAAGAACCCTCTCGCTGACGCCTATTCCACTGATTTAACCCCCTAAATCCCTCAACCCCCCATATCCCCCTTATCAGGGGGGTAGGGGACTTTAAGAGCAAATGCGTCTGTCCTAAGTATTTATCAAACTCACGTTATTATACCCATCCATCATCAATCATTAATGTCAATGGCGATTCCATCTCTTCGAGGGGCAACTGAATCCGTTGCCGTTTCCGAGACGACTCATAAATCGCCATAAGGAGTTCTAAACAAGCGTATCCCTGTTGACCACTTGATCGGTGTTCCCGATCCTCGTCGATGGCTGCGATCATGTCTTGTACGGGACTAATTTCTGAAGGTAATTCCGGCGTTACCCACGCGCCATCGGATTGCTGATTACGGATACGGAGTGCCGGTCCACCCGGGGCACTCAACTCAATTTCGCCTTCTGTCCCGTAGCAGTAAATATGGTGATAACCGGGGGCGGTATCGCTGCCGGATTCAATGATGCCACGGACGTTGTCTTCAAATTTGAAGTAACCGATTGCGAAATTCTCAGAGTGTAGATCGTATTTGGTCGGTGTGCCGATCCGTTCAATCTGCCCTATGACCCAACTAATCGGGCGGTCGCCGTAAATAAATCGCATCAGATCGACGGTATGCGTGGCGTTGTCCTTCAGGTCGCCGCCGCCGCAGATGCCGTGGATTCGGAAAATTTCGCCGATCTGCCCCTCGGCAATCATCTGCTTTGCGACGACATAAGGTGCGTTAAACCGTAGTTGATGGTCAATCGCTAATTTGACATTGTGCTGTGAACACGTCTCAAGCATCTCTCGCGCCTGCCCGAGATTTTCCGCCATCGGTTTTTCAGAAAGGATTCCTTTTACACCGTGTTTTGCGACACCAATCACGAGAGGTGCGTGCAGTTTCGGACGCGTACACACCGAAACAATATCGATCTCCTCTGTTTCGAGCATTTCATTATAATCGGTATACTGTTTTTCGATATTGTACTGTTCGCCGTAGGCTTTCATACGCTCTTGGTCAACATCGGCGAGTGCGGTCAACGTTGCTCTCGGTTCATTTACATACCATCCGGTGTGCATGTGAGAAATTCCACCGCAACCGACTATTGCCACTTTATAGTTATTAGACATTATAAATTCCTTCTGGCTCAGAATTGGTCGTTGGTTATCGGTTTGGTTCGATGTTCACGCCTCAATGGTATATAATATCATGTTTTACCAAAGGTGTCCATGCGTAAGTCCTTTATAAGTTACACGGCTCCGTTCATTTTTCTTGCGACCCAAAAGACTCCGAGTAAAAAGACGAGGAAGCCCGCCCAGATGGGGTGCGCCCAGATCCGCGTGCGATGGACAGTCGGTGCCGGCTCTGGCAAGGCTGCGAGATATGCCAATAGATTTGGCACTTCAGAAATCGGTACCAGTTTGCCATCGGTAATCTTGGCAATCTCTTCTAACACATCGAAACGTGCCAAACGGCCTTGCTGCTCGCGATTTAAGCCTTGCACGGATAGATCCGTTTGAACAGATGCCCCCGTCTCGCTACTGCTCGCAACAAGGCGATAGTTACCCGGCTCTTTCGGTATAAACGAACCGACGAACAAGCCTGCCATATCCTCTGTGCCGGGTTGAAGTCGAATTGTCTGCGTTTTGCCCGATGGCGAAATCACTTGTACCACAACTGAACCCCTGTCCAAGGGACCGCCAACGTTGTCGATAGCGTTGGCATGCAACGTCAGGACATCATCAACATTTGGTCGATCAGGAGAATAGAAGAGTCGTATCAATTCGCTTTGCGCCATTTGCCGTCGATATGCCATCCAGCGTGCGACTTGACTCCAGAAGCGATAGTGGTACTTATCTTCAACGCCTTGCCGCCAACGCCACGCACTGTCTGTCCCCATAAATAACACTTTACCGGTACCGTATGTTTTGGTCACGATCAACGGTACGCGTCCGGAGGCAGTCGCCACTTGATCGTGGACTGCCAGCGTTTCGGTCCCAACTTTGGCGCGCTTGATGCCAGCGTACCAGAAAAACCCGGGTAACTTCCGCCACACTTCGCCGTTGTCCAAGTCTGTATCTCCGAGCCGCGTTAGCAAACTACGCTGTCCGGCCTCAGTGAGTGCGAAATATCCCTGCATGCTTGAACCGACACCGTCCGGTGCTGCTGGATCTAAGACCACAGGATAGAGATCGGCAAGGGGGCCGGAGATTAACGAATCATGCGCGCCGGCACGTCCCGGCATAAAGACGAGTCCCGAGGCTTGGGCAGAGACTAATTTCCGTAATTCCCGCGTTTGTTCGAGTGTCAACTGGTCTTCTTTTATCCCGACATCCCCAAGAAACACGACATCATAACGACTTAACTCCCGTGGGTCAGGAAAACGTTTAATATAAGTGCGACCGCCCCCGACATCAGGGAGTTCGGGGTGAAAAAGGAGACATGTTACTTCAACCCCCGGATCCCGTTCTAAAGCATTTCGGAGGTATCGGTACTCCCATCGCGGATAAGATTCGATGACGAGTACTTTCAATTGTTCTTTACGTATTGATATGGGTGCGGAGATCTCATTGTTTTCAGGGATTAATTCTTCTGCATCCCGCTCGATACGCAGGTTTAGTGTATAATCTCCAGTTCCCTGCCCCTCCGCACCCGGCATCCAGACGATATTCTCTTGCGCTTGACTCATGGCGGGCACACGGACAACTTTCATAACCGTCGCTTTCTTATCAACGCTGAGTGTGACGCGGACATCCCGATCCTGCCCCAAGGTGCTACGCACAACAAATGGAATCCGAAGTTGCTTGTTTGCAACACCATAGGTCGGCGCGTCCATCCTAACCAATTCGAGGTCTGGGAGTGGCACCTTGCTCCCGATACCTATTGCAAAGACGGGAATCCCTTGCATCCGAAACCGTGTCGCTGCTTCCACTGGCGAGTTCCCAACATTCCAATCGCCGTCCGATAGAAGGACCACACCGCGAAGGTTTGTATGCGTGTCAAGCACGTGTGACAATCCAGCGTTTAAATCTGTCCCTTCATCTGCTGGCTCTAACTGTGAAGAGAACGGCTCAAACACTATATTGAGATCGTTTGCCTCTTGTCCGTTGCTATTATCGGATGTGGACCCCGCTTTCCAAGCCTCCTCAGACATCAACGGTTGAATCGTTTCAGCGCGGCTCTTACGCTCGCCGGAAACATCTTGATCCTCGAAAACATCCCGCGTCTCCATACTCTTGGATTGGTCCCAGAGGATTGCAAGGGTCGAACGCCGATCCGGGGGCTGCGTCTTCAGCCATTCGGGCTGATTCAGGGTAACAACGACTAAGCAGACCAACACAAAACGCAGGAGCTCAAGCCACCCGGTTTGCATGCGATACCCCCTGCGGTGCCATGCCAACCAGCATAACACACCTGTCACAGCCACAATAATCAGTCCTAAGACTGTGACGGAATTGTTTGAGAGGAACTCTAAACTTCCCTGCTGTTCTTGCATTATCGTGTCTCCTCTTTTTGGCTATCGGCACGGTTGACAGCCGACTGCCAACCACTATTCTGTCGTTCCCTCTGCGACTGTGAGATCGATTAAAGGGCTGCTTTCGGTTTTTCGGCTCGGCAAACTTAGCACCGCTTCGAGAATGAGTGCCACTGCCATCGCGATGAGGAAGATACGCCAGAGTTCGCTCGCTAAGGCGGATGTATCCCCGACATTCACATCAATCCTCCGGTACGATAACCCATCAAACAGCGTATCTACCGCCTCAACAGCTGCTGTTTTAGCATTGTCTTCTGCTTGGCTGCGATTGACAGCTGCCCAATACGCCTCATCTCGATAAACACCCGCATGTAATCCACGTTGTGAGAGCGAGGCATTGTTCCCGGCAGGTGCTATGGGTTCCCACTGATTTCGGTCAGCAAGGGCATCAATCCCCGCGTCGCGTTGAGATGCGACAGCCAACGTCTGACACCCTTCAGCCAATGCCCGCTGTAGCATAACATAAAACACTACGCCGTCCCGTTCGAGCGAGGAGAATTGTGCTGTGGGCAGTGTGCTGCAAAAATAGGCTGCCCCGCGATCGGTAGCTACACGTGTTAGTAAAGGTGCATCGTCGTCAAACCTTGCCAATAGTGTCCCTTGGCTCTCGAAGGCGCGATATTGGTAGGTCCGGAGTTCGCTCAACGGCAAGGCATCCCCACTTTCTGCATGTGCCAGTAGATCGGCATCCCCACGCCACCATGAGATATTGCCTTTTATATCCGACTGCTTACCCGTAGACTGCCAGTTCCCCCAGCGAGCGGCAAAGAGTTGCTCGCCAGTAGCGGTTAGTGTTTGTAATTTTGACGGAAAGAACATAGCCACGCGTCCGCTGTTGACGAAATGCTGAATCTGTTCCGCTACTAACCCGCTTGGTAGCGTCCCCTGCCAAATTAACAACCCCGTATTTTCCCAGTCAATTTCGGCGACTCGGTTCATAGGGATTACATCAACATGGTGTTGTAGTCGGACATCCGTGGGAATAGCGAGTGCTCTACGGAACGCTTCACCCACCTTTGTGTCATCGCTGACGACGACTGCTTTCCGCACCGGTGGTTCAGAAAAGACGAAGAAAAACCGATTGTCCAACGGGTTCGCATCACCGGGCAAACTCACCGATCCCCACCCCGAACTGAGTTTCGTATCAATAGGGATGCGGTGCCCTTGCAAAGAAGCACCCAGCGTGTCAAGTTCCACCTCGACCACGGACCGCACGTTATTGACTTCAAATTCAATCGGCACGCGCCGCACCACACTGCGTCCTTCCGCAGTCGGGTATGGGGCCCCACCCTCAGTACGCACCATTACATCAAGGACGAGTTCCGCAGCGCTGCCACGTTCCCATCGTTGCACGTTTTCGACTCGGATTGACAAGTTACTTGAAGGGGGATCTGTGTATGCAAGTAAGAAATGATGTACACCCTCTAACTGAGCGAGCTCGTCCCGTATTGCGTTCCAGCGACCACTATGGACATCCCAATCGTTCTCCTTCAAATCCGAGCAGATCCAGATTTCGGCGCGTCCTGATTCATTTGCCTTGAGATACGCCAAAGCCGTCTCGAGCATACTCGGAATATTCGCGCTGGTGGCACTGGATTCAGTCATCGGTAGACGCAATAGTGCTTTCGGTGAATCGACTTCGTGCAGCTGCCCGCTGGCACTGTCAATTAGCAGCAAATGTGTTCCGTAATCTCCTTGCTCCAGCAATTGTGCGAGTCTTTTCAGTGCTGTGGATCTTTTTGACTCTCCCGCCTGCAGGTCTTGTATCTCCATACTGGCGGAACGATCCAGAAGCACCAGCGTGGCATCAGGTTTACTTAATCCGACGCTGCCTAACCACCCACCCGACAGCGGACGGCTCATCGCAAAAATCAAAGCTCCGATAGCGAGGACACGCATCAACAAGATCAGAAGATGCCGGAGACGTGCCATGCCTCTGCTCATACGCTTCGCACGCATCAGGAACATCATCGCTGCCCAAGGAATGGTCCGGTGCCGCTGCTGATTAATTAGATGGATAATGATCGGCAGTGCCATTAAGGGGAGCGCTATGAGTGCTAAGGGTTGCAAAAAACTCATATTTTTAAATTACCTTGCGGTTCGTTCAGGTAGATTTTTACGAAAAAGGTCTCTCTGCGTATATCCGCCCTCCATTACATTACGGGCTTACGCTCTGTTTTTCTCACCTATTTAAATTACCTTGCGGTTCGTTCAGATAGATTTTTACGAAGAAAGTCCCTCTCCGTATATCCGCCCCCCATTACATTACGGGCTACGTTTTGGATTTTTCACGAGACTGACACTTGATAACCATTCCTTACTTGTTCTTTTTCGGTGTCCGTCCTAATAGGAACCGTGCCAATACGTCGCCGTAATCCTCGTGGATACAGATACGGTGGTAATCGACTTCAGTATCGCGAATGACCTCGTCCATACTTTCGAGGTACATTTCCATTGCGCGTCGGTACTGCGTCCCGATGACGGTTGGATCTGCGAGTATAGGTTCGCCGCCTTCCATATCAACAAATCGCATCGGACGATCAAATTCAAATTCCAGTTCGTTCTGTTCCATGAGGTGAAACACCGCGACATCGTGCTTACGGAATCGCAGGTGATCAAAACAATTTCGGACGATTCCGGGTTCAATGAATAGATCCGAAACAACGACAATCAATGCCCTCTGTGCGATACGTTCGGCGGTTTCGTGGAGAACGTCAGCCAACCCAGTCTCACCCGATGCTTCCATGGTTCCTAATTCATCAAGGACTGCGCTCAGATGTGTCGCGCTACGCTTTGGTGGGATTTCTATCTGAAATTCTTTACCCGCACAGTAGAGTCCAACGGCATCGCCTTGTAGGGCGGCGATATAAGCTAAAGTGCCTGCCACGCGACGCGCGTAGTCGAGTTTACTCATACCGTTATGTGTGAAATCCATTGAACCGCTGGTATCCACGATTAAACACATCCGCAGATTCGTATCGGCTTCAAATTCCTTGATGTAGTAGCGATCGTTACGCGCATAAGCACGCCAATCGAGTCGGCGCATATCATCACCCGGGACATACTTACGGTACTCCGCGAACTCAAGGCTGGAGCCGCGAATGGGGCTCCGGTGTTTACCAGACACATTTCCGATCATAGGGAGTCGGGCGTGCAATTGGAGTGTGGAGAGACGTTCCAAGACCTTTTGATTGAGGTAATCCCGTTTGAGTTGCAGTGCCATTTTTTACCCCTGTTCTGACAACTCTTCAACGAGACGGTTGACGATGTTTTGGCTGGTGATGTTCTCGGATTCCGCTGCGAACGATGTAATGACGCGATGCGCCAACACCGGATCCGCCACAGCGACGACATCTTCAAGTCGCGCCATGTAGCTACCGCTAAGTGCTGCGCGTGCCTTCGCACCTAAGATCAAGTATTGAACCGCCCGTGGACCGGCACCCCAAGCCACTAACGGCTTCAACCAATCCGGAGAGGCATCGTCTTTCGGGCGTGTGCTACGTACTAAGTCAACGGCGAATTCGTAGATATGCTCCGCCACCGGCACCCGGCGCACGAGGTCTTGAAATGCGAGCACGCGTTCGCCCGTTAGGACGTGTTCAAGTGTTGGGAGTGCCACACCCGTCGTGGTACGGGCAATTTCTATCTCCTCAGACCGCGCCGGATAGTCTACCTCAATTCTGAACATGAAACGATCGAGTTGCGCCTCCGGTAGCGGATATGTACCCTCCTGCTCTATAGGGTTCTGGGTCGCCAGCACGAAGAACGGGGGGTTCAGTTGGTATGTTCTGCCGATGACCGTGATTTTGTATTCCTGCATCGCCTCAAGCATCGCGGCTTGTGTTTTTGAGGGGGCACGGTTAATCTCGTCGGCGAGGATGAGATTGGCGAACAGCGGACCTTTTACGAACTCGAACTCCCGCTTACCGCCTGGTACCTCCTGAAGAATGTCGGTTCCGGTGATGTCCATCGGCATTAGATCAGGTGTGAACTGGATTCGGCTGAACTGCAACGCCATCGTCTCGGCGAATCGGCTCACTAACAATGTTTTTGCCAAGCCGGGAACACCCATCAAGAGTGCATGCCCTTGCGAAAATAGGCAGATCGCCAAGTGTTCAATAACCTGTTCTTGACCGACGATAATCTTAGCAAGTGTCTGTTTTAATTGGTCGTAGACGTTGCGCAGTTCATCAATCGCAGCAACGTCGTCAGCATGCATTGTGTCAGTGTTTGGTGTCGTTGTCATTAGGTTCCTTTCGTGTTATCACTGCGAAGCTATGAGGTTAGTTAACAAAGACAAATTTTGCCTTAATACCATAACAGCAAATTCCGTGCCATCTCCGCGATAGCGCATCATTCAAAAGTAGCTGCACAAAATGGGGCATCCTTTATATTTAACTTGCCCGAAAGGGTGCAGAATCTATTCACCAATACCGTACAGATGGAATCTAAGGTTCTAATTATTAGTGACGCAATTGATAGGTGCAAAAGATGCATAATTTAAAAAAATGGCAAACGGTGGTCAATTGTCGGTTAAGAGTTTTATCAGAAACGTTTTGATCTCTGAATGTTGAAAGGAGATGAACGTGGCGATACGATATGCCGATCCATCCATTTCAGACGGGCATTTAACCATATTTTCATCTGTTTGACTTCCTGTTGATATGTGGCATAACCACGGTTGGGGTTCCCAAACATAGTGCGCCCCAGGACGGGCCATCTCTGGAAATTTCGCTTTTGTGCTTCGGATAGAGACTCGGCAGTCCGATCAACCTCGTCAAGGAGTTTTGAAGTGGCGAGTATATCTTTCCGCAGTTCTTGCCATCTCTTGACGAGTTTTCGTGTGAAATTTCTGTCTGTTAGCAGTCGATCCCACCAGAAAGGGACAGGGTTTGTGTAAATCAACCATCCTTCGGTTTTCCAACCCTGATTGAAACTTGAATTGCCCATTGAGAGGTTGAAATCCCAGACGGGTCCCATCTTTAGTTTACCGCCTCTGTCTTTGTACATGTATGTGCTGTTCCGAAATCCATCTATGTTTCTGAAAAGTTCGTTGATAATGAAATGGTCAATAAAGGCATCGGTATCTATGTACTTGGCGTATCCACGTTCTGGGTCCTTAAAATCCTTTCCAGCTAACGCCGCTTCAAATTCGTTCATATAGTTCTGAATCCATGTTTTTTGGGCATCGGACATCTCGCGTCCTTTCGGGTAAACATAAAACAGTCGTGTGCCGTAATGTGTGGAGAAATAGGTCTCATACCAGTCCATTTTGTCGATTTTCAGCATATAGCCACCGGTGATGTCCGCGGGTTTCAGCGATTTAATATCGACACGGTCTTTTCCGCGTTTTATTTTTTCTATGAGTAGATAGACGCCGACGTAATGTTTGTCTCCGATGGTTGCATCCCCTTTATCATTGAGAAACATTTCAACAAACTTGGTTCGGCTTGCGTATCTACCGATGCGATTACTGAACTCGTACGCCAAATAATTCCGCATGAGAGTTTTATCGGAATAAGGTCCATTTAGCACCCAGTCTGATTCTGCTGGCAATTGTAGTAACGAGGCATCTTTGTCATTGCCTGCATCGTCCTGGATTTCAATGCCGTACTGATGTTTTCGGAACCGCAGCGACGTTTTGCCCCTCAACTCTATACCGATTTTTCCCTCGAAATCAACATGTCGGCTATTTAGGGTATTTCTACCACCGGATTTATCAGAAATAATTTTCATCCGTGCCGGAATCTTGGGTTCATCGCGAATCCACTTTCCAGCCGTATCAATAATAACGATCGGCAGATTTGATGAGAAAGCCTCAGTGCGACCCAAGCCTTTTTCAGGATCGGTAGGGTTAGAGACAACTATCTTTTTAGATTGCTTAGATTGCCCAGCGGTATCCGTGAAGCAGCTTGTTGCTATGGATAATAGGATACCACTTAGGAGTAACGGTATGATTTTTTTGTAAAGATACATTATTTATAACCTTGCAAGGACAGAGTGGGTTTTGTTTTGCTTTAGGGTTCAAACGAACTGGTATGTTTTTAGTGTTATGTGCCGTAGGTATCGTGCGCTGCCGATCCACTATTTTTCCTAAATACTTTTATAAAATGTTTCTACCAACAGCTCGAACGTTCTCAAAACAGATATTGCCGGGACTGTTCATTGTCTCTGTATCAGGTTCGGGCGCGTTGCCACCACTGATAAGGAAACAATTTTGAACAGTGATGTTGTCCGATGAGGAGACTTCGCCACCAAGTTTTATTGCGGTACCACCGCCCACAGGTCTACCGTACACGCGATGTACTGCGTCAATACGACAGTCGCTAACCGTTACGTTACGGCATTCGGAGAGGTTGAGACCGTCCCGATCGGTTCGGATGTTGACATTATCTATCAGCATACCGTCACAACCTGTGGCAAGCATCGCGCAATCGCCACCGTTATAGACGTTCAAGTTTCGGATCTCCACGTTTTTGCAGTGTTGCAGGGTAATGGCGTTGTTGCCTGTTCCATCAACGGAACCCGGACCGTAGATGTTTACATTTTCGAGGTTTTCTCCGATAAGGAGCGCGACATTTGCGTCAGATAAAGCCTTGAGTGTAACCCCCGCATCAAGCGCGAGTGTGACATTGCTTTTCAGATGGATAGCACCGGTTGCATAAACCCCAGACGGCACGAAAACAGTGCCACCCCCCGCGGCGTTACAGTCAGCAATGGCTTGGTTGATTGCATCCGTATCGTTGGATTTGCCGTCGGCGATAGCACCGAAATGACGCACGTTGTATGTGCCGACTTCCGCAAGTGCCTCTTGTGTTAATCCTGTGCGTGTGTCCGCGCGTGTTCTGCCTGTATGTGCTTCAAAGTTCGTCACCCATTTCTTAAGGGTCATACTGCGTACGGACAGGGTATAGTCGACTAGGGTTTTTAGGGTGTATTGGTGTCTGTGTGGATCTATTTTTCTCTCAAGTGTTTGCCAGAGTTGTGCTGCCCGTGCAGCCATTTCAACGCCTTCTTCCATGTTAGCATAGATGTCCTGGATGAGGGTTCTGCCGATAGAGAGTCGCTGATCGTGTTCTGTGAAATGGAAGGCAGTGAGGTGTGCTTCTCCGCGTAACCGGTCTCCATATATCTCGCGCAGCCCTGGCGCGTACTGTGCTAACACGCGCTCACGCAGTGCGGGTGTTATAGTGCCTACACCTTCTTTATTGACTATATAAGGGGTCTTGACTTGTGCCATACCGGGGTCGCTGGAATCAAGCCAGATGCCGCGATACCCACGGTAGTTATAGGTCTTGCGCGTGATTTCTTCGAGCATCATCAAGATCGTCTTGGTTGTCTGCAGCACCTCTGGATCGTCGCCAAAGGTCTGTCGAATCCATTCCGTATAAATCTCATCCACTGTGAGGTCCGGATTCCAAGAGAGTCGTCCGAGTCCGTAATAGTTCACTGCGTTCAATGGAGATTTTGTCCATGCGGGTGAAGGTGAGATCATAGACACACCCATGATGCAATCGACATTGAATTTGTTCAAACTCCCCGGTCCATCGCGATAGGTGTCTTGTTCAAACCACCACTTCCATTTCTTGACCCAAGAGACGGGCCAGCTCTTGTCAATGACGAGTTCACTGCCATACAAGTTTTTCTGCATCGCGCCGTCAAGTGCTGGGATTGGTGCCCACAGATCCCAATCCAGCGGACTGCCTTTGGGGACTATAATAACGTTATCTCGGAAGTTGCCATCTTCATGAGCGAACAGATCGTAGGGGATCAGATTTCGGTAGGGTTCTGGTGTGTATCGGAGGTTGCCGTAGACGAATGCCCGTACAAGTACCTTTCCACCGTAAGGCTTCAGTGTATCGGCAATGCGGTTGACCATCGGGGGCCGCGGGTCGCCGTTCTGTTTCTCCGAACCGAGTTTCATCAGGTATCCGCCGAAGTCGGGGACTCTTTCATAAAGTGCGTCGGCGGTTTTAGGGTCGAGTGCGAGGAGATAATTCGGACTCCAATAGAGTGTGATCCCGTAATCTCGACAGATGTCGGCAAGTTTTTCGACCTCATCCAGATGTTCAAGGAAGTTGTTTCGGTAGTGCCAGTTAATCTCACTCGGACAGAGCGCGTTCCAACCGCACGATGCCAACATACGCACCCAATCGCGGATTAATTTTGTATCGCCGGTGCGCAACTCTTCCCAACTGAAGATTGAGTTGTCTCTGCCGCCACCCCGCCATCTGTCGCCGAAAAGTCCACGGAAGTAGGACCAATGTGCGACCATACGGATAGGCACCTGCGGGTTTTCCAGGACATCAAGTTCAAGCGGATTCTGCCCAATTTGAATGCGACGCATCAGATCGAATACACCAAAAACAACGCCTGCGGGTTTTCCTCCGGCGACAACAACCGTTCCTTCTATCGCCTTGATGACGAACCCATCACGTTCAATTCGATTCAGTTGGAGGTCTTCGGCACGATCGCGGATCCAGTTTGAGGTTTCGGCTGTTCCGAGGATAACCTTCGGTCCAGCGACAGTGGCAGTCTCCGAAACGGATGGCTTGAAACCGAACATGGATTCCGCCGCCTGTGCTAATTCGGAACCAGCCGTCCGGACAGTCGAATTTGTGCCTTCAGCAATAATGTTTCTAAACAGATCCTGATTTGGCTGTTCAGTCGCGAGTGGATTGAACTGTAGCCACGCCTTATAGAGCGTCCTGTCTACCTCTTGATATTTGTAAGTGCTCTGCTTTTTATCGGTAGGGTTCGTATCACGTCTTCCCGCATAGATGTCCTTGGTTTCCTCGTAAATCTGCCTAACTTCAGCGTCGGTCAGCGGGTTATTGTAGATACGGAGATCGTCGAGATAGCCAGTAAAATCTTCACTGGTCCGAATCTCAGTTAAACCCTCTCGGCGCAGTGGCTCCATGTTTACTGTAGATAAATCAATTGTTGCGATCTGCTCACCATCACGCCATCCCACGATCTGCTTCGCTGTGTCATCGTAGACGACCGCGAACAGATGCCATTCGGAATCACCGACGGAGGCTTTCACATGTGGATAGAACGCCCATTCGCGTAGGTCGTATTTGGGCCAATCATAATCAAGAATCCCTTCCCAGTATTCAAAATCTCTCTCACCTCGGAAACGCACCTGAAAACAACCGCGGTAGTTGTTAATTTCAATCGCATCGTTGTTGTATCCGAGAATGTTGGACCTATCCGACCCCGAATTTAACCAGAAGCAGATTGTGCCACGCGATATTGCAAGTGCGGAATTCTTAGGCACAGGGATTCGCATCGGCTCTGTCTTCCGCATCACTTCGATGCAGGCGTGTCCTTCACCGAGTGAATAGATCGTTGTTCCACCAAGTACCGCATGGTTGCCGTTACCGGAAAGGTCAGTGCCTGTCCCGTTATCAAAATCCCAACGACCAACAAGTCCGTCAGGTTCAGCTGCCATCGCACTGTTGCGTTCATTTGCCAATATTAGTGTAAAGACTACACAAACAGTAATGAGTACTTGATATTCCATGGGTTCGCTCCATATATTTGGAGTTCTCAAGGACGTATAACAATGCCCTTTTTTTTCTGTGTCATTGACAAGGTCCAGTCTCGGATTATGTTCAATACCTCTGGTGAGATCGTTTCCTCAATAACACCATATTCGTTGATCAGCCCTGTTTTGGCGCGTTGGAAGAGGTGATTGTGTTTTGGCAAGCGATGCACAGTCACATTGCGATTGCCGCCTTTTTCGAGGGCTGCAGCGATAGCGATGAGATTTTGTTCGGCATCCACCTGCACATCCAATTCACCGTTAAGCGCGAGGACAGGCACTCGGATTTTCTCAAACGCAGGACGCGGATCGAAAGTTAGGAAATAGCGCATCCATGGGGTCAGGGACTGTTCCGCGAGTATCCGTACCTGCACTTCGTCCTGTTGCGCTCGCGGCACACCGTTAATTTCAAGCTGCTTGCGTACGATTTCCTCTACCTCTTGTCGCCGCTCGTCTTCCGCCATATCCTCTGAAGTCAGGATCATGAACAACCGATCAAGAAGCACCAGTAAATTCTGTTTACGCTCACCCGCGATGCCCGCTGCATCGAAAATACGTTCGTTCTGTTTCCGCAACAACTCGGCACCAGGTACACCCGGACCGGCCATCAGCACAATAAAACTGACAGCATTGCTGCGACTCGCGACAATGGCTGCGATGAGACCGCCTTCGCTGTGACCGATCAACCCGACGTGACCGATGCGGTCATCTGCCTTAAGAAACGCTACACCTGCCTCCACGTCTGTTGCGAAATCCGCCGTCGTTGGCGGTTTCGGATGTGGTGTTGACTTACCAATACCCGGGTCATCCACACGGAGTACGGCGATGCCTGCACGACTTAGATGGTCAGCAAGCACCCAAAACGGTTTGTGTCCGACCAACGTCTCGTCTCGATCTTGTAAACCGCTACCGGAGATGAGGAGCACCGCCGGAAACCGACCGTCACCTTGTGGTAACGTCAGAGTGCCAGCGAGGTTAACTGGACCGTTTTGAAATGCGACTTCTTCGATTTTATAGGGGAACGGCGGTTTCGGTTCTTGCGGTCTTTTGGGATCCTTGACGACACTATCACGAGAGAGGCGGAAGTTGAATGTGGCACCACTTTGGCTGAACGGACCACTGATGGCACCGTCTTGTAGTTTTCCATCAAAGGTCGGATTCCCCGGCACGCCGCGAATTGAGAACTTGACGCGCAGACTACTATCTTCTTCCACAACAAGGATATCAGACAGAGGTAATTCCTTCGCGCCTTGTGCTGGAATGTCGATAGTTCCGCTCCAGCCACTATCGTTGAGAGTGAGATCAATTTTCACTGCGATGGGTTGACCCGGAATCTCAATCTGTCCCTCCCAGTGTCCCACAACTCGGTTTTCTGCATAGGAAACGGAGATCCCCACCACCATTGCCACGATGACGAGGATTATCTTAAGTAAATCGGATTCTATCTGATGAAAGTTGCTTTGCACTCAGTTTGCCCCTTACCAATCGCTCTTTATATTTCCCCATGTCGTGGCTAATTTGCCAGCGGGATAAACCGCCAACGCGGATTTGAGACCTGTTGTCATGATGGTTTTAATATCAGCCGCAGTCAGCGCGACAGTGAAAAACGCGACATCGTCAAAGACACCGGAATAATATTGTCCCCATTGATGCAAAAAAGTTGCGCCGATACTGATATCCGTAAAAACATAGGTATCGGCAACTGTGGCACCTTCTTTGCCGTTGTAATAGCCCGTCGCGTTTCCTTCATCATCCAATACAAACGCATAGTGGCCCCATTTATTTTCATCAAATTTTGGGATGACGGGTTTCCACGCCTTGCCCCAAATGTCAACGGCACCATTTTGGAACCGAATTGCGAAAGCCGGATTTGTCGGTCCACTGACATTCGATATTAACCGATCATCATTGGCGACATCACTCGGTTTCGCCCATAGCACCACTGTGACCTCTCCAGCCAACCCTAAATTTCCGACAAGCACATGCGCTTTACTTTCATTCCCATCAAATTCCAGTGCGGCTCCGAATTTACCGTTCTTTATCCATTTCGGAGCGTTCATAATTTCTCCGTCTTTACCATTTTCAGAGGCATCCGCAGCGGTATCGCCCTTACCTTCATCAAAGAGCCACATCCCGGCAACAGTTTTCAGATCAATTTCGGCATTGCTGATACCGGTAAACACCAAACTCAAGACAATTAAACTGGCACATACAAGCGTTAAATTCGCCATTACGATTTTCATCT
>JAJEGI010000067.1 GCA_022819945.1 Candidatus Poribacteria bacterium
GCCACGGCATACTACTATCGGGGACTTGCGAAGTTTCGTTTGCAACAACACGCTGCTGCGATTGCGGATTATGACACCGCTATTCGCCTAAGACCTGAGGATGCCACGGCATACGGGAATCGAGCAGTTGCGAAGGGTGCCTTAGGACGACACGCTGCTGCGATTGCGGATTATGACATCGTTATCCGCCTAAGACCTGAGGATGCCACGGCATACTACTATCGGGGACGTACGAAGGCTAACTTGGAACAATATGCTGCTGCGATTGCGGATTATGATGCTGCTATTCGACTAAAACCCGATCTTGCTGAGGCATATCTGCTGCGTGGACTTGCAAAGGGTATGCTGGGTCACACTGGGGAGGCAAAGCGAGATTTCCAAATTGCGTTGCGGCTTGCGGAAAAGGCGGGCGATGCACGCCTTAAATCTCTGATTGAAAAAGCACTTCAAAGCATACGATAGGAACTCTTGCTTGAAACTGCTTTATAGTAGATCCCGTAATTACTTGGACATTTGCCTCGTTATGTAAACTTGTGAATGTGTGTCTCACGGAGGTACAGGCTAACAGCCTATGCTACAAATGTAAACTTATCTTCGGGTTCACAGAACCGATTTTATATCGGCGTGTGTAAAGGGGCTTCTTGGATGACGGGGATGACATAACTCCGAATTGTTAAGCTGTCAAAGTGGTCGGTTTCTACGCGGGGTTCCGGTTCCTTCCGGTGATCAAAGACGACATAGTATCCCTCCTGTACGTTTTCCAATTTGAGATACGCGGCGAGTTGCGCTTTACCTGCTTGATACCGGGTATCGCCTCGCCAAATTTTGGTTTCGACTCTGTAAATCTTGATTCTGACAAAGAAAAAAGGCGCGCTTACAAAGTGCCAAAGTCCAAAAGAAAACGTTGGCATTATTGGAGAAGCTGTTATATACTATAGATATGAAAGACGAAGTTGTAACGTCCTCGATCCTTGAGAAGCATGCCTTACCACACCAGCGATTTGATATTGTCGCCAAAGATGCGGTTCACGCGTTCCCCGAAGATATGCTTGGGTTTCTGATGCGGGGGGTAGATGTTGAATTTCTTGAACATCTCGAAAGTGAGCTAATGACTGTAGAAAAGCGTCAAATGGATAGTTTGATCAAGGTCCGTCTTGATGATAAAGTCGTTTTAGTACATTGCGAGTTCCAAACGAGCGACAGCAGGCATTTGGATATGGTGCGTCGGACGGTGGGCTACCTGGGTCGATGTTATGAAAGATACGGGTTACCGATCTTTTCGCACGTGATTTACTTGCGTCCTAATGCGGGGGTGAACGATCCAGGTAGTTATGTTCAAGAGGTGCCGGGGTATCGCTTCATCGTTGAATATAAAGTGATTCGGTTGATAGAAGAAGATGGCGCATCTTTTCTTGGGGCGCGGCATCCGGGTTTAATACCGTTCTGTGGATTGATGAAACCGCCTGTTGGCTTGGATTCGCTACAGTGGTTGCATCAATGTGTTGAGGCGACGAAGGCACTATCTTTAGATGTGTCGGTGCGCAACAACTTACTTGTAGACTTATGGGTGATGGGTGGCTTGGTTCATCCGGCAGAGGCGATAGCGGATCTTTTAGCGGAGGAAATTATGCAAGATTCATCGGTTTACCAACACATTACAGAGAAAGCGAGAGCAGAAGGGCTTGAACAAGGCCTTGAACGGGGAGCCAAGGAGAGCACCATAGAGAATATCCTTATGTTCTTGGATGACCGTCTTGAGAACGTGAATACAGAGGTATTAAAGCCCGCGCTTGAAGCCATAGACGATTTGCAACGGCTTAGGACCCTGCTACGCGAGGCTGCGAAGACAGAAAGCCTTGAAGCGTTCATCATCCATTTAGCGAATGGTAGTAGGAATTGAGACTACAGGACACAGCGGGTCAATATCTACAAATTACTCGCTACTTTGATGCGGTTTTTGGCGCGGGCGAGTGCGGCTTCTGCACGTGGGCGGTTCAGGTCTGGTGCGTTTTCCGTAAGTTGTGTTTGTGCCCGGTCTAATGCACTTTCTGCGCGTGACACATCGATTTCGGATGCCCACTCCGCAGTCTCAACGAGTACAGTGACACCCGTCCGAAGCACCTCAAAGACACCTCCGCTTGTTGCCATTAACTGCGATGTCTCTGATGATTCACGGACACGGATCTCACCCACATCCAACGCTGTGAGAAAAGGGATGTGCCCTGCCAGAATCTGGAAATTGCCTTCGACTCCCGGTGCCTGAACGCTCGTTACGTCCCCCTCATAGATCAACTGTTCCGGTGTCCGGATTTCAAGATGAAAACTTCTGTTTAACATTTTTTAACCTAACGCCAAGCGTTCGGCAGCG
Source organism: Candidatus Poribacteria bacterium (assembly GCA_022819945.1). Lineage (GTDB taxonomy): Bacteria > Poribacteria > WGA-4E > WGA-4E > WGA-3G > WGA-3G. The sequence continues at coordinate 2,369 of JAJEGI010000067.1, forward strand.
TTCTTTTTCGCTGGTAACGTCTATTGGCGTAATCCGTTTTGCCAGTTTGGCAAAACTACATGCAGTTAGCATCAACAAAGATAATTAGTCGGCGGCCTCTTCTAAGTCTGCGCTTTTGGCTTGCTCAAAGGCTTCGTCAATCGTACCGATATAACGTAGCGATTGTTCAGGCAGTTCATCGCAGTCACCGTTAAGGATTGCTTGGCAGCCTTGCACGGTATCCTCAATCTTCACGTACTTACCTGGGGTTCCGGTGAAACGTTCAGCCACAAACATCGGTTGTGTGAGGAACATCTCTATCTTCCGCGCCCTATTGACAACCAACTTTTGATCGTCGGACAATTCATCTACACCGAGGATAGCGATAATGTCTTGCAGGTCACCATATTCTTGTAACACCTGCTTGACCCTAAATGCAGTCTGATAATGTTCTTCGCCGATTACTTCTGCTGTCAGAATACGCGAACTTGACGTAAGCGGATCCACAGCGGGGAATCTCCCCTTCTGAACGATGCTTCTTTCCAATCGTGTTACAGCGTCAAGGTGCGCGAATACAGAGACCACAGCTGGATCGGTATAGTCGTCAGCGGGAACATAAACCGCTTGGAATGAGGTGATTGATCCGTGTTGTGTAGAGGTAATTCTCTCTTGCAGTTCACCCATCTCGGTTGCGAGTGTTGGCTGGTATCCGACAGCAGAAGGCATCCGTCCGAGCAGTGCTGATACCTCGCCACCTGCGAGCGTGAAGCGGAAGACGTTGTCGATAAAGATAAGAACGTCTTGACCTTGCTGGTCACGGAAATATTCCGCCATAGACAAGCCAGCAAGCCCGACGCGGAGACGCGCGCCCGGGGGTTCATTCATCTGTCCGAACACCATCGCCGTTTTGTCAATTACACCGTATTCGTCAAGTTCAAGCCAGAACTGGTTCCCTTCGCGCGTCCGTTCACCGACACCACAGAAGACGGAATAACCGCCGTGTTGGGTGGCGATGTTGTAAATCAGTTCAGCGACCAAAACAGTTTTGCCGACACCTGCGCCGCCAAAGAATCCGACCTTTCCACCGCGAACAACGGGTTGAATCAGATCAATAACTTTGATACCTGTTTCTAACATTTCCGCAGCTGTAGTGAGTTCTGCCTGCGGGGGTGGTGGTCTGTGAATAGAGTATCGTTCAGATTCGCCGGCATCGCCTCTTTCATCAATGGGTTGACCTGTTACGTCAAAAACGCGTCCGAGGACTGCATCACCGACGGGGACAGTAATGGGACCGCCAGTATCGGTTGCGAGTGCGCCGCGCACCAATCCGTCGGTTGTATCCATAGCGACCGCACGGACTCGATTTTCGCCTAAGTGCTGCTGAACTTCAAGTACCAACTCGCTTCCATCGTAACGTTGAACTTTAACAGCGTTGAGGATATCCGGCAATTCGCCTTCCGAAAAATCTATGTCAACGCGTGCGCCGACAACTTCTAATATTTTTCCTTGGTTCATGTGAGATTCCTTTTTTATATGGTGGTCAGTTGTCAGTTATCAGTTTTCGGTTAAGAGGTGTTTTGTAACAATCTTCCCAAACTTGAAGGACTTCAGGAAGTGTTGAATTGTTCTGCCTTTTTAACTGATAACCGATCCCTACTCATACTGGTACTTCTGTTCCGCACGATCACTCCCAAGTTACAGTCCGCTGAAACACTGTGCACGTCTATGCACAGTCATATCCCCGGACACGCCTTTTGGAAGCGAGTGAGCATCTGTGCCCGATTGATTAATGCGTATTGCCGATTTCGGGTCGGCATCAGGAGATTCACGCGTTGAATTTTCTGATTCAGGTTTTCGAGTTTCTCGGTGTATTGTGCAATACTGCGGGCACGTTCATGCGCAAAACTTCGGCTGACTGCCTTATGCCGATGGGGATGCTTCTGGACAATAGTCTCTAATCGCTTTCGACGACCTTTCAGATTTGTGAGAATTCTTTCAAGTTGCGTTTTTTCTTGCTTAATTTCTTTTTCTAATTCAACCCACCGCGGTGCGAATCCGTTCTTTTTTAAGAGCCTGTTCGTCATTCGGGCTTGCGGCGTTAGGAAAGGATTTGTATCGAACTTGAGCGGTTTACCTTTGCCGGGTAAATTGGCGAATTCGCCGCGTTCCATCGCCTCTTCAATCTGTTTGTTGACATTGATTGGCATTTGGAACCTCCTCGGCTATCAGCCTGTAAAGTTTGTAAAGTGTAGCTAAAGTTACTCTCACTGCGAGGCATTCTCAACTTTAGAACACTTTGAAACTTTCCCACACTGCTGATTGCTATTCTTCTACCTGCTACCTTTAACCTTCTAATGCGGCTGCGCCACTTACAATCTCGGAAATTTCTGTTGTAATCTGTGTTTGACGCGCTCTGTTGCGCTGAAGAATTAACTCGTCGATGAGTTCCTTCGCCTTCTGTGTGGCGTTTTCCATCGCTGCCATACGCGCTGCTTGCTCTGCAGCGTTTGAATCCAAAAGCACCTTCCACATTTGCATGTTCAGGTGTTTTCCGAGTAGCATTTCAAAAAGTTCTATCTGACTCGGCTCGTACACATAATCTAAGAAATGTGTATCCCCTTCTGGCACCTCAGGTACTAACGGGAGGAGTTGTTCAACAAGCACTGTCTGGAGAATAGCAGACCTGAAGTTATTGTAGACAACCTCGACTTTGTCAATTTTTTTGTCGATATAGAGATGCTCAAACTCGTGGACAACATCAACAGCCGTTTGAAATTCAAGTTGTCGGAAGATATTGATGTATGAATCGGTGATGTCGTAGCCGCGACGGACAAAGTGCTCTTGCCCTCGTCTTCCGATGCAGATCAGCGTCACATCCGCGCCACTCTCTTGATAGTGTGCTATCCGTTGGGTCGTTGTACGGATGACGTTGCTGTTGAAACTTCCGCATAACCCGCGGTCGCCGGAGACAGAAACGATACAGACATGCTTTATCTCGCGGGTTTCAAGGAGCGGATGTGTCAACGCCTGTTCCTCAGTATTCATCTGCGAGATGAGATGCCCAATGATCGTGTTCAGTTTTTCAGCGTAAGGTCGCGTTGCGATGATATTTTCCTGTGCGCGACGGAGTCGTGCTGCAGCGACAACGCGCATAGCATCGGTTACTTGCTCAATGTTCTGAATACTGGCGATGCGACGGCGAATTTCTCGTAGGGTTGCCATGATTACTCCGCTTCAGTGTGTGCGTCTTCTTGTTGCGGTGTTGCTGCCGGTGTATCACTCCAATTTTCCTTGAATGCTTTTACAGCAGCGTGCAAGGTTTCGAGCAATTCATCACTCAACTCACCGGTTTCTGCAATTTCTGAGAGGAGTTCGGCGTGATTCCTGTCAAGGTATTGCAGAAATTCGGATTCAAACCGCGCTACTTCGGATTCAGGAACATCGTCTAAGTAGCCGTTCGTACCACAGAAGATAGAGGTAACTTCTCGTTCAACAGGCATCGGCTCGTATTGCGGCTGTTTCAGCAATTCCACAAGCCGTGTGCCACGGAGGAGCATCGATTGCGTTGATGCGTCTAAATCCGATCCGAATTGTGCGAATGCAGCAACTTCTCGGAAACTGGCGAGATCAAGTTTTAGTGTGCCTGCAACCTCGTCCGATTTCATCGCTTTCACTTGCGCATCACCACCAACCCGTGAAACAGACGTGCCAACGTCAATTGCGGGTCTCACCCCTTGGTTAAACAGATCCGTTGTAAGGTATATCTGCCCATCTGTAATAGAGATAACGTTTGTGGGGATGTAGGTCGTCAAATCACCTTCAAAGATTTCAATGATTGGCAGCGCAGTGAGAGATCCCCCGCCCATTTCGTCGCTCAATTTTGCGGCGCGTTCTAAGAGACGTGAGTGCAAATAAAACACATCACCCGGGTATGCTTCGCGACCGGGCGGTCTTCGTGAAAGCAGTGACATCTGACGGTATGCCCAAGCATGTTTTGTCAGGTCATCGTATATGATGAGTGCGTGTTTCCCGTTATCTCGGAAGTATTCGCCCATTGAAGTACCAGAGTAAGGTGCGATGTACTGAAGGGGTGATGGCTCACTTGCTGCGGCAGCGACGATAGTGGTATACTCCATCGCATTATGTTCGCGAAGGGTATTGGCAACTTGTGCCAGCGTAGACCCTTTTTGACCGATAGCAACATAAATACAGTAGACATCTGTGTCCTTCTGACTCAGAATGGCATCTATAGCGATTGCGGTTTTGCCGGTTCGCCGGTCCCCGATAATCAGTTCCCTCTGTCCTCTTCCGATAGGTGTCAAGCTATCAATTGCTTTTAAACCTGTGTAAAGCGGTTCGCTAACAGGTTGCCGTTGAACAATACCAAGCCCCTTTTGTTCTACTGGGAGTCGGTGCTCTGTTTCGATATCACCCAAACCGTCAATAGGTTGACCGAGTGCATCGACAATCCGTCCGAGGAGTGCTTCACCGACAGGCACTTCGGCGAGTCGTCCTGTCCGTTTGGCGGTGTCCCCTTCGTGTATGAGTTGGTCTTCGCCGAACAGGACGCAACCGACGTTATCTTCTTCGAGGTTAAAAGCGATCCCGTAGATGTCGTTAGGGAATTCGATCATTTCGCTTGCCATGGCATTCGCAAGCCCGTGGACCCGCGCGATGCCATCGCCTACTTCCAGCACGGTGCCGGAATCATAGACATCCACGTCCTGTTCAAACTGTTGCAGTTGTTGTTTAAGGATATTCGATATTTCGTCCGGTCGGACTTCTCTTGCCATTTTTTAAAGTTCCTTGCGGAGGTTTTGTTTTCTGATGTTATTCAATTCTTGTGAAAATCTCAGAAGAGTCCTCCGCGGTAGTCTTTTTAACATCGCTCCTGGCATCAGTCCCGTTACCCTTTAGCGAGTTGTTGTTTCAGGCGTTGGAGTTGGGAGGCGACGCTTGCATCAAAAACGGTATCGTCTAATTGCACAATGAATCCGCCTTGGATTTGCGCATCGGTTGTGGTTTCTAACCGCACCTGTTTTCCCGAGTATGCGCTTAATTGCGCTGTAAATCGTTCCGCTTGCTCCGGTGTTATAGGCACAGCCGTCGTCACTTTTGCGACGAGTCTACCTGCAGCGTCGTCAACAATTGTTGAAAAGACATCCATTATTGCGATGAGATAGCGTTCACGCTGCTTTAATGCGAGGAGTTTGAAGAAATTAATCATCAGCGGATGCATTGCGTCTGCGAAAAGCTGCTCAAACGTCTCGCTTTTAAATTGTGGAGACAGAACAGGACTGTGGATTAATTGCGTGAGTTCCTCAGATTGATCGATCAATTCTCGCAGCTTGTCCACATCTGTGGTGATAGATGCCAAAGCGTCTTGTTCCAACGCAGCTTCGTATAGGGCGCGCGCGTAAGGTTTTGCAACCCGAATGTCTCTCATAGTTCGTTTTCACCTTAAATAAAAAAGGTCCTACTAACGCGAGTCCGCTGGCAATCTGCTAATGGATGCATCGATAATGTGCTGATGTCTCTCTGCATTGAGTTCCTCGCTTATGATTTTACTGGCGGCATCAATAGCGAGTTCAGCGACAACACTGCGTAGTTCGGAGATGGCTTCATCCTTCTCACGCTGAATCTCTGCTCTGGCTCTTGTGACTTCATCCTCTGCTTCTTGGCGTGCTTGCGTGAGGATTTCCTGACGTTCGGCGTTTCCCTGTTCAATTGCAGTTTGGATTTTGGTTTGCGCCTCAGTTTCGATATCGGCAAGGCGTTGACGCGTCTCTGCGGTGAGGCGGTCTAACTCTTCGCGATCCGTCCGCAATTGCTCTATTTGTGAGGTGATTTCAGACCTGCGATCCTCTAAAAGTCCACCCACTTTGCCAAAGACAAACTTCCAAAGTACGGCAAGCACAATCAGAAAGCCGATCGCTTGGATGAGGATCGTCTTCGGGTCAATTCCGAGCTGGCTTAGGAGTCCGCCACCGGCTGGTGTCTCAGCCGCGAACGCGCCGTTGAGACAGATGCCCATTAAAATCGCTGTATATAGGACATAATTTGTTGTCCTATGCTTGGTGTTTTGCATAAGTCTGCTGTACTCTATTTTTGAAACTGAAGACGTATCAGTTTGTGCGTGTCTTCTGGATAAACCGTCTCGGCTCGCAAACCGTGCCATACGTCTTCAGTCAGGCGTTATTTAATTTCCGCTTCTGACATCTGTCGCGACTCGTTTTGCATCCGCATCAATCATCTCTTTGAGGATTTCGCCCTCTGGCAGTTTATTGTACAAGAGAAAGAACATTAGAAGCGAATAGATAACGAGCGACTCGATGAGTGCCAAACCGATAATCATTGCGGTTTGGATCTGCGGTGCGGCCTCGGGTTGACGTGCGATACCTTCAAGAGCGGTACTTGCGGCATTTGCTTGTGCTCTTGAGGCGAAAATGACAGCGATCGGCAATCCCAAAGTTACACCGAACGCCAACACTGCTAAATAAATCATGAAATGTCCTCCTTGGACAGATAAGGACTTGTAGGGGCGGGGTAACCCCGCCCTAGTCCCAGAAAATTAGTGATGCGCTTCATGCGCGTCGTCATGGTGTTCTATAAACAACACGATGTAGATAGTTGTTAAAATAGTAAAAACGAATGCTTGCAGGAAGCCAACAAACAGCCCGAAGAACAGCATCGGCACTTGCACCGGAATAATCGGTATGGCATCTGCAATCAGCACGATAAGTCCGAGTTTTGTGAGTTCAATAACCACCGCTTTCTCACCAAAGATATTTCCGAACAGACGGACAGCGAGCGAACCTGCCCGCGATAACTGTGCCACAGCTTCAAGTGGGAACATTAAGACGCCTAACCACGGTGGATTACCGGCTAAATGTTTCAGATAGCCCGCTATCCCGTTCTCCTTAATAGCAATAATTTGAACGCCTAATACAGCCGTTATACCGAGGGCAAGCGTTGTATTTAAATCTGCTGTTGGGGGTTGAAGCCCCGGAATGATTCCGAGATAGTTCAGGGCAAGAATAAAGATAAAGAAGGAGCCAACGAATGGCACATACTTTTTGCCGTGATCGCCTAAAATCTGCCCGAAGAAGTCCATAATACCGCCGACAAACACCTCCAATAGGGTTTGTCCTTTCCCTTCAGGTATCCGTTTCAACTTCCGGGTGGCGAAAATAAAAAGCAGTGCTAAAACGAGAACAGCAAAGTATGTGTTGGGTATGAGATCGGGCTGATGCCACCGAGTCGGTTCCGGGATTATTTCATCCGGTAAAAGTTTTGAAATCGGAGAGAGCAAACTACGGTGACCATTCTCGGCTGCGAAACTCCCGACGACTATTGCCAAACTGAGTCCCACAACCAAGCAGATAAACGATAGCTTTTTCATATTTTATTACAATGTCTCTTATAGTAATAAAGCGATAGACAGGGACCTTGCCGCCGAGTGCTAACACTTCGTCTTTCAGAAGTTGGAAGCCTTCAGCCGGCGTTAAATCCGTTTTGCGCAGCTGTGTAGGGCGTACTTCCGTTTCGGCGTTCAACTCGTCGATGAACGACTGCGGCGTGAAGATGTCCGGCCCGCTCCGTTCAAAACATCCAATAAAAAATGTGAGTAGTACTACGGATATAGTGAAGTACCTAAACATCTAAAATATCCTTTGTAGCACAAACTTTCCAGTTTGCAGCCATAGCACATAAACTAAAAGTTTGTGCTACAAGAAAAACAACGCAGACTGGGATTTCGTAGCATAGGTTGTTAGCCTGTGCATTCTTTACTGCGGTGGATTACACCGACTACAAGGCGTATACTGCTGCTCCTTCGCCTCCGCCAAGGACTTCGGAATCTTACTCTTTCGCAAAGAACTACACCCTGCACGGTAATACTTTTCCCGCCTTTGGTCACGTAGACCTGCCCCTCTTGTTCCGGTTCCGGGAACGGATTCCCCTTAAAAATGATAAATTCAACTAATAGTCTATAAGTCCGATGAATCGCACGGGGGAACGGGCAATGAATTGCCCTACTACCAACCACTCATCAGTCTCAATCACTTCGGTCTATTGACAATTAGAGAACCTGAAACGATGACAAAATCACGAATTGTACAACCTTCAGGAGAAGTATAGCGGGTTCCATCATCTAGTATTATTTGACCAGTACCATCTGAGGGAAACACTATTTCGTTATTTTTAACTTTGCCAACAATAGACCTATCCCAGTAGATGTTAATTTTACTTCTACAGTCATCATCATTAAAAGGAGACAGTTTAGCACCTACACTAAGAAGAATAGAGTTTCCTTTAGGTATTTTTGCGTGTTCACCTGGTCCTGGTGCTCGCATCTGCATTGCTTTTAAAAGTTTTTCAGGGTTAGATGTCCAGGTTGCCAGTTGCCCCGATTCGTCTGTTGTCCAAATGATTCCCTCACCTGAAGGTATCGTTCCAATAACGGCAACAGGTTCCCCATTATTGTTTGAAACTCCGATATGTCCGCTAGTGTTATTTATGCCTAACTCAACAGATCGTTTTTCATTTTTATCCATAACAAGTAGTTTACCGCCAAGTTCATCTCCTACTAAGCCAATAACAACCTTCCCTTCTTCATCTAAAACACCTAAAACCCGACAGGTAATTGCCTCAAAGTGCTGAATCTTCTCGTCGTCTTGGGCATTTAGGTCCGCTGTCAATGTTGCCAATAAATAGCCGATAACGGTAAATAGTGAACCTACTACCATGTATATCAATTTCTGTCTAAGTCTAATCATTTTTTCTCCTTTGGTCTAAATTGTCCTATAGTTTGGACAATTTTTTGTAGGATATAAAAATATTGGTTGCCTATGCTTCATAGCATTGGAAAACTTCACCTCACGACTGATTGGAATCCTTATTGGAAAGGATGGACACCATCAGGCTAATTGCCTTGATAATAATAGCACCCTGTACTAAGGCAATTCCGCCAGCGAGGGCGTAAATGTTCATCCACTCCATTTTAAACAGGAGATAGAGCAATCCGCCAAGTACTGCGTATTTACCGATCGCGATGAAACCCAGCACATACTTCGCGCGCCTCGTTTTCCCTGGACGCATCAGTCGCCGAACAACGAATTCAAGCGACCAGAACAGACTCAAGCTGATAGCACTGCCAATCAAGAAACTCGGGAGCGCAAGACGTTTGAAGACTAACAGTGCTGCCGCAATAACAACTGTAAGACAAATCGTCAAGATGTAGATATGACGGATGGATCGGTCGCCAAATTCTAACACGGGACCCATCTAAACATCTCCTGTGCTACGTTTCTTCGGTGTCTTGTGCTTGTTCTGAAGTGTCGTGGCGTTTTTTTGTTAAGCGTGCAAGCCGTCGATTCCAGCGTGCGATTGAACGGAACATCTCCATGAATCCGGCGGCGACCCCTATGCCGAAACCGATGAAGGATCCAACCGCTGCGTTGCCTAATTTTCCACCAAGCCACTTACCCCCGAAATAACCGATACAGATTGCGAGCGCGAGCGTTATCCCGATAGAAGCGAGGTCAAACATTCCCACATTTTCATGTTTGAATTGGTCCAGCCGACGTTTGAACATGGTGGTCGCTCCGATAAACTGAAAATGGTGTGGGCAACAGATTTCCTCGTTAGCAACGCTATATATTATATCACAAGATTGTGGAGAATGCAAAAAAAACGAAATATTTCCTGAGTGAGGACTTGCGCAGCAAGTGCCAATCGTAAATTTATGTTTTTCAGCTTCAGATGCGTTGGAAGATTGGAAGTATGGAGGTTGGCAGATACAACGTTTCTTCCAACCTTCCGCAAAACCTAAAATTTGCTTCCTAATATCACTGGAATGATTTCGCGGTCATTTCGCTTGGATCAAAACTGCCCAATGCGCTTTGGTCGGTGCCGACAATGTCACGCTATCACCGAACTGGATTTCCGTCTCCTGTGTCCATTCGCTGTTAGCAATATCCAACCATAGAACCGTTCCCTTTTGGGTATCTGTGTTACCATCAGTACTCAGGTTGATATCAACAGAACCGCCATTAGGGAAATAGACTGCGTATTCGCGTCCGGGGTTGGCGATGGTATACGCGCCGTTATCCGCTCTATTAGACAACAGATCGTTATGCGGTTCACACGTAAAAATATCTATACTGTCTGTAAGCATTACCATACTCTTGAGGTGTGCTCGCGCCGTTTCATTCAAACCGACACCGCTGTCTGGACGGTGGAACCGTGCTGATGCGAATCCACCGAAGATGTTTCGCCAAAATCGTTCCAATCCATCTTGCGTGTTGCCAAACCTCCCGCCATCAGCCCCGTAAATCTTAATATTATTGATAGGACGGATCGGCGAGAGTTGTGCCCGAATTTTCTGGGCGTTATCCCAATGTCGCTGCCCTTTCTGATGGTTATTCTGTGATATATCGCAAAACGAATAGGTTTCGGGATGGTCAAACGTCGCTTTATGCTTCTCGTGCGATAAATCCCATGGGTCCCACATCTCCGTCGTCTCAACGACGCGTCCAGCGGCAGCTGCCTGTTTTTGGATATACGTTGCCCAGTATTCACCCCATGCAGGCGTAACAGAAGTCTCGTTGTCCATACAATAAAGCACATGCCCGTATTGGAGTGTTTCTGAGAGAAGTTTGTCCACGAACTTTTGCTGATATTTCAAAACGGTCTGTTGATTCCGTTCTTTTGGGACAGACCAGAAAAAGTTGTTCTCCGTCGCAGTCGGATGGCTTTTGACAGCAGTGGGTAACGCTGTCTCTTCTGCGGTGTAATTGCTATTATTTTTTGGGTTGAAAGGGTTGGCAGCCCACGGCTCTCGGTAATAGTTGAAGGTCGCCCACACTTCAATTTGAACGATGATGTCCATCTCGTGCGTCCACGTGATGAAGTTCCGAAAACGGTTCCAAAACTCGTCGTTCCACTGGTTTAAATCGTACAGGTCGCCGACTTTTTTGAAGGGGGGTACATCGCCTTCATCCACCCAACTCATTGTAGACCGGACATAGTTGCCACCGACAGCGTTCAACAACGCAAGATGTTCTCTGAGGTTCGGGATCTGGAATAGGTTGTCCTCGACGGAACCGCCGATGAGCAGGATCGCCCCGCCTTTATACTGCCAGTAGCGCGGGTTTTCTTTATAAATCTGGATTCTGTCCTTTTGCATTTCTGTATCCTTTTCGGCTTTGGTTTCTTGTGGTGGTAAATAAAAGGAAACGCATACGAGTAGAGCCAACATAAGTTTGTATGGTCCCCACAGATTTCGCATAAAAAATTCTCCTGAATATTAAGGTATATTCGACTACAGTTGTTACAAGGACTCAACGGTGTTAGAAACAATCGTCCTCGTTAAGCAACGCGATACATTATACCATAAAATTCAGGAGAATACAATTGAACCGTTTATCCTACTTCTGTCCTAAGGCTTTCAGAAATTCTGGATCGTCCTTAACATCCGAAAATTCGGGTGTTCCAAGGAAAGAAGGGTAGTAGCTATCCCGATAATTATAGGAATCTACGACGTAGCAGTCCTGGGCGGTCTTCAAATGATGTAGCGTTTTCTCGCGATCCTTTTCCGATGCCCAGATACTCACAGCAAGCTGAAAGTGAGCGTAATGGTTGTCATTTCCCAAATCAACAGCGATTTGTAGCATACGCGTTGCTTCGTCATACTTCTTCGACCATACCAGACAGCAACCGACGTCATGCGCAGCCCAAATAAGGTCGTAAACATTTACCGGATAACCGGCATTCTGTTTTTCTGCGTCTCCTTCAATAAACGCCCGGACATCCGTCCAGACTTGATCGAAACGCTCCCAGTCTTCCTGTTTGCTATACAACAAAAGCCGATTCGTTCTTACAGCCAACCAGAATCGGAAGTAATGCTTCCATCTCTGGTCTTTGTTAGCACGTTCTAACTTTTCTATTCCGAGAAGTGCGTCATCCAACCGCCCATTCGCGCGTAAGATTTCTGCTCCGATTTGCAAGAAATCGCAACGTGAGTAGTCACTCACTTTAGGGTTCTCTAAGCGTTCAGACGCCTCATTATAAAGTTGAATCCAGTCATCAATACGCCCTTCCGCTGCCCAAGATCCAGCACTGTTCAGATTGGAAATAATCCGCAATACATGTTTCTCTGACTGGTTGCATGCCCAACGGTAAAGACGCGTCTGTTCGTCAATAACTTCTTGATTTCTCTCAAGACAAGCGAGGGTATTAACTAACCCGTCATGCGACCAGAAACGCTCCGCATCATCTGGCGCGATATCCATATACCGACGGAGCAGAGATAACCGTTTTTCCATGCCGAGACTGCCCAGGCACGGGTATATATCATCGACAACAAGATGCACTAACTCAGGTGTGATTTCACCCTTAAGTGCGTCTTCAATCTCTTTGGATGCCTCCTTAAAAATATCCGCTCTTGATGCCGGATCAGATTTCACCTGTTCCACGAATGCATCGAACCTGCTCCGAAGTTGCTCTAATTGACTCATGATATTCTCCTTCAGATTATCTGATAATTGGAAATGACCAAAGAATTCTTGATCTAAGAGTTCTTGATCAGTTTGTAGACGCTTTCGCGCACGTTGCAGTCGGCTCGTGATTGTATTCACCGACACGCCCATGAATTTGCCGATCTCTTTCGTTGACATTTCGTCAAGATAGTAGAGTGTGACGACCTTGCGTTCATTTTCTGGCAGTTTTTCCAGTAGCCTTTTTACAAGCGCCTGGCAATACTCAGTTCTTTCGGTTACTCGCTGCTTCGACACGTGGTGTGTATAGGAGGAATCCTCGATTTCTTCCTGACGTGTGTCCTCCAAGGATTGTATCACAGGCTTCTGCTTCCGAACCCAATCAATGCAAAGCCGATTTGCGATGACATGGAGCCACCCCACAAATTGATTGGGATTCTTGAGCGTCGGAAGTTTTTTGTATGCCTTAAGGAAGGTGTCTTGCATAATCTCTTCCGCATAGTGAAAATCTTGGATCTTCCGCCAGGCAAGGGCATGAACGCTTTTTTGGTGCCTTTCGACCAAGATGCTAAACGCAGCGTCGTCGCCCGATAGGATTTTGCGAATCAGTTGAACATCGTCTTCTCTTTCCACGAGGTTGCCTCCTAATGAACAGATTGGATGGCGTTTGCATTTACCAAAAAGTTCAGTAAAATGCCGAGGTTTGTAAAATAGTCAGTGTGCAATGGTTAACACCTTCTATCATTAAAGACGGAAGTTTGATCAAAAAACGTGCATCACGTTAAAAAAACTTGAAAGATTAGTTGCCATACGCGCAGATGCAGGTTAAGAATTTGATTCTTAACCTGCATCTAAGTGCTTTTAAAGGGCTGAACCCTTGCATATTCAGACTAATATCCAACTCACAGCACCAAGTTACACTGTGGACGTTAACTCTGCATGGTACTGGAATGAAATTCTGTGATACTCTCGACACCTCGGAGCAGCATTTCATCGCTGAGGCTGAACGCTTCACGTATCTTTAATGACCGATCCATTCGATCAAGCAGCCGTTGGTTCGGTACCACAACGACGGAATCGGCATTTCCTTGAAGCTCTTGTAAGTCTTGTTCTGCCTGTTCGGCGCGACGTTGACCTTCAAAATTGAACGGACGCGTCACAACGCCTACGGCTAAAGCTCCCTGTTCTCGAGCAAGGGCGGCAATCAGCGGCGCAGCACCTGCTCCCGTTCCGCCGCCCATTCCAGCAATGATAAAAACAAGGTCTGCGCCTGCAACGATGGCAGCGAGTTTTTCTCGGTCCTCCTCAGCTGCCTTCTTCCCTAACTCTGGATCTGCTCCGCAATACCCCGGCGTGCTGTTAACGCCAATCAGTATCGGTATTGCTGCTTTACACTTCTCAAGTGCTTGCTGATCTACATTCACAACGTAAAATTCAATGTCTGTCAAACCGACTTCAATCATCCGTTTGACAGCGTTACCGCCCGCGCCACCGACACCAATAACCTTGATTCTGGTTCCGGTGTGTTTGGATCCTTCTCGTTTCGCTGACATAATTCCCTCTCTTATGCGTTCGACACCGAATTCCTTGCGTAGGAGTTCACGTGTCCGTCTTAGTTGAGTCTTGATAGTGCCTATCGCCAATCCAAGTTCGCCGTGGATTTCCTTGATACTCCACAATTCCAAGTAGTATAGAATCGCAACATTACGCACTTTATCTGGGAGGTGAAACACTGCTTCTCTGAGATCGTTACACAGTTCTGTTTCCCGAAAACGTGCGACAGCGTCCTGATCAATGTGATCGGTGAGGTCAGCGTAACTCTGCGGAATATCAGTTCTTGAATGATGGACAGATGCATAGTATCTGGTGCAAGCGTTGTAAGCGATTCGCTGTAACCATGCCCCAAAACTTCCGACGTTCCGTAAGCCACTGATGTTTTCCCAGACAGCCCGCCAGATGTCCATGAGTATCTCTTCAGCGTCCCGACGTTGTCTCGAATTTGCGATAACCACTTTCCAGACGCGAGGACTGTAACGCGACATCAACTCTGTAAATGCCGACTCATTGCCAACTTGTACGCGTTGAATGAGTTCTTCATCTTTCAGATTCGTGTGCATAGATAGTCCTCAATTTGATTTTAACTTAATGAGCGGGATTCTTCGGGGGGCGGTTTAAAAAAATACAATCTGGCGAGAATTTATTTATGGTAAACTACCGAAATATGCAGACACTTCAGTGGAATAGCTTGTTATAAGTTGTGATAATTTTTCGCTGAACCTCTCGCAACGACCTATATCTCTGAACGCAGGAAGACGAGGAAAGCACCTGAAAGAGACACACTGAGCAGTAAAATGAGCAACAGTATATCCACTATTGCCGGGTTGAGCGTGTCCTGAAAAGTTAACTTATCTTCAAATGTCGGGATAGCCTCTGGTGAGACGGGCTTTTCCGACATGCCTTTTGGAATACCAATGATGTGAAGACTCTCTGGATCGCCGCGATCCATTTCGACGATGAAGCTTCGGTACTGTTGGACATGAAGATTAACGTATTCTAAGAATTGCAAGTGTCGATTGAAGCCTGTGCCTGCCATGGACTCAAGCGCGTATTGGACAATCGCCGCAGGGGAGCATCGGGTTATCTGTCTTGCGTGTATGACTTGATCACTTTGGGCAGTGAGATATTGGAGGCTAAGCCGCTCCCGTGTCTCCATATCTTTGTTGACGAGTTCCTGCTGGATCTCCAATTCCGAAGTGTCTATCTTTGCAGCTTTTTCCTGGGAGGTTTCTGCCGATTGATGCCGTTCTCTTAACGCTTGTCGTTTATCCAAAAAATCCTTATGAATTTGGTCGGTAGCAGCCGCTGTTGTCTTCTGAAATTGATGATACGTTTGAACCGAGGGCATCCATTTTGCCGAGAGGGTACCGAGGGTTGATGGCATAAACACCACGACGGTTACCCAGATGAGCAACAGGATAACGAGACTTAATCGACTCTCTCGTGTCATGGCGGAGACAATGAGTCCGACTGCTATGAAGATGCCAGCATAGCAAGAACCAATAAGGACGATAAGCGCGACACGTCCCCAGTCTGCTCCACCGAGCTGCGTCCAACTCCCGGTAGAAATGATAGCGAGATTGAACAACACGGCAAAATAGAAGGGGATGAGGACTGCGACCAGGGAACCAAAGAATTTACCGACTAACAAGGCAGGGCGCGAGATGGAATTTGCAAGACACAGCCGCAGCGTCCCGCGTTCTCGCTCCCCAGAAAGTGCGTCAAAGGTAAATAAGAGCGGAATGAAAGAGAGCAGATAGGTGATAATAAAGACCCAATCAATTACTGTGGCGGTGGGACGAAGATTACTGAGTGCTTCCATATTCAGACGTGGAACGCCCATCGACCAAAGATAGGTAAGTCCGTAGAGTCTCCAGAAGCCGCCACTCACGCTTTCGTCCGGTAGAAGTGCATCCCCTCCATCGGCAATGAAAGTGAGGGCTGAGGGACGTTTGTAAAGTTTACCGGGACCCTTTTGCAGTAGTTCATACAATTGCGTTCTGGACTTCAACTCGGTTTGAGACGCGTTAACCTTTTCAGAATACTTCCGAACCCGCTCCGGATGTGTCTGAAGATGCACAATCGCGTTGGTGACCATTAATGCCACAAGGATGAGCGTGGTCAGGGCAAAGCGGAGACTCGTGAGATGGTCTAAAAGTTCGCGTGTGACAATATGCCTCATTTTTTTAATGTACCTTACTTCTACACTTCAACTTTGATAAAAATCAAAAATGTTGCCATGAATAGGACGAGGTTTATGAATACCAGCAAAAGTAATTCCGGTAGGGCGCGCTGTGCATTGATACCGACATCTGCCCGCTCAAATCGAAAGTGAGGTAAAATTGACCCATCTATGGTTTTTCGTTGATTCGGGGCAAACCATTGTAGACTCGCGAAGGTATCTCTCTCATGGAAAGTGTCAATGAGGGTGCGTCGGTATGCCTGAGCGGTTTGGATATAATCCGTCATGCCATCTAAATCGGTGCCTGCCCACGCCGCGGTAGCAAACGTGTAGAGACTCGCTGGACTGAGTTTCATGAGACGTTCATCCCATCGTGCTTGTCGGACGGATGTCTGTCCCACCAGTTGCTCGCCGACGAATCCGACCTTTTCGGCGTTCCGAATTTGCAGCGGTGCTGCGAATGCATAATAATCGCGGTAGTGTCGTGCCAAGGGGTGTGCTGCGTCTTTCAATTCAAGATTCACCCGCGGGAAATCTCCAAGAAGGAAATATCCGGCTCCACTAAAGAGCGTTGAAAGCCCTTCGGTATCCATAAAAACCGGCGGTTTTCCCTTAAGCGGACTGCTCGCCAAGAACCGCTCTCGTTCTCTATCCGCCTCTTCCCGAATTTGCTTTATCTGCTGCTCGGCGGATCTTTTTTCTCCACGCATGTCGCCCACTGGATTCAGGGCGAACCGGCTCCAGTTTGGATAAACGAGTACTAAAATCACGTATATGAACATGCAGAGCATCAGAGATGTGGCAGCACGGCGGGTTGTTGCGGAAATGAACAGACCGATCAGGTAGAAAATTGACAGATAGACAACTGTTGTCATAACAATGCCGCCAATTCGCAGAAAATCGTCTGTACTGAATTGCAGGGAACGCGCGAAGGAACACTGGATCAGTGCGAGCAGTAGACTCATCAACACGGGGAGCAGCAAACAAACCATCGCCGCAATATATTTGGCAAGCAAGACCTTCCCTCGCCCGATAGGGTGTGAGAGCACCAAACGCAAGGTCCCTGTTTCCCAATCTCCCGCAATCGCATCATAAGCGAAAAGCAGGGACAGTAAACTCAACACAATTTGGAAGATAAAGACAAGATCTATCTGTGAAAAGAGATGCAGGTATGGATTATTTAAACCGAGCGGTGCCCTCGGGCTTGAGAGAGACGGTACACTGCCAAACGCCCACTGCTCCTCCTCTGGTCTGACATCAACTATGGGATTTGAGAGGGCTGGCACGCTGTCAAACGCTATGTCAAGCTCATTGCCAAAACGTGTCTCTAAACCGGCACTAAAGAGACTCAGTGGATTCGGAGGACGTTGAACCTTTAACTTTAAGACTGAATAGGTAGGTGTTGCATCGACTTTCTCGCGGTTTATGGCTTCTTTCTGGCTATAGTCAGCGAGTCGCTCTTCGTATGCACCGATCAGGACAAACGTATTCGCGACAACAAGTAGGAGTGTAATAACGACCGCAGCAAAAAAACGCGCGCTCATCAAATGAATCAAGAGTTCTTGGCGTATTAGGGTCAGGAACATCGTTTCACTTACCGAAGTTTCTTAAAGTTTAGGTAATCTGGGGTTTTAGGTATATAGTGACGCGATTTGGCGGTAAAAGCGTACATAATTCTGAATAAAAAATAATTCGCGTTAAAAAGGAAAAAGAGGGCATCCTTCAGAAACGTCTCACCGTTTTGAAAGGTTAGTTAACAATTGCCCTCATTTTCTGACTACATAGTATTTTAAACGAGTTCCGCTCTTTATTCAAGAAAATAACAGGACTTACGCAAAATCACAGCGTTACGCCTATTGCTACGCGGTAAGCGCGGTTCGACTGCAGGTCGCTTTTAGGCGAGTCCGCCGTAAAACCGCGCCTACTGGGAAACCGCATAAGTCTTGTAAGGTTAGAACATACTCCAGATTAAAGAGAAACCCGTGATTACCCACAAATTCATAAAGCGAGTACCCGCGTAACGTAGCGAACGCGTAAACTTAATATTTCACTCTGGGGCCTGAAACACAGATGCGTCAATTTCTTCAGCATTCAAAATGACCTTTGTCACTTGACTTTCGCTAAGGACTTGCCCTTCTATCTTTTGGACAATCTGATGTGCGACTTTGATACCCTCAACATCGCGATAATCATCCATAAAGGTTTCCCTGTCGGCTGTAACGCCTTCCGGGGTTGTTTCACGATGGATGAATTTTACAATATAGCGTGTTTCTTGGCTCACGAAAAGCTGTAAGATCCGGGTAGTTGGCTGCGGCACAAGAAGGATGTCAACGGATTTGCCCTCTACCTTTCCTGTCCCACCATGTTGAATCGGAATTTCGTTTTCAGAGAGATTTCTCAGCAGCCACAAGGGTTCGCGGAAAACTGTATCTTTAAAGGCATTCGCCCTTTCAGGTGGGAGTGGCTGAATCGTCATGCCTGAGACCTCATCAAAGACATATTCAAATGCTGAAACACCATCAAAGACATAGCCCATTTGGTCGCCTTGCGGTGTCTTGAAATCTTGCCTAAATTTGTCGGGGTAAAGGGAGTATGACGTGGTCTCGATTTGCATCTCTCCCATCGTCGGTGAATTGGCTGTCGCGCGCGCGACTATGGCAATATTCTTCACGGCTTTCAACTTCTCAAGCCCACCGTATGCGTCAACGGCGGCAGCGAGGATCTCTTCGGCTTTCCCCACGTCTTCCGTCTGCGGACTTGTGGACTGTGCGACTTCCGTAAGTACATAGTGTCCACGCCATTCCTGGTCGGGAAAAAGTGCGATGCATCCCATCATGATAACAGAGCAACAGAGTAGTGAAAATATCACTGTGAATCGATAAAACATTTTTAACTCCTTTTTGCATGAATTGCGTAAGTTTACACGAAATCGTATCGGCGTAAAGCCGTAAAGTTTATAGAGAGAGGAGTGCCTGCTCCGGTGGGTATTTCCGAAGGTGCTGCGACGCTTTATACAACACCGAAGCCGAACTGAAATAGAAGGGTTGTCCCGAATCCAGCAGCCATACGCAGGTATTCGGGATAAAGGGTTTTGAGGGTTCAAAGGGTCCCGAATCTTCAGAAGACAACTCATCTAAGTAGTCATCTGAGTAGCGACCTCTATATCCATCTTCACCTGAATAGTGACCGCGCCAATCGGCGGGGAAGCCGAAATCCGAGACGGATACGCACATCAAAACGATAAAAAACAGTGTCTGTTTGAAAAGCATCCTATTTTTCTGAGTGTTCATAGATTTCCAGCGTCCGGGGGACATCCCAGAGAAGCACCGTGCCGTCTGCACTCGCCGTTGCGAGCAGTTTGCCATCGGGAGAGAAGGCGACAGAATAGATATCAGACGTATGTCCTGTGAAAGTATGCGTGCGTTTTCCAGTGTTGACATCCCAAAAGTGAACGGCGTAGTGGTCGTCGCTCCTACTCGCCGTAGCAAGCACCTTGCCATCGGGAGAGAACGCCACACTGTGAAATATATGCGGATCTGCGTCTCTGTCGAGAAAAAGCGTGCGGATATGTTCCCCTGTACCGACAGCCCATAAACGCAGCGTCCCATGACGACACGCCGTTGCGAGTGTGCGACTATCCGGGGAGAACGCTATAGCACTGATCCGATCCGTATGTCCCGTGGGGGTATGCGTATGTATACCGGTATTCGCACCCCACACGCGGAGGGTGCCGTCATGACTTCCCGCCACGAATCTTTTGCCATCGGGAGAGAACATCACGTTGTAAAATAGAGACGGATCTGCGCTGAGCATGAGGGTGTGTCTGTGTCCGCCTGTCTGGGTATCCCACAAGCGAAGGGTGCCGTCATAACTCCCCGTCGTTAGCGTCTTGCCATCAGGAGAGAACATCACGCTATGGATCGTCTCTGCATGTCCGGTGAGTGTGCGGATGTGTTCCCCTGTACCGACATCCCAGAAACGAAGCGTCCCGTCATCACCCCCTGTTACGAGTGTTTTACCATCGGGACTGAAGGCCATGCTGGTATCCCTGTCCCCGGAAAAAATATGCCCATCGTGTGTGAGGGTGTGTTTGTGTTTGACGGTCCGGGTTTCCCAGAGGCGAGTTTTCCCATCATAACTCCGCGTCGCGAATGTTTTGCCATCGGGCGAAAAAATCACGCTGGTGAACGCACGTGTATGTCCGGTGAGTGTGCGGATGTGTTCCCTTCTGCTGACATCCCAGAAACGGATAGACGCATCACGATACGCTTGTGTCATTACCGTCTTGCCATCGGGAGATAATGCGACCCTGCGGAGCCTTGATAGATGTCCGAGAACCTGTTTGCGGAGAACATGTTTGAGGGAGCCGGTTTTCGCATCCCACAGCGAGAGGCACTCCCCCCCATAGCATAAGAGGGTTTTACCGTCTCGACTGAAGGCGACGCACTCTATCGTACCCGTATGTCCCCAAAGCGTCTGCGTGTGTCTGCCGGTTTTGGTATCCCAGAAGCGGATGCTGCTGTCGGATCCCCCGATCACGAGTGTCTCGCCATCGGGACTAAATACCAGACGATCCACGAACGCGCGGGTCCCCTTATATACATCGAGGGTCTGCGTGTTTTTTCCTGTGCTGACATCCCAGAAATGGACAGCCGAGTACGTCCGCTTTATTGACGTTGCGATGTTTTTGCCGTCAGGAGAAAAGGCAAAATCGCGGATATGGTTAACGGTGTGTTTGTGTCTGCCGGTCTCAGCATCCCAGAAGCGGAGGGTCCTGTCCCGGCTCCGACTTGCCAACGTCTTACCATCAGGAGAGAAGGCGACGCTAAGGACCTCATCTGTATGTCCCGTAAGCGTCTGCATATGTCTGCCGGTCTCAGCATCCCAGAAACGGACGTTGCTATCACCACACCCCGTCGCAAGTAAGGTGCTATCGGGGCTGAACGCCATGCTGACAACACTCGGCGTATGATTAACAGTGTGTTTGTGTCTGCCGGTCTCAGCATCCCAGAAGCGGACGAACTGCGAGTTAGGATTCGACGGATACAAATTTGCCCCAGCAATTGTTTTGCCATCGGGAGAGAATTTGATGACATCAACAACCGCATGTTCGGTGATTAACGCCACCTCTCGATAGGTCGCCGTCTCATAGATCCAGATACCAATGGAACTGGCAACCGCCAAGTGGCTGCCATCCGGAGAAAAAACGAAATCGCTGATCCTGCCTTTGCCGAGGCGAGCGAACACACCTTCTGGAAGCTGCCACTGTGTGTACGCTTCGGCGAAACCGCTTTCTGTCAATAGCAGGGATACACAGAGACTCATACATGCCAAAAAGAGACGCTTTTTCAACATTTCGCTTACCTCGCCTATCTGGATTTTCCTCGCGCTATGGAAGCATGGAAGACGCTGCCTTCACACGCCAACATATCTGCCTGCTGCACAAGTGCTGGTAACGTTACTACAAACGAATTGGAAAAAAGTTGCATCTTTTTCACCGGGGTTGGAAACTGAGGTCTCCGCCCGTTACTGCGAAGCGGGAAAGAGGTCAGGGGTGCCTACCGTGTGTGATAAGACATAGAAAGGCGTGGTTGGGGACCGCGCCTAAGTTTTAAGGCAAGTCGGTGCCATCTACTCACCGTGTTTATCAATTTCTAACGTGTTGAGCAACCCTTGCATGTCGGCTGACTTTGGTGGTGGTAAAACATGGAGCCAATGTCCATCATCTTTATAACGCTCGGCGGCACCAATATTTGACCACCAAGAGTGCGTCCATGTCCGTGCTTGGAACCGATCGAAGTTAATCCCCATCCGAATCGGCTCTTTTGTATCCGGATAATCCAACATCTCCCACGGAATTTCCATCTCTACGATCCATCCGTCTTTGACGATTTTTGCTGCGACGTTCCATTGGCTTATGCGTTTATCGTAATTGGGATCTTCTGGATCGATTTTGACGTATTTCTTACCCAGTGGGTTTGCCATGAAGAAGGTCCGACCGTCAAATCGGTGCGTGTGAGATGGATCAATACTGAAAGAGACCCAATCCTCTATTGCGCTGTCAAACCGAATCTGGTCTTTGGTTTGAACTGTGATGATTTTGTTGGGTTGTGAGTCGTAAAGGTGCCATCCTACATAGATAGCCTTAGGTGTGTAAACCAGTTTAACGACCGCATCATCTTCAATAACTTTTTTGGTGCGGACATGCGTGAACCCATCGGCTTGCGGGGCAATTTTCCAACACGCGTCGTCAAGAATACCATCAATTGTCGGCGGATAGTCAACTTTTACAGCAAGCATCTCCCTTCGGATCGTGTTTTCGATAGGTATCGCTTGTTCCTTCAATTTACCGCTAACATTGATGTCCATCGCGCCAAAATTACTCAGATTTCGGAGCAGGTCCTCAACGCGTTTGGGTGCGATCTCCCCAACAATGTTCACAAAGGTGACTTCCTCAGGCATTCTCGGAATCACAATGACGAAAATACCGTAAACCTTGTCGTCGCCGAATAGCAAGTTAATTTCGACGATTTCATTGTCCTCCTTGATTTTAAAAAGAATTTTCCACTTGTCTTCTCGGAGTTTCTGTTGGAAGTAACCAACTAATTCCCGTTCATCAACGGTTTTCCTATCGTAGGTGCGTACATAGATGCCCTCTAACATCTGAATCAATTCTGTCGTTTCTGGTGTGTTGCTTACCGATTTGGAAGCCAAGTTGATGAGTTTTGCCGTTAGGTTGACCTCGACTTTTGCTTCAACGACCCAAGGAAATTCAAAGGATATAAGTCCTTTTCTTTCCGCGGTGCCTGTTTCGTCCTGCTGAGCGACTGTGGTCTGCGTCGGTGTTAAGCATAGAACTAAAAAGAGCAGCATGAATGGCAATAATCGATGTCTATGCAATTTCATGGTATTTCTCCTTTTTGATGTGAATCTTCATAAATAACTTCGGGAAACTCATTAAGACTATTTAAACTCCGATGAATTGCTGATGAAATATCTACTCTCTGTTTCAATACGCGACGCGATGCTTCTGCTATCATAACGAAAGAACCCCGAGAAGCTTCATCAGTTCCCGCATTTGAAAGTTTTTCGCTAACGACAATATCTCTCCGCTCCACGGCGTATTGCAACTTGCTGAGCGCATAGTCGAACTCGCGTGAGGCTTGCATAATCGTTATGTGATGTTGATATTGATAGATGCCAAATAGGGCAATCCCTACGAGGCACGCCAACGCGCCTACGCGGACAGGTAATGCCGTTAAGTTATCTGAGAGTGCCAATAATTGAAATATCCAACGCCTCCATTTTTTGGTATTATCTGGGTGTGCGCGGACATAAGCCGATACTTCATTGAAGATTTTCGGTGGCGGCTCCGGTCTCGGAAGTTCTTGTAATGCCTCGCTAACTGCTGATGCAAAGTAGACCTCGTTTTGACACGTCGGACAGGACGCAATATGTGCTTTTATCGTTGCATGCGTGCTCGCGTCTAATTCATCCGCAAGGTATACCTCTAAGATATCCCGAACTTTGCGACAAAGTGGCTTTTGACGGATAGAAAATTGATTCATTCGTTGTTTCTCCAATAGTGACGTAGTAACTCCCGCAATTTCTTGCGGGCGCGAAATGCGGTTGATTTTACAGTACCTTCTGGTTGTTTTGTTACCTTTGCGATCTCCTTAAAACTCATGCCATCCAGTTCCTTCATAATTATTATGACTCGCATATCTGGTGGCAATTTACTGATGGCACAACGCACGAACTCCTTGAGTTCTTGCTTGATAACAATCTCATCGGGTGATGGGTTTGAAGAATCGGTGTTTGTATGCATGAGTGCCTCAAGTTCTGTTTCATCGCCTTCTGTCAAAGACACCTGAAATTTGTGCCGTTTTAGCAGGTTAAAACAGAGATTTTGCGCGCATTTTAGCAGCCATGAACGGACAGTCTTCGGACGCAATTTGGCGCAGTGTTCCCATGCCTTAATGAAGGTTTCCTGTGTTATGTCCTCAGCATCTTCCTGATTCCCGAGCAGATACAAGGCGTGTTGATAAATCTGAGACTGATATTTCTCGACAAGTCCAAGGAATTCATCTGCTGTCATGTTACGACTCCGCGCATTTTGAGATGAACATGCGTTCGACGTAGTATAAAATAATTAAAAAGGCAGTCTAACTTTTCAGATGACACGCACGATCCCAAAAAGATCATCTGTTATGAGAACTATTATTAAATTGAATTGGCATCGAAGAGAGTGTCTTAAATCTAACTAAAGTTGTTTTATTTATTAGATGCGTCAATTTCTGATGGGACGATTGACTTTGGCGGTGGTAAAACGTGTAGCCAGTGTCCAGCGTCTTCGGGACGTCCAGGGTAACCTGTATTTGACCACGAAGAAGTTATGCGCGGACGGGCATGTACCCGCTGAAAGTTAATCCCCATCAAAATAGGTTCAGTTGTTTCCGGATAATCCAATATCTCCCACGGAATTTCCATCTCTACGACCCATCCATTTTCGACGATTTTTGATGCGACATTCCATCGGTTCATGCGTTCGACATCAGGTTGATCTACGTATCTGCCTGGTATCAGGACGTATGTGATACCAAACGGATTTGCCATAAACCACGTCCGTCGGTGTGTATGAAACGGATCAAACTCGAAGGATACCCAATCCTCAGTTATTCCCCACATCCCTTGATCTCTTCCGGTTTGACGGGCGACGATTTTGTCGGGTTGGGAATCATAA
Organism: Candidatus Poribacteria bacterium; assembly: GCA_022819945.1. Taxonomy (GTDB): domain Bacteria; phylum Poribacteria; class WGA-4E; order WGA-4E; family WGA-3G; genus WGA-3G. The sequence continues at coordinate 27,327 of JAJEGI010000067.1, forward strand.
AGGTACCATCCAATGTAAATAGCTTTAGGCGTGTAAACCAATTTAACGACCGAGTCATCTTCAACAGGATCTTCATAATAGCCGTGGGTGAAACCATCGGCTTGGGGGGCGATTTTCCAACATAGATCATCAAGAACGCCATCAATCGTCGGTGGATAGTCAACTTTTACTGCCAGCAGTGATCTTTGCCCCGTCGCTCGCGAGGATACCGCTTGCATCCTCAATTTACGCCTGATATCAATGTCCATCACACCAAAATTACCCAGATTTAAGAGTAGGTCCTCAATACGTTCAGGGGCGATCTTCCCAACGATATTCACAAAAGTGACTTCCTCAGGCATTTCAGGGATCAGGATGACGAAAAGTCCATAAACCTTGTCTTCGTTAAACAGCAAATTGATTTCAAGGGTTTCATTATCGTCTTTGATTTTGAAAAGAGTTTCCCATATATCCTGCTTAAGTTTCCACCGAAAATAGCTAACTAATTCCTGTTCATCAACGGTTTTCCTATTGTAGGTACGCACATAGATACCGCTCAACATCTGAACCAATTCTGACACCTCTGCTGCATTGCTTAGCGATTTGGAAGCCAACTTGATCAGTTTTGGGGTTAAGTTGACCTCAACTTTTGCTTCAATGTTCCAGGGGAATTCAAGGGATATAAATCCTTTTCCTTCCATTTTGTCTGTTTCGTTCTGTTCAGCAATTGTGGTCTGTATCAGTGTTAAGAATGACAAAAAAAGCAGCATGAACGGCAGGAACTGGTGCAATTTCATAGGGTCTTCCTTTTTGATATGGACGTTCAAAGTATTTCCGATCTGGAACAACTTTGGGAAATTGGTGAGTGGTCGCAATCTGTGTCTCCTTTTATCACAATTAATATTGCCCTCTCAACGCTATTGCCGTGAATATATCCATCAACATTTACAGTGGTTGCGAGTGAAGATACCAGCGATTTCCTATTTTTTTTCTGATGACTGTCGCGCGCCAGACGTGCCTTTCGTATATTGTGCCGATTTGTAGCCTGTTTGCATTTCTCGGGTAATTTCGTCGCGACTCAGGACGCGATTCCAGATACGGAGTTCGTCAATCAGACCGAGGAAGTGGCGGTCCGCGGCAACAGCAGGTTTTATATCGTGTGAATTTCCGATCCGAACTGATGCCGTATCGGCTTTACCGGGGAGAGTCGCATCAACTGGATACGCCGCAGTGGGTTTCCCATTTATCCAATACCGGTGTATTCCGTTATCCACTTGTGCGACAACATGTTGCCACCGGTTGAGCGCAATATTCTGGTGACTGTTACCGCCTTGAAACTGATTAATACTCAAGTGTAGACCGCCACTCTCCACGTCCGTGTAAAAACTATAAGACCGGGGATCGTTGCCCTTCGAGACGATGCTCTGCCACAAAGCACCGTTTGGTCCGCCATGTCGAGGTGTCTTGATCCATGCCATGATGGTGATATTTTTCTCAACGGTAAGGCTATCATCGTGTGGAACTTCGACCCAATCACTTCGTCCGTTAAATTTCAACGCTTTACCGAATTTGCCCTCGACCAGTGTTGGTTTTCCTACCAGTTCACCGTTATTTTCATATTGCGAGTGGTCTTTTACGGTACGACCCGTGAGTTCGTCAAAAGATAGATAGAGTATAAGCGATTCATCGGGATTGCTCCAGACTTCGGTAGCAGTTCCAATGACGGTACAAACAAAAAATAAGGTTAAAAGGTTTACATTCCTCATAAGACTTCTCCTTTGATGTAGATAGATCTATCTATGTTTCCACTGTTTCCCCATGTTTTGTTGGTGAGATTTGTGAACCTAATATATCGTCATTGTGTAACGCTTAAGATCTTGCAAATCAAACTCCCGTTAACGTTACTACAAACGAGTTGCAAAAAAGTTGCACTTTTTTTCGATTAATTTAAGATTTTTGGAAGAAGTTAGACAGTACTTGGATAATTTTTAGTTAAGGAGTCTGAGTTAGTCGGCAAAATTGGGGTGATAGGTGCGGTTCGCATCCGCACCAAATTGTTAGAGAACTGAAAGTTTTATCCGTACCGGAGAGCGTAGTTTAATTTTTAGTTCCACTGAAATACAGTGCCCAACAGGCGCATCGGTTCATCGCGGAGCCATCTGTATATCTGGGGTGCTTCATCAATGTGTACGCGGTGTCGAATCAGCGGAGCAATCTTGATAGAACCTTGTCGAAGAAACCGACAGAGGTTCTCCAAATCATCGCAAGTGAAGTGGCTACATTGAAGGATGCTAATTTCCTTAAATTGTCCGATGTTAAAGGTATAATTGACATCGAACCGTCCTGCGACGAGGAGGAGTCGTCCGCGAGTTTTACAGGCGCGAATCATCGGTGTGACCATGTCTGGAACACCAGCGAAGTCCATGACAGCGTCAAAAGCCCCATCATGAATTTGTCTATCCCAACCGTCTCCACTCGTATTGACAACCTGTTCTGTTACACCTAACTGCCGGATCTGTTCCAATCGGGATTCTTCGATGTCACATACAGTGACGCGGGCACCCATAGCGTAAGCGATCTGTGCTGCGAACATCCCGATACAGCCCTGTCCGACAATAAGTACTTTTTCTCCGATGCGTGGATCGACGCGCCGACAACAGTGCATTGCGACACCGGAAATTCCGAAAAGGGCGGCTTCACCCGGCTCAACATCGACAGGCAATTTTAGAAGGAGTCCATCCTCTCGGATAGTGAACCGCTCGACATGATTTACGCTCGCATAGATGAGATCGCCAATCTGGAGTTTCGTTACGTCCGTGCCCGTTTCAATAACTCTGCCCACGTTCTGGTAGCCATCACTCACCGGTAGATGGTCCTCCGAGGTTGAATAGTTGCCACCGATAAGTTGATTCCGCTCTGTTCCGTTGGTGAGACCTGTAAATAGAGCCTGGCAGAGCACCTCGTTCCCGATAGGTGGTGCTGGCTCTTTCCAATCGGTCGCAACGCCCTTTTCACGCCGTTTATCTGGTAATGACTTGACGACAAGTGCTCTCACAATATTGAACAACTCCTTGCAGAAATTTGCGTTCATAATTCGCTTTTTTTATTCTAAATAAAACCCACGGATTTGTCAATGCCAAATTGGTCTAAGGTCAAAATTCTCGGTTTCCATTGCTTGTGATTTTTTTCAAAATGTTTTTAAAAATGTATTGACAGATTTCGCGTTTTCTATACAATTTTAAATTATGCTCCGAGAAAATGTTCGGAAATGACTGAAACCTTTTTTATCCCTTTCACGTTAATTTTTTAAGGAGAATCCGTAATGCCAAAACGCGTTAATAAAGCGATTGAATTACTGGAAGCTGACCTGCCTGTTTTCTATACTGGCAGTCACACGGGCGCGAACTTGAACTATGACGCGGGTCGTGAGATGGCAAAGACTTGGGCAGACTATATCAACGTCGGCATGGAGCACGGAAGTTTTGATCTCGCCGGGTTGGATAGCTTCATGCGCGGTCTTGCTGATGGCGGTCCAACGAATAGTGGACACACAACCCCGGCAGTCATTGTCGAATTGCCGGTAGATGGCGTTAGCGCAGATGTAATTCGTGCGAACGGTTGGCAGATGCGACAGCTCCTTGCCCGCGGTGTACACGGACTCCTACTTTGTCACGCTGAATCTCCAGAAGCGGTCAAGGCGTTTGTTGAAGCGTGTCGCTACCCGTTCCAAACCATCGGCGTTGGCACGCAGTTGGATGTCGGCAGACGCGGTTCAGCCGGTCAAGGCTCCGCCGCACCTATCTGGGGCATTTCTGCTAACGAATATCTGGATGTCGCCGATCCGTGGCCCCTGAACCCAAACGGTGAACTCTTCTTAGGACTCAAATTTGAAAATAAACGGGCATTAGCGAACGTTGAAATCACCGCGCAGGTACCCGGCATCGCCTTTGCAGAGTGGGGACCCGGTGATATGAGTATGTCATTTGGCTATAAGAATCCGCCGAACCCACGTCCGCAGGAATTGCAAGATGCCCGGGATCGCGTCTTTGCAGCGTGCAAAGCAGCCGGCATTCGATTTTTAGAAAGCACGTCCCCTGATACAATTGAGGCGAGCATTGATGCGGGTGTCCGGGTCACCGGTGGCGGTGAGGAAGCTGCACGCATCGGACGGGCATACGCCGGTAGGACAATGCCTGTTTAAAACCTATCTTTTTATCCATAAACGCGAGGTCCCATACCTCGCCTGCCTTAGAAAACTGTAGCGCGAGGGCCCACACCTCGCATCGGCGTGGCATACAAATATTCAAAAAGGGAAATTCTCCTATGGCATTAACAGAACAGGAAATGTTGGCGGAATTGCGGAAATATGACACGGCTTCCATCACGAATGTGGTCGCTACGTATCCGGGGAATCCGCTCTGTCTTGGACTTTATAACCCGTGGACTGAAAATTGGTACACGGATACCACTATCCGTTGTATGTATCCAGAACTTGGAGCTGTTGCTGGATATGCGGTAACATGTGTCTACGGTTTACCCGATCCAAACTATTCAGAACTCTCTTTTATGGATGTCATAGATGCGTTAGGTGCTTCCAAACAGCCAACGATCTTTGCATTTCAACAGAAGTTTCCACCCGAATTGGAGAACAAGGTCGGCTTGGCAGGTGGAAATATGACGGCAGCAATGAAGTCAATCGGTTGTTTGGGGGCAATTTCAAACGGTCCGTCGCGTGATATTGACGAAATCCGACCAATGGAGTTTCAGTATCTATTAAGCGGCATTACACCCGGGCATGGCGCAATGGCGGTTCATGCTGTCAACGTACCCGTCTCAATAGCAGGGATGGATGTCGCGCCAGGTGAGATTATCCACATGGATGAAAACGGGGCGTGCAAGTTTCCGGGGGACAAACTGGAGGCGGTCTTGACGAATGTTAAGGCGTTACTCGAAGAGGAAGGCGATCGGATTGGGAAGCTGCTCTCAGGTCCGAAAACGGCGAAACAGGTACGCGCAATTTTCAGCGGACATTCTTATGCAGAAGATGACGAAGAATAAGCATATTTTTGCATCGTAAGCAAATTTGTGGTAATATTTATAGTATCCGTGAGATAATAGGTTTTGGAAAAATTGTTTGCAAGAGATATTTAAAATGTCTTATACTTTATGAAGTAAATAATTTTGATAAAAAAGTCGTTTTCCAAATTTCCGTACTGTATTACATGCATAAATTTGCTACTCAACTCCTATCGTATACCTTATGTTATTGGGGCTGCGAACGGGACACTATGGCCCTAAATTTGCAGGGTTCCCAATATTGATAGACAAGCCAGACCAACCGAAAAATTTGAATCCAAATAGGACAAAAATGCCAAACGTCTTTGAAGCCCTGAACGAACGGGGTTTTATTAAACAGACTACCAACGCTGAACTGGTTTCAAACCTGTTAGCTGAAGAACAGGTTACCTACTATGTCGGTTTTGATCCGACAGCCGCAAGTCTGCATGTCGGAAGTCTTGTTCCCATAATGGCGATGGCACACCTGCAGCGTGCAGGCCATAAGCCAATTGCAATTATCGGCGGTGGGACAACAATGATTGGCGATCCGACGGACAAAACCGAAATGCGCCCGATGTTGTCGGAGACAGAAATTTCAGCCAACGGTCAGGGTATCCTTACGCAGTTGCAACGTTACTTAAATCTTGATAATGGCATAGCAGAGAGCAAGGACTCGCAGCCTGCGCCAGAAGCGGGAAAATTCCTCAACAATGCCGATTGGCTGCTTTCGGTAAATTATATTGAATTTCTACGTGATATAGGCAGACACTTTCGGGTTAATGAGATGATCAAGGCAGAAGGGTATCGGCAACGCCTTGACCGTGAACTCGGTCTCTCATTTCTTGAATTTAATTATCAACTGCTCCAAGCTTATGATTATTTGTGTCTTTTTCAGAAATATGGGTGTCGTCTCCAACTCGGCGGGGACGATCAGTGGGGCAATATTCTTGCCGGTGTTGATCTTGTTCGCCGCGTTGAAGGCGAACGGGTTCACGCGGTCACTTTTCCGTTGCTCACGACTGCGAGTGGTGCGAAGATGGGAAAAACCGCAGGCGGCGCAGTTTGGCTTGACGCTGAACGGACATCGCCGTATGAATTTTATCAGTATTGGATCAACGTAGACGACCGCGATGTCTCGCGATTCTTAGCGTATTTCACCTTTCTTCCGATGGATAAAATCCGACGACTCGGGAATTTGGAAGATGCGGCGATTCGAGAAGCGAAGGAAATTCTCGCGTACGAAGCCACTTGTCTTACGCACGGAAAGACGGAAGCGGATAAAGCACAAGCAGCATCACGCGCCGCATTTGGCGGTGGCAACCTTGATGATGCTGCGATGCCGACTTCGACTATAGAATTTGAACAACTTGACAGTGGTATTCCAATTATGACATTGTTCCATGAAGTCGGGTTGGCAAATTCGCGTAGTGAAGCGCGGCGACTCATTCAACAAGGTGGTGCCTACATCAACGAAAAGCAGTATCGCGCGATAGATATGGTCATTGGGACCGACCTACTTGAAGAGAACGCGTTACTTCTTCGTGCTGGTAAGAAGCGTTATCACCGAATTATTCTTAAAGAAAATTGATTATTATTATATAGGATTTTTATATAGACGCGCTCGGAGGCGCATATCATCATAAGTTGCACTGGTGCGATTCCTCCACCGCACCGATAACCAATCATAGGGGTATGAGTATGACAGTTGATAATCCGAATGGGGTTGATGAAGGGACAACCTCTCCAAAACATTCTAATGGAGATGATCAGGCAGGGCTCGTTTTCACGCGCCATTTTACCGAGTCCGGCGTTCATCCATTCGATTTGTTGGAGTGGGAACGTCGTGATGCCGTCATCTATAATGAAAAAGGTGATGTCATTTTTAAGCAGGAGCAGGTTGAAGTACCGACGGACTGGACGCAACTCGCTACGGATATTGCATCATCAAAATATTTTCGCAAAGCTGGGGTTCCTGGGGCAGAATCAGAGGATAGCGTCCGCCAACTGGTTACCCGTGTGGCGCGCACGCTCCGCCGCGCAGGCGAAGAATTCGGGGGCTATTTTGCTACCCCTGAAGATGCACAGGCATTTGAGATGGAATTGACGCATATCCTCGTTACACAACGGGGTGCTTTTAACTCGCCTGTCTGGTTCAACTGCGGCTTGTGGCACGAATATAATATTGAGGGTGGCGGTGGAAACTACTATTGGGACCGAGACGCAGAAGCAGTCAAGGTCACTACCAATGCATATCAACACCCGCAAAATTCCGCATGTTTTATTCAAAGCGTTGATGATTCTCTGGATTCCATGTTGGAACTCCAGAGATCTGAAGTACGGCTCTTTAAATACGGTAGCGGTACAGGTTCTAATTTTAGTCGAGTTCGCGCGAAAGGTGAACTTCTTTCCGGCGGCGGCGAGAGTTCTGGGGTTCTCTCGTTCCTTGAAGGGTTTGACCGGTGGGCTGGCAGCATCAAATCTGGCGGGACGACCAGACGCGCAGCCAAAATGGTCATCCTCGATATGGATCACCCGGAAATCGCTGACTATATTGACTGGAAACTGAAAGAAGAGAATAAAGCAAAAGCACTCATCGCTGCAGGATATCCAGCTGATTTCAACGGTGAAGCCTACAGTACTATCAGCGGACAAAACAGTAATAACTCTGTCCGGATTCCAGATGAGTTTATGGATGGATACCTCCAAGGAGATTCTTGGAAAACTACGTATCGGACAAGTGGTGAAGTCGCCAATGAGTACGACGCAAGAACACTGATGGAGAAGATTGCCTATGCCGCTTGGGCATGCGCGGATCCGGGTGTCCAATTTGACAGCACGATTCAGAAATGGCACACCTGTAAAAACACAGGAAAGATTAATGCGAGCAACCCGTGCAGTGAATACCTCTTCTTAGACGATTCTGCCTGCAACCTCGCTAGTATTAATCTTGCGAAATTCTTGACGGATGATAACACTTTCGATATTGAAGGTTTTCGTGCGACTGTTCGTGTCTTCGCGACTGCGATGGAAATTATAGTAGACCTCTCTTCATACCCTACCGAAAATATAGCACAACGTTCTCATGAATATCGTCCGCTCGGACTCGGTTATGCGAATTTGGGAGCACTCCTGATGCGCTTAGGTATTCCTTATGACAGCGAGCAAGCCTTCGCGTATGCCGGTGCTATTACCGCTATCCTGAGTGGGCAAGGATACCAGACGAGTGCTGAGATCGCCAAAAGTGTAGGTGCTTTCGCTGGCTACGCGAAGAACAGCGACTCGATGTTAGACGTTATGCGGCTGCACCGCGATGCTGCCTACAATATTGATCCGGTCGCCTGTCCCTCTGACTTATTGGAGGCAGCAAAAGCGGATTGGGATCTGTGCCTTGAGAAAGGTGAGCAGTGGGGCTATCGGAATTCGCAAATCAGTGTTATCGCGCCGACGGGCACTATCTCCTTCCTGATGGATTGCGACACAACAGGTATCGAGCCAGAGTTTGCCCTCGTCAAATTCAAGAAATTGGCGGGCGGTGGCTATATGAAGATTGTCAACCAGAGCGTCCGTGATGCTTTGTACAACTTAGATTACACGCTCCAGCAAACTGAAGCGATTATTACGTATCTGGTCGGAACGGGTACCTTTGAAGGGGCACCACACATCAACCCAGATACATTAAAGCGAAAGGGTTTCACGCAGGAAGATATCGATCGCGTCGCGGAGATGTTACCGACTGCGTTTGACCTGAATCTCGCCTTTGCTCCCGGCTTTCTCGGAGAAGCGTGTCTTGAGCGGTTAGGGATCACCGAGGAAGAAGCCGCAGATCCGAGTTTTGATCTTCTCTCTGTCATCGGATTCAGTGAAGATGAGATTAATAAGGCTGAGGAATTCATCTGTGGGACGGGTACAGTTGAAGGGGCACCACATCTTTCACCGACGCACTACGCTGTTTTCGATTGCGCTGTCCAATGTGGTAAGCACGGCACTCGTTATATCAATCACATGGGACCGTTGAAAATGATGGCGGCTGTGCAGCCTTTTATCTCTGGTGCGATTTCCAAGACCGTCAACGTCCCGCACGACGCAACAGTAGATGACATCAAGACGTTATACGTGGAAGCGTGGCGACGGGGTGTCAAATGTCTCGCTGTTTATCGGGACGGTAGCAAAGGCAGTCAACCCCTTTCAACCCGGAGCCAACAGGATGCGGAGAGTGAAACCAACGAGGTTATTACTGACCTTCCGGTTGATCGTCCTATTCGGAAACGTCTCTCAGACACGCGGGATTCTATTACGCACAAATTTAGCGTTGGTGGGCATGAAGGTTATATTCATGTCGGCTTTTATGAGGACGGTAGTCCTGGAGAAGTCTTTCTCCGTATGAGCAAAGAAGGCACGGCAGTCTCTGGGCTGATGGACTCTGTCGCGGTCCTCACTTCTATTGCGTTGCAGTACGGTGTCCCCTTAGAATCACTCGTTAATAAGTTTAGCCATGTTCGGTTTGAACCGTCAGGTTTTACGGCTAATCCTGACATTCCGATGGCGAAGTCGATTATAGATTACGTTTTCCGGTGGCTCGGCATACGGTTTCTCTCCCAAGAACCCCACGTAGGTACCGACATGCCGGTTTTTGAAGAAGAGATGGTGCCGCCAGAGGAACTTCATCCGTATGGACACGGCAGTAATGGTGAGACCGATTCTTGGTTGGCTCATGAAAAGCAGGTCGTGCTACAGCATGCGGATGCCCCACCGTGTCTTGAGTGCGGTGCCCTTATGATGAGAAGTGGTGTCTGTTACCGTTGCACAAATTGTGGTGCGACGAGTGGATGTTCCTAAAGGTTATATGTGCCAGAGTCATTCAGAAGTGAGAACGGAATAACTTTGAATGGCTCTGGCTTTTTTATTTTACAAGCCACCGCGAAACTTAAGGAAAAGTATGGAAGAAAAAACTTCACAAAAGGTATTCATTGTGCATGGGCATGACGAGGCAGCCAAACACATCACCGCCAGGTTCGTAGGGAAACTTGGTCTACATTCAGTCATACTTGACGAACAACCCAGCGAAGGTTTGACGATTATTGAGAAGTTTGAAAGATACGCTAACGATGCCGACTTTGCCATTGTCTTAATGACTCCTGATGATGTTGGTGCGCCAATACACCAAGAAGATGAACTCAAACTCAGAGCCCGTCAGAACGTTATATTTGAACTCGGCTATTTTTTCCATGCGTTAGGACGTAAAGGCGTTTGTGCCCTTTATAAAGATGGCGTTGAGCTCCCTTCGGATATTTATGGCGTTGTTTATGTGCTCATGGATGAGTTTGACGCATGGCAACTGACATTAGCGAGAGAAATGAAACGAGCGGGTCTATCTTTCGATTTAAACAAACTTTTATAGATGCGTGGTACGCCAAAGTTCTCAGTAGGGTTGTCCTTCCAAAATTGGGTTGACTCTACCGATGAATTAATGTTATAATCAATAGAGTGTTGTGTTCTCATTTTGTATGAGTGGATGTCTCCCTAAAGGCGTAAGAATGGAGGAAATCATGGATGCGAAAACTCAGTGGAAAGTATTGATCTCCTATGGGCAGGATGAGGAAGCCAAAACAACAGTTGCTGAATTTGTAGAGAATTTGGGTTTAAAGCCAATTATTCTTGATGAACAACTTAACAATGGACAAACGATCATTGATAAGTTTGAAGAGAATGCAGATGAAACGGGTTTCGCTATTGTTTTGTTGACCCCCGACGATGTTGGATCCTCGAAAGCGACAGGAAACCGCAAACCCAGAGCACACCAGAATGTGATTTTGGAACTCGGCTATTTCTTCCGTAGTTTAGGCAGTAAACGAGTGTGTGCCCTCTATAAAGATGGCGTTGAGTTATTATCAGATATCCCTGGCCTAGTCTATACCTCTATGGATAGTGACGACTGGCAATTGAAAATCAGACAAGGAATGCAGGACGCGGGGCTCCCTGTTGATATGAGCCAGGTATAGAACTGGTAAACCTGGAGAGGCAAGTCCCGTGCCCGTCTGCTTTTTGTTGAGGTGCTAAATTAATGCCATACACATTTTAAACATTGTAAAGGACAAAAAATTATGAATGACAAAAATCGAGCATATCTATCTGCTATAGAAAGTGTGAGGAGCTCCTTTGCTGAACTAAGTCGTCCGTTGTCTGCTATGGAAAGTGTGAGGAGCTCCTTTGCTGAACTAAGTCGTCCGTTGTCTGCTATGGAAAGTGTGAGGAGCTCCTTTGCTGAACTAAGCCGTACGCTGTCTGCTATAGAAAGTGTGGGGAGCTCCTTTGCTGAACTAAGCCGTACGCTGTCTGCTATAGAAAGTGTGGGGAGCTCCTTTGCTGAACTAAGTCGTCCGTTGTCTGCTATAGAAAGTGTAATGAAACCCACTCTGGATTGGCAAAAACGGGTAAATTTTCTCAGCGAGATGCAACCAAGCCTGGGGTTTCCCAACATCATTGGAGGCAAATTAGCAGTCGATCCTTTCCGCATTTCAACCCCAACACAACGCCGCGCGCCATTACTTGATTTGCCGCCCGCATCAAGCACCGGCGAAGTGTATGAGGAGATTTCCCCGGAAATTATTCCCGCGCCATCTCCCGAGTTAGTTCCTATAACGAACCACGAAAAGGTATTTATCGTGCATGGGCACGACCACTCATCCAGAGATACCGTTGCAGATTTCGTCGATAACTGGGGTTTAATACCAATTGTCCTTGATAAGGAACCTAACAAAGGCAGAACAATTATTGAGAAATTTGAAGATCTGGCAGATGAAACAAGTTTTGCAATCGTTTTACTCACACCTGATGATGTTGGTGCATCAGTGAAGGGCAAAACTAATCTCAAACCTAGGGCACGTCAGAATGTTATTTTGGAGTTGGGTTATTTCCTTAAGGGGATAGGTCGACCAAAAGTATGTATCCTTTACAAAGAAGGGGTTGAATTACCGTCAGATATTTATGGTTTACTCTACGTACCGATGGATGATGCTGGTGAGTGGAAAGAGAAAGTTATTAGAGAGATGGTGGAAGCGAAGGTACTTGCTAACGCGAATAAAATTTAACAGGCCCTCTGTGCATTTCAAAAGGAACCCTCATGCCCAGGCTCGACTTCAAAGGCAAACAATTCATCTACGGACACCACCTCACCGTCCCCGTCCGAACCCTAAAGATAGACCCAGAAAAATCACTGAACACGTGTTTATCCCCCGAAAAATTTTCGCTAAATGATAACCTCATTATCCACGGGGACAACCTGCACGCACTAAAAGCACTCCTCCCCAAATACGCTGGCAGAATCAAGTGCATTTATATTGATCCTCCATATAATACAGGTAGTCAGGCATGGGTTTACAATGACCGAGTGAATAGTCCATTGATGCAAGCGTGGTTTGCTCAAAACAGTCCGGTTGATGGTGAAGACCTTGAACGCCATGACAAGTGGCTTTGTATGATGTGGCCACGCCTGCATTTGCTGCGTGAATTGCTTTCCGATGATGGTGTAATTTTCGTTTCTATTGACCATCACGAGCAGCACCATCTGCGAATGATGATGGATGAAATATTTGGGGCTGAGACATTTATTGCCTGCCTTGCAGCAGTTCTTAATCTAAAAGGAAGTCGCGATAATCGAGGTTTCACCACTACTCATGAAAGCGTACTCGTTTATGAAAAAGTTGCTAGATCAGCACTTTTACATGAAGTGCCTTTGCATGATGATGAAATCGATGATTGGCTTGAAGACAATATCGGATGGTACAAAAAAGGTGCTAATCTGAAATACAGTGGAGAAAACGCTCCAAGAGAAAAAAGACCAAATCTCTTTTATCCGATATATGTACATGAAGATGGCACAGTAGGAGTCGAGCCAAAATCTGGAACATCAACAGAACTTTGGCCTATTGCTGATGGAAATAAAGAAGTTACTTGGCGTTGGGGCCGAGATACTGTTGCAGCAAATCCAAATGAACTTCTGGCTATTCAGTCGGGAGATAATTGGACATTACACAAAAAACAACGGCCTCCAACTGGAATTGTCCCATCCAAAAAACCAAAGTCAACATTTTACTCACCCAAGTACTCCGCTACCACTGCAACAACTACGGTAAAAGAAATTTTTGACAACACAAGGACATTTGATTATCCAAAATCTCCGCATTTTTTGCATGACTTAATAAGCATTTCCGGTGCCGGCCCTAATGACATTATACTCGACTCTTTTGCCGGCAGCGGCACTACCGCTCATGCTGTGCTTGCCCTC
>JAJEGI010000149.1 GCA_022819945.1 Candidatus Poribacteria bacterium
CATGTGAACTCAAATAAAAAGTTTGCATTGAACCAAAAATGGGTAATCCTGGCAACTAATAATTTTACAATAGTGCAATATAAAGATATTGCAATCTTTCATGTAAATAGGTCTTTGGAAGACAAGATTCTGCATTTTTGAGTACAAACCTTAGATGACTAGGAATACAAAATGTTCGGGAATATCATTATCTTAAATATGTAGATTAAGTATCAAAACAAATTTGTTCAGATCTAGTTGTAATATATTTAATACTTTCCTCTTAAAGAGAAGTAAGTAGTAAATAAATTACTCGCCTTTTAAAGTTTTTCTGATTATCTTTTTTTTATTGACTTTCCCGCGAAACCACACGACTCTACCTTCAACGAGATCACCAGCGGTTTTGTATGCATCTGGAAAAATAACAACCTCTACTGTGCCGTCCAAATCCTCGAGTCCAATCACTGCCATAGAATCACCTTTCCGCGTGGTAATACTTTTAACATCAGTTATCATGCCTGCGACATCAACCTCAGAGTCAATACGGTGTGCAGTGAGGGTTTGGGTGCTTGTACTCGTGTAGTTTTCGATAATGTCGCTATACTCTTCAAGCGGATGCCCGGAAACGTAGAAGCCGAGTTGTTCCCTTTCTCGCATCAGCCGTTCTAAGGGATCCAATTCGGGTGCTGCTGCGAGTGTTACAGTCGCAGCCGGTGCTTCCTCGCCGTCCCCGAAGAGACTCATCTGTCCGCGATCCCGTTCGGCTTGCGCGTTCTGCGCGGCTTTCATGATATTCTCTAAACTTTTGAGATATTGTGCGCGATGGCCTTCAAGCGAATCAAATGCACCACTCAAAATCAGACTCTCCACAGCGCGTTTATTGACCTGCTTCATGTCCACGCGCTCACAGAAATCCTGTAACGATGTAAACGAACCACTTTCCGTCCGTGTTTCCACGATTGCGTCTATAGCAGCATCACCGACACCTTTCACAGCAACAAGCCCGCAGTAGATATCGTTGCTATCTACAGTGAATTCTCTTCTGCTGCTGTTAACATCCGGTGGGATTAGGTTGATTTCTACATCCAAAAAGTTAGCAAGTTTCTTACATTCAGCGCGGTAGCGGGTAATCTTCGCCGAATCGCCAGCCTCGCCAGTCATCATCGCTGCCATGAATTCGTGTGGATAGTGCGTTTTCAGATACGCCATTTGGAAGGCTAACATCGAATACGCAACAGTGTGTGATTTGTTGAAAGCATAGCCCCCGAAGGGTTCAAGTAAAGCGTACACTTCCTCTGCCTCTTTGGCAGAAATGCCTTTTTCGGTTGCACCTTTAATAAATTTTTCGCGTTGTGCTTTAATGAGGGCATCGTCCTTCTTTCCCATTGCAGCACGGAGAATGTCCGCCTCACCGAGTGTGAAGCCTGCCATATCCCGCGCGATTTGCATGACCTGTTCTTGATAGATACACACGCCGTAGGTGTTTTTGAGCGCATCCTCAAGGGTCGGATGCAGATATTCTACCTTTTGCAAACCGTTCTTTCGATCTATAAACTGCTGCATCATACCGCTTTCTATGGGCCCTGGACGATAGAGCGCGGGAATTGCAGAGAACTCCTCGAAGTTATCCGGCTTGAGTTGCGTAACAACCCGATACATACCACCAGAAGCCTCCAATTGGAACAACCCCGCAATCAGCCCCTGACTGATGAGCGAGTAGGTCTTCTGATCGTCAAAGGGGATCTCTTCGAGTTTAATGTCCTTACCGTGATTCGTCTTAATCATCTGTAGGCAGTCGTACGTCTCAGTGAGGCTGCGTAAACCGAGGGAATCGAATTTGACGATGCCAACATCTTCAACAGTTTTGCCTTCAAACTGCGATGCAACTTGGTCGTGTTTATCTTTGAATAGCGGGACATAGTCAGCCAATGGACCGTTTGAAACGACGATCGCGGAAGCGTGACAGGAGACGTGCCGTTTCGCGCCTTCCACCGCTTTGCTGAGATCCATCAACTCTCTATTTTCGGGACGGTCAGCGAGCACCTGAAATTCTGGCACCTGTTCCAAGACTTCATCAAGCGTTATGCCAGGAATGGATGGAATGAGTTCTGTCAACTTTTCCACATCGTCAAGGGGGACCTCAAGGGCGCGACCGACATCCTTGATAGCGGCTTTTGCCCCCAATGTCGCAAAAGTAGCGACTTTGCCGACAGAATCTTCACCGTATTTTTCTACAAGATAATCGATCACATATTCACGGGCACGATCGGCGAAATCAATGTCGATATCGGGCGGACTGATACGTTCAAGATTTAGAAACCGTTCAAAGAGGCAGTCATAATCCATGGGATTGAACCGAATCACATCCAAGGCGTAAAGCACGAGACTGCTGGCGGCAGAACCGCGTGCGGAGAGTGGATAACCCTGTTTATGCGCATATTTAACGTAATCCCACACGATGAGGAAGTAGCCGGGGTAGCCGGTTTTGCTAATAATATCCAACTCATAATCAAGCCGCTGCCGAATCTCTTCGGAGAGTTCCCCGCACTTTTCGCGTAAACCTTCGTAGCACAACTCTTTGAGGTAACTGTCGTTTGTGTGTCCTTCGGGAACCTCATATTTCGGCATCACACTCTCGCCATAATCGAGTTTGAGTTGACACCGATTCGCGATTTCAAGTGTATTGCTGATGGCTTCCGGCGGGTAATCCTTAAGTGCCTCCCGCATTTCGTCGACGCTTTTAAAGTAGAAGTGGTTATCAAACCGCATCCGTTGCTGATCGCTGACGGGTTTTTTCATCTGTATGCAGAGGAGCACATCGTGCATCTCGTGATCTGATTTTCGGAGGTAGTGGCAGTCGTTTGTGCCGACGATTGGGAGATTGAACTCTTTCGCCAATTGTACCATTATTGGGTACGCCTCTTGCTCCTTGTCAATATAATGGTTCTGTACCTCAACGTATAGGTTCCGATCCCCCATTATCTCCATCAGCGTTTTGAAGTGTTGGATGCCTTCTTCTCGGCGACTTGAGCAGATGAGTTGTGGCACTTGTCCTTGGATACACCCTGTGAGTGCGATAATTCCGTCGCGGTACTCGCGCAGGATTTCCATGTCAATGCGAGGTCTGCTGTAAAACCCTTCTGTGTATCCGAGCGATACCAATTTTAGGAGATTCTGGTAACCGGTCGCATCTTCTGCAAGCAGCGTGAGGTGATAGGGACTGCCTTGTTCTTTTCCGCGCTTTTTTCGGTCTCCAGGCGCGACATACACCTCGCAACCGACGATCGGGTTGACACCCGCCTTTGTTGCTTTACTATATAATTCCCATGCCCCGAACATATTGCCGTGGTCAGTAAGTGCGACAGCAGGCGCGCTGTTTTCGACTGCCCATTCAATCATGTTCTCAATGCGGCACGCGCCGTCAAGCATGCTATACTCGCTATGATTATGTAGATGAACAAATTCGCTTGCCATCTTTCCTCCAATATTAAGTTCGATCGTTAAATGTATCAAATGTTATGAAAACGTATTTAATAATATCAGAAAAATGCTAAAATTGCTACTATAAATTTTAAAATTATTGTGCATCCAATTGGACTTTTTGGTGTAGGAATTTCGTCATTAAATGCTGCGATGTTGTGAACCTAAAGCGTTCTAAAGACCTCGATTTTATATTGATGCACTTTCCTTAAATCTGTTATAATAAACGATATTATATTTATAAAAGTGCTACCGGATTTCACTATTAACTACAATCCGCTGGCGCGGAAAAGGTATGGATTCATCGTCGCGTCTGCTCGCGTTCATCTTAGATGGAAAAATCAAAACTGCTTCTCCTGTTCTTAACCCTATTCTTCGTGATGCTTGGGTTTGGCATCATCATTCCGAACCTCGCCTATTACGCCAAAGAAATTGGAGCAACCACCACTGAAATCGCTATATTAATGTCCATCTATTCCGGAATGCAACTACTGTTTGCACCGATCTGGGGTAGACTCTCGGACAAACACGGTAGAAAACCGGCTATCCTGCTTGGACTGCTCGGAAATGCTGTTGCCTTAGTGGGTTTCGGATTCGCGAAGACTTACGGATGGCTTTTCATCGCACGTTGTGGTGCAGGTATCGCTTCAGCGGCGGTGCTACCGAGTGTGATGGCTTATGTCGCTGACATCACCACAGCAGAGGAACGCGGCAGAGGTATGGGATTAATGGGGGCAGCGATGGGACTCGGTTTCATCCTCGGACCGGCGATCGGTGGTGTTATGGGCAGCCACGATATGCCGTTCTTTGTCGCAGGCGGTCTGTCGCTACTCACTTTTCTCTTCGCGCTTGTTTTGCTACCAGAATCACTCCAGAAAGGTCTTACAGACGCGGAACTCGAAGACCGGCATGAGTGGATCTCCCCACGTGAAATCTTTCGTCAGACGACTTTAAAATCACCCCTTACACCCCTATTTCTTGTCGCATTTTTCTCTACTTTCAGTTTTTCAGGATTGGAGATGACGTTTCCACTGTTCATCGAAGATAATTGGGACTACGGAGAGCGAGAAATGGGATGGATGTTCATGTTCATGGGTGCGATTGTTGTGCCACTACAGGGTGGATTGCTCGGCAGATTAATCAATAGATTCGGGGAGCGACGCATCATTCTCACGGGGTTGCTGCTCAACGCACTCGGCATGGTGCTACTCCTTAAAGCCTATTCCTTCGTAACGCTCACGGTATATCTCACGATCACTGGCATCGGTAACCAGTTGATCCGCCCGACGAACACATCGTGGATTTCCAAACAGACGCGGATCGGTCAAGGCGCAGCGATCGGTATTATGGATGCCTTTCTAAGTTTGGGACGCATTTTGGGACCGCTCCTCGGCGGTTGGCTCTACGCGAGGGAGGCATATCCTTACATTGTTCTGGCGAGTATCTTGGTCATAGCGACATTTTGCCTGTATATCCCACTACGACGCATTACGGATGAAGTCGCACCCGCCTCACGATAATCAGGGTTTTTATTCCTGTGTTGGTAATGGTGGTAAACGGTGTTCTACGCGGCGCGTGTTGTAGTCAAGCCGATACCGTCGATGCGCTTCGTCATCTGGATAATGCTCGGTATTCGGATACGGGTAGGCAGACATCCCGTGGAACGGCAGCGGTTCAACCGTCTGTGATGTGAGCGTATTGATGTCCCCATCTTTATCCCAACCGTCGCTGTAGAGGATAAAATCTCGTACCCACCCGGATTTTAGGGCAGGCAGGCGTGAGGCTTCAAACTCCACTGTGATTTCATCTCCCGCGTTGAGGATAACATACATGTCGTCTACCTCTTGCAATAGCGGATTGACATCCCCGTAACGTGTGTAATACCCTGCAAGGTCGCGCCATTGCGCTTCTGTCGTTACTTTCTGGTAATCAAAGAGGTGCGGTGCATGCGGATTCGGACGATACATCTCAGAAAAGCCACGATAGTGCAAATCCGCGCTGTCTGGATTCAACGTCGTCATCTCCATCGGTACGTCTTGCGTGCCAACAGTGAAAAACGCTGCATCCCAGTAAATCTGCATATCGGTCTCAATCCGAACACGCCGGTCATCCGACAGAAATTTGCCCGTCAGATCAACCGTAATCGTCTTGTTTTTACCAGCAGGCAGTCCGATCATATCAATAATGGTTTTCCATCCGCCAGTCCCATCTTTCACAGCAACCGCTGGAAAACTTGGGTTGATTTTGGGGTTTTGGAACAACGCAACGTTAATACTGGTATCCGTCGGAAAAATCCATCCACTCAGAAATAGCGTCACAGGCGCGTCATTCGGAACATCGCCAAGGTCAAGAACTATCGCATGCGGTTCGACAACGCCTTGGTAAGGACCGGGGGCATGTTCAACGGCATAACGGTAGTCAAACGCTTTCAGCGCATCAGACACATCTTCACCTCGATGATTAACCGCAGATTTCGGATACAGTTTCTCAGCGACACCGTAAACCTTGAAGTCCGCAAAAGGTGGTGGTGTGTATTGCTCATTCACGAAGATGTCGGTCCCTACAGGGTGATCAACGGCTATCAGTTTCACTTCATCAAAATAGGCGGTTTCCCATAACTCTTCTGTAATCTGGATGGAATACTTACCAGACTTCGGTTGTATCTGTGTCCCCGAAATTTTCACGAAATCCTTTGTTTCGTCAGGTGCGACGAACCCCATTGAAGTAACGAGTCCCAAAGGCGCGCGCCAAAGCAGATCAGTGACAAATTGATACTTTTCGCCATCGTAGACATATAGGAACGGGCAGGAACCTTTCAATATTTGTTTCTCCAGAATCCGTTGTCTCGCCTGCGGTTCAACGACGTTCTGTGGCACGCCGTTCGTCCAGACAACCCGCACAACATCTGCAGCGTCGAAGGCACCCAATCCGAAATGGGAGACCTGTTCGGACACATACTGCAGTTGATACAGATCACCGACTTTCACCTCCAATTTCGAGCCGATACCGTCTCTATTAACTTTGTTGTTCCCAGTAGTAATGCCTTCCAATCGCACCTGTATCCAGTTGTTTTTATTCCCGCCGTTGTTTTGCAAGGCGCGGAGTTGTCCTTCACCGTTGATGAAAAAAAGGTCGAGATCGCCGTCATTGTCGTAATCTCCCACTGCTCCAGCGGTTGCGTTATGAAGGATCGCTCCCTCTGTTGGTGTGACGGTTTCTATGAGCGGATAGGGTTCCATAAATTGTCCAGTCCCATCGTTCCGGAACAGGAACATCCCATCCGCACCACTCACCCAGAGGTCAACAAATCCGTCGTTATCGTAATCTATATTTTTTAATAGCGTAGGAGATAAATCACGTACACCTGCCTCTAAACGTGGATCGCTCATAAAACTTCCATCGCCTCTATTGAGATAGAGATAGATATGATCTGCTGTTGCTAAGAAAATATCAATATCACCGTCATTGTCGTAATCGCCAACGGCAGCTGCGGTATAACGCACATCTTGCGAGATCCCTGTCTCATCAGAAACCGCGCGAAGTCTACCTTGGCGGAGGTTATCGTAAAGCGTGCATCCCATTTCGCGGTGTGTAACAAAGATGTCTATATCGCCATCGTTATCAAAATCAGCGGAAAATGCTTCGGAAGGCGCGAATTGTGGCGCGACTGTTTTTACAAAGGTCTGTTCGCTAACATCCGTAAACGTCTCATCCTCTTTATCTTCATCATCCCCTTTATTTTTATCATTGCTATTATTCCGATACATCGCGATGTCAGTGCGTCCTGAGAAGATATCCAGGTCGCCATCATGATCATAATCGACAGGGTGGAGGACTCCTATCTCTGTTCCTGCCTGTTCATATTTGACTATGACAGATGCGTTCTCATTTCCTTCTGTATCTTTCCAATTTCCTTCCGTATCTTCCCATAAATGTACTATTTCATTCCCATCTTCCAATAGATAATCCTGTATACCATCTTTATTCAAATCCGCAACTGCCACGTGGGTGTCCAGTTCCGCTACAAATACCGTAACTGGGTCAAACTGTTCCCCTATATTCTGATATATCATAAAACCATTCGCGACTGTATGCAAATCCAGATTCCCGTCGTTATCATAGTCCGTGAGGAACACAGCAACCGGTGCTTTGAAATTTGAAGGTGGGTTCACAGTGGCGAGTCCAAGTTGTTCGGTAACATCCACAAATTCCACTTCAATCGGTAGACTTTCCTTAGCAAGCATTCGCGCCCTAAACCCTGCACTGAAAGTCTCTATCGGATGTCCAAGGATGTCGGTCACCAATTCGCCGATACCCTGCTGATAGCGCGGGCTTGCTCGATGCAAGTTCTCAAAAATTCGGATATTGCGTGTCGCGAGTTTTAGATCGCCTTTCTCTATCGCCGCTATCCCTTGTGTGAGGTAGCCAAGTTTTTCTGCATCGGTATCGCCTAAAAGGATTCGTAATTCCTGACAGAGGTCTCCTGCTGCTTCGAGTTGCTCTTGTCCTAACAACCCCAATGTCAACTTCATCAGCACAACGATATTAACGGGTGATCGGTCGTGTAATTCTTGAAGATGTCGAACCGCCTCCTGCTGTGCTTCCGGGTCGTTTCGTTGTCCAAGATAGTGCCGAACCAGTTTGTAGCGAAACTCCAATTCATCGGGTGCTAATCGTACGGCTTCCTTCATCGCCTCCACTGCCAAATCAGTCTTCCCCCGCAACTGATAAACCTCGGATAAAATGAAGCGCAACTGGCTATCCATTGGTGCGACAGCGATACCGAGCTTTACCGCTTCCTCGGCAGCAGCTGCCTGTTGTAAGCGCAGGTGTGCGACAGCGAGGTTACCGTAACCTATGGCTTCATCGGGGAGTAATTCGATGAGTGCGGTAAACGCCTCGACTGCTTTTGAGGGTTGTGACTCTTCAAGATATGCCAACCCTAAATTCTGGTGTCGGATCGCTGCTTCAATGATCTCGGTGCTGTTCATTTCTTGTGCGTCTGTTAAGCCCGATACCAACAGCAGCACGCATATCAAGTATTTTCCTATATTAGGAGACGTGAATCTCAAGATCATGCGCTTTCCTCTTTCTGCATATCTCGTGCGGTGTCCACGATTGCCTGTCGTATACTTTTGAGTCGAAGTGCCAATGAATCCTCAAGTTGTTTAAGGTGGAGCAGCCACGACTCCTTAGAGGCACCTTCCTCCGTACCGAACCCATCTGTCATAGCGAGTCGGATGTATTTCAAGCGTTCCGTCTGTAGAATCTTCATCTGCTCGTCATAATCTTCAACGCCAGATTCTAAGAGCGTAATCAGTTCACGAATTTTTTCCAATGTGTGTCTCCTTTTTCAGTTGTGTTTTGGTAATTGATCTATCAAGGCGAGTATAAAAATAGTCTATCTTATTTTTTCTTTATAATCAAATGAAAATAAGGTAGGTTCCGTAAAATTAAAATTTGACAGCGACGTTTTTTTGGGCTACACTATTGTGTATATTAAGGTTCTGCTATTTCGATAACACCTCACGCCACGGTGCAGGAACAGCCAGGCATCCCACGCCACGGCAAGGGAGGACATAGATGAATACCTATACAAACAGACACAATATGCCTTACGTCCCCACGGACACAGCAGATATCTATCCCGATACGGACGGTCAACCTATGGCAGCCAGCGACTTACATCTTGAAATCCTGATCCGGCTTCTGCAAGCTTTGAGAGCCTATTTTTCGGAGATGCCGGAGGTCTATGTCTCCGGTGATATTCTGACGTATTACATAGAGGGCAATCCGCGCGCAGTTTGCGCTCCGGATGTGCTGGTTGCCTTCGGTATCGGTCAGAAGCAACGCCACACCTACAAAGTATGGGAAGAAGGAAAAGTACCGGACTTCGTGATGGAGTTCTCAAGTAAAACCACTTATCAGAACGACCTCACAGACAAGATGACGCTCTACGCAGGGTTGGGCATACCAAACTATCTACTTTATGATGCTGAAGCACTTTATCTACCTTCGCCCCTGATGGGATTTCAGTTGGTGAAAGGCGTGTACGTCCCGATTCCGCCGGGCGTTGATGGCAGTATCCATTCAGATATTCTCGGTTTAGATTTCCATATCCGTGAGAGGCGTTTAGAGGTTTACGATCCGGTTAGGGAGCAGTGGCTCCAAACGCCGGCGGAGACCGCAGAAGCACGCGCAGAAACCGCAGAAGCAGAAGTCGCGCGACTCCAAGCGGAACTTGAACGCTTGAAAGAACGCTGATAATACTATCGCCTGTAGCACGTAAACTGTTCGTTTGGGTTTCCACGCTTCTGTAGCATAACCTGTTAGGTTGTGCAATGTCTGGATCGCGGATTACACAGATTACACGGATTTCGCGGATTTTAAGAGGATCTTTAAACTTTACTCTCTTTGCTGCACATTTCCGTGCCGGAATGGATATAATGGAGACCAACAATGGATCCGCAAAAAATACAAAACAGACAGCAAACTTTAGATTCAGACTGCTCCGAATTTAGAGCGACAGACCCGTTTAACCCGCAAAACCACGTTGAGGGACAGATCAGTTTCAGCAGAGATAGACGCTACGGCTCGCTACAAATAAAAAAAATCAATGGTGAACCTGCCGATCAACCACTCATCTTCGGCACGCCGAAAATTGCTTATCCCTTCGGATTAGGACATAATTACCGATTTCCGAGTGCTGATCGGATCTACCGCTTCCGCAAATATGATGGCACCAACATCTTTATGTACCGCTACAAAAATAACGGGCGGGAGTACATCACATTTAAAGTACGTTTGTTCCCATTTTTACGGGGTCGCTACATAACAATGTGGAAGCATATCCTTCGCAAATACCGGCAGATCACTGAATTGTTCAAAATGAATCCTGATGTTACAGGTTTCAGTTTTGAACTCTACGGGTCAGATAACCCGCACATGATCCAATACAAGGATGTCCAATTGGATATCGTGCTGTTGTTCGGATTGCGTGGGACACGAGGGCAAATCGTGCTGAATACAGAGATCGAAGCAGGCAACATCCCAAAAGCGGAACAGCTCGGTACCATTGAAACAGATTATGTGTGGCACTATGAGCAAGAACAGCAAGACCTTGAGAAACGATTATCCTTCATCGGCTTGGATCAGAATCAGGCCCCTGTGTTTAGCGGAGAAGAAGGCAGCATCTGGTATGTAAAATTAAAAGATACTTGCGAAATCCGTCCGTATAAGTGCAAACCTCACCGAATTGAACAAGTGCATTGGACACAAGGACAGACGCAGCTGAGTGCTCCGGTGATTTGGGCTACTATCCTGAAAGCTTTTGAAAACTGGGAAAATCCCGAACTTGACGAGATTATTGCAATCTTAAACGAAGATTACCCGATCCATCAAATCGCTGCCTCGACTGGGCAGGTTGAGCAGATGTTTAACATCGCAAAAAATGAGGCGGATACCCGAAAGAAAATCTGGGAACTTATGGTAATACATGGGTTTGATGGTAACACCAACACAGCGACAGTGTTCCATAAAATTACAAACCAACTCGATCAGGACAAGCGGCTCGTCTACAAAACGATTAAGAATGTCCAAAAAATGATGCAGATGGAGAATGAATAGGAGCGGTAATTCCAAAAGTTACCATAGAGAACCCAGTTATCAACAGCCTATTTGAAGAATCGCAACGGGACTCCAAATTCAAGAACAAATATGCGTCGTAATTATCATCTCCTTATTCTTCTATTTCCAGTTGTTTTTTGGCTGATCTGCTTCTTCCTGCTCCCACTGATCTCTGTGCTAATTTATAGTTTCATAGAGCGCGGGACGTACGGCGGCGTGCGTTGGATTTTTACGCTCGAAAACTATCAACGCCTGTTTGATGGACTGTATCTCGGCATCCTGTGGCGATCCGTATCAACGGCGTTAGTCTGCACCGCGGTCTGCCTCTTTCTCGGTTATCCATTCGCCTACTATCTGGCACGCTAC
>JAJEGI010000073.1 GCA_022819945.1 Candidatus Poribacteria bacterium
GTAACGTGTGGAAATTTCTCGGTCTCTGCGCATCGGAATTGTGTTAGACCAGCATCGCTTATATAGGCACCGAGCGTATTCTGCATTTTGGGCGGTTTTTTAACGGCTGCTTCAACAGGCATACCTTGCTCGTACTCGGCCATTGTAACAAACTTAACGTCAGGTTTGCAATTCCGTTTAAAACCCATCTGCCGTGTGACACCGTCTTTCCCTTCCGCCTCAAACGGGAATTCATCCAGGCAAAAGGCTTTCGTGAGTTCCCGAGGTCGGTCGCCTCGGAAGTTATAGAAGACAACGGCATCTCCGTCTGTGATACGCGGCAGCGGTTCACCACCGGTTCCAATAACTACAGACGGACGCACAAACTCATCTCCTGTGAGATTGGCATCGTCGGGGTTTTCGTAATAGTCGCGATAAGCATCCGTCGCCGCATTGACGCGATCGCCGATGCCTTCGGTTAAGAGACGATATGCAATTTCAACACGTTCCCATCGGTCATCTCGATCCATGGCATAATAACGACCGACAACAGAGGCTATTTGTCCGATCCCGATCTCTTTCAACTTCGCCTCAATTTGCTCACAGAATTGGATACCGAGGTCAGGCTGACAGTCGCGTCCATCACTGAAATTGTGAATCAAAACTTGGTTAGATTCGAGTCCGTTTGCCTTGGCGAGTGTGAGGAGTCCATAGAGGTGTTCAAGAGAACTGTGAACGCCAGCATCGCTTGCCAATCCCATGAGGTGGAGATGTGTTCCGTGCCTTTTGACATGGGCAATCGCCTCTAAAAGGACTTCGTTCTGTGCAAACTCACCGGATCGGATCATGGTGCTGATACGGAGGAGTTCTTGATTTACGATACGTCCTGCACCGATATTTTGATGCCCGACTTCGCTGTTGCCGATGACCCCCGCGGGTAGCCCGACATCTTCGCCGGAGGTATGAATCTGTACGTATGGGTAGTTCAGCCTCAACCAGTCATCTACAGGTGTCTTTGCGAGATGAATGGCGTTGGCATTGTTAAATTCGGGATACGGATTATTGCCCCAGCCGTCTCGAATGATGAGGACGACGGGGCGTTTCTGCTGGGTTGCCATGCAAATTCCTTCCTATTGCATATAGTTATCGGTTGCTTCGCAGTGAGAATTGTCAGTTAAGAAACCTCTTGTGGCAGTCCCGTTGCCCTAGCCGCTATAGAAACCCTCTTAATTGAAAGCGAAGCGAACTGACCACTTTTATGATACATTGCGCGCGACACGTCTGTAGATGGCACGCAAGGGCACCTCACATTCAATTGAAGGGAGTGATAGCACATCCCCAAGACGCTGAAAGGTGTTGTGAAGCCATTGTGTTTCTTGGCGACAGTAGTGTTCAACACGCACGCTGTCTTGTGAAATAAGGATGTATTCTGGCAAAGACGTAAGTTGTTTATAATGTTCAAATTTTTCACCGCGGTCAAAAGCTGCGGTTGAGGGGGACAGCACTTCTATAACAACAATCGGATTGAGGAGTGTGTCAAAGGTGTCATCCTCAAAACGGGGTTCACCGCAGACAACAATAACATCTGGATAGAAGTAAGAGACCTCCGGACTGGTCCGTACGCGCATCTCGCTAGCGAAGACTTCACACTCACTATTCATTAATTGGTTGCCCAGTTGGATCGTTATGTCTACCGTAATGCGGTTGTGTGCGCGACTTGCCCCAGACATCGCGATTATCTGCCCGTTGTGGTATTCGTTCTTAAAGGGTTGCTTGCGTTCCCAAGTGAGGTACTCTTCAGGGGTCAGATAGGTTTGTGCTGTAAGCGTTGACATGCGTGCCTCCGCAATTTTTGTTTTTAGGGGCAATTATCTTATAACCCAGCCTTTAGTTTCCCCCACGTTGTGGTGAGTTTTCCATGTGCCGCTACGTCCTGCGGTGTCTCCATGACCTTTTGGATATCGGCTTCACTCAACGTTTTTTCATAGAGACGCACTTCATCAATTTTACCGGGGAAGTGGTCAGTGGCGTTGCCGAGATCATCACCACCGATCCAGAGTTCTAAGTTAGATGGCGCGATTGGCACATTGTTCGCAGCGTCGCCTTCGAGTTTGCCGTTTATGTAAACTTTCATTGTCTTTCCATCAAAGGTCCCTGCGAAATGATACCATTCACCGACCTTCCAATCGGTTGTTGTAGATTCAGCAAAGGTGTTGTTTGGTTTGACCAGAAAGTCGATGCTGCTTGCATTACCGAAGTCGAAGATAACAAAAATGGAATTATTTTTGCTCATTAAACGGCGACCGGTGAGTGCGTCGTTCGGACTGAACCACGTCATGAGCGTAATATTTTCCTCGATTGCGAAGGCAGGATCGTCTGCGACAATAACATGGTCGTCCACGCCATCAAATTCGAGTGCGGTGCCGAACTTTCCCTCAACCCATTTGGGGTCATCATTGAACTCTCCGTCGTGTCCGTTGCCAGTGACATCCATGGCTTCTTTACCTTTGCCTTCATCAAAGGGCCAATAAGCGACGAGTCCATCTTCTGCGACGTTGGCGATACTACTAAGGCTGGGAATAGTCAGGAGCGCGCATAGCGACAAAACAAAGATAACTTTGGTCATTGTAATTTCTCCTATGTGAGCGCGAAATTTTGGATTTGTATCTTGGGGATTTGTTGTTAATATTATAACACATTTTTGCAAAGGAAGTGTATAAAAAATGGAAATTCGGCAGGGAAATTCGGTTGGTGGACAAAATGCGTTGATTGTCTGAATCGCGGATTATCACGGATGACGCGGATTTCGCGGAAAAGAGAAAGGTTCTCTCTTAAAATTCACATCAACCGCACAATCCGCGTGACTTGTGATTTCGGCGAAAACACGTTTTGCATCTAACATTTTTCGCCCATGGCACTAAGTACTCTCAAGACAAATCTCATCTACTGCTCTTTCAAGTTGTTCTACTGAGGGAAGCGAGATATTCGGGCGTTTCCGAACGATTGCTTTGAATAGATGCTCAAATTCAACGCGCAGGAAAATAGATGGATATTTCTGTTTGAACATGCGGCGCAGCCACTTTGGGTTCACCTTTTCATTAATTTCCGTGAGTATGGATTCAAACTCACCTTCTGTGAGCATATATTCAGATGCTAGCCGTTCGATCTCTTTCTGCAAGATTGCAATCAAACGTTCCGAGTCGTCCTTAACAAACTTATCCGCGAGAAATTTGGCCGCGGTAGTTCCACCAACGCCAGCACCTAAGGAACCCACAATTCCTCCAATCAATCCGCCAGCCACGGTGCCGATACCGGGAAATATACTCCCGGCTGCTGCACCGCCAATCCATCCCGCAGTGCCTGTCAAAACTCCAGTGGTGTTAATTGCGGTGTTTTTTGCGAACTGGTGCCACGAAATTGAGCGTTTGAAAACGGCTCGATAGAAATCGGGTGTACTTGTTACAACCGTTGCGACTGCTGCTGTAATGGCGTTCGTACGAAGAAGCTTGGATACATGATTTACTGCGGCAGCACCAGTGACCGATTTTCCGAGGGATCCCGTAGCAATTCGGCGGGCGACTTGCCTGCCGACAGAAGCACGCGATATAACCCGTACACCGTTGCGAACCGATGTGGCTCCGAATGTGCCGATCCCTGTGCGTAACAACTGAGCACTTACGACTCCTGTAAGAATCATTGTACTACCGCCCAATACCGCGCAGCCAAGGGCAGCCAGCGTTGCATCTTTGACGCTTTCACCGCGCAAGCGACTGTGTGCAAAGGTTACTGCAAAGGAAATTGGAAACACGGATACTGAGGTCACAATCTGCGTTTTGGCATCAAAAATAAGGGAGTCAATATTTCCTGCGCGTGCAATATTCTTCGCCTGTTCATAGGTAACCGAACCTTGGCGGACTATCTTCTCTGCATCCGAGGGATTCTTGATTTCTCGAACTTTACCTTGCTCAATCCGCTTACGCATTAATTTGACGCAATCTTGCCACTGATCTTTCGGCACTTCAAGAACTTGCCCCTCATAACGATAATATCCAGAGTTTGAATTAAACGCAGCAGCAACAGTTTCACGTGCACTCTGACAATACTTGGATTGAACAAACACTCCATTGACAACGCGATCTGGACCGTTCAACTCGTTGGAAATTCCTATTACCTCGGCTATTTTACCGCGGAGTTTGTCATTCAAATTATTTGCATCCTCTGCTGCAAAGCCATGCCCACCTCGTGAAGAATACCTTGAGATTTGTGTTTGTTCCAACATTAAATTCATACCCCTTTTCAATCGAACCAAGTTTAGAAATTTCTACCCATATTTTAACACGTATTTAAAGCAAAAATCAAATAAATTAGGAGTTACGCAGTTGGATTATAAGTCCCTCCGCTGGTTCTATGAGGATATGGAGCTGGAATTTATGAGTTAAATCAGGGAAGTTATTGACGTTGATATTCCTCATAAACAGGTCTTAAGAAAGCAACACCTGCTTCTCCGAATTGATTGCAAATTTTATCAGCAATATCCTTATGCCCTTCGTTGTACAGAATCTGGACGGTTTCTTTAATATCGTCTGCCTCCACTTGTAAATCCCACATGATGCGCTGAGGGATTTTCAAATAGATTTCTCCGACTGCTTCTGGTGTTTTTGGTGCATGCTTGAGCAGTGCTTTGATAAAACGTGATAAAACCATACCATACCCTGGAATTTTGTCAATGTCCTCTATTGAACCTTTTACCCAACCCAACACTTCTGTATCTATGGTGTCAACCAGGCCCAGCCATCCTAATAGAGGACATGAAACTTGCTGATATGCCCCTACAATCATGTTTTCGGAAAGCACTTGAAACAAAGCACGCCATGCCGGCATAACCTTTATCTTCACTTTGTCAGATGGGTTATCAGCGCGTCGGGAGAAAAAGTAGACTACACCGGCAAGAAGATTTGGATTGCCACTATGTATCAACTGATAGATAAGGCTGGTTTTATCATTTAAGCTTTCGCTGTCTTCTATCCAACCCGTACAGACGTGTCTGACGAGTCCGTTCAGGACTTCTGGATCATCAAAGCGGGTATCCAATGCTTTCCGATAGTGTCCGTGTGCTTTGAGCAGCAAGTAGAACTCCTCGCGGACACTCGGATGCAACAAATACCCAGAAAAAGCGGCTTGCCAATGGTCTTCATCCTGCTGTGGGAAAATATGGTTTATGTTGAGATGAACCCATTCTTTATCAAGATGCCATAGATAGGATAGGTGAAACCCAAGCGTCCAAGAAAATTCAAGCGAGGATTCAACGTTTCGATCCAGTCTTTTGGTGAAATCCGCTCTAATGGCGTAGGGCCATCGGCAATCTGTGTACTCAGACTCGTTGGTACAAGCGAACCGCCAGGCATAGTCTACCATTGCCGAAAATACCCGACCTCTGTCTGAATTAAGAACATCAGTAGGAAGGTTATCAAGGGTCGAAACGCTCTGTTGTGCCTTATCTACGAGAATCAAGAGAATCTCTTCAGCAAGTGGCAAGAGACGTGTGTCAAATGCGTGTGTATCGCCCTTTGTGCCTTCTGCTATCAAATCTGCTGCACCAGAAAAAACCCAATTCCTGTAATTAAAACCCTCCTCGTACTGCTCATTCCAAAAGTGTTCTGATAGGAGAATAGAATGTATAAATCCAAGCAGTGCAGCCCAGTCAAATGTTTTCTTATCCTTCCATGCATTCAGGAAACCCCGCAGTAGAGAAGATTGGTATAGATTCCGAACACTTTGAAAAGGCAGTAGATTATCCGTAAAGCGTTGTGGTTCTGCTTCTACATACTCTGCAAGTGTATCTGCGAGGCCGCGTCCTGCCAGAATAGGCATACCTATAATTACCGTCTCTTGGTAATTGTTTAAATAATCAGCAATTTCAGCATTTGACATCCTGGAAAGTTCATTGACCGTCAATGGTTTTACTGGACCAATTGCTCCGGACTTAGGCATAATCCCAGAATTTTCAGTGTTTTCTGTGCAAAGACGATCATATTTTTGGTGAGCGTCAATAACTTTTTTATTCCCAGTTTTCAAGAGTTTAGAAAGCCATTTTCGCCTGCTATACGCTATTGATTTTGCGCGTCTTTCATCGTTCTGGATGGAGGTTAATATTGGGTTGATTCTATCCATTGTAGTATCCGCTCCATTTCATCTTCATTAAACGTATGGCTGTTGGCTTGAATTAATTGGGATACTTCGGGTTCCAATCCAATCTCATCAAGGGGATTGCTCTCCCACCCCCAAAATAGGTGTTTCAAATCGCTGTAATGGTCGGTAATCGCCGTGACCGCAATCCGTCTAATGATAACATAAGGTTCTCGTAGTAAACTTTGAATTGTTTCTGTAATACTCGCAGGTTCAGCAGATTGAATGATACTGTTAGTAAAACTGACGACAAGTTCGGCATAATCTGCCCGCGAGAGGCGCGAAAGATCGCTCTCAACGCGGTGTATAAAGTGAAACACAGAAGAATCTTCGGCGGCAAGTGCTCGGATCTGCGTGAGGGCAATTTGTGCTGCCTCAACACCACATAAATTCGCAATAATCTGTCCATGTCTTTTGAGGGCATCCTCAAGCCAATGTTCGTCTATTATGGATTGGATTCGTCCATCAACAAATTCGACTTCAAGCATTATTGTGAGAAGGGCAAGAGTTAGTTCCCGCTTACCACCCTCAAGCAGTTTAGGTAGTATTGTTTGACCTATTTCCTGATCCATCAGTCCATATTTCTGGATGGATTTCAATGCAGCTGCCATAAAAGTGATATGCTGAGGTTCTATCCGGTCTATAGGAAGTGTACCAATAATTTTGACAGTGTCTAAATCTGTCCGACCATTATCGATCCGCTCTCTGCTTTCGTCTGTAATGGCATTGACAATGTCTACAAGAGTATCAACGGGACACTCTGGATGAGTAGAAATCTTCACCACATATTCCAGAGCATGCCAACGGGAACTATAGTAATATCCCGGCTGATCCTGAGATTCTTGGGGCATGGGATTCCGATCAGGATCGAACCATCCATCTTCTTTTAACGGTTCCAACCATGTTGGGAATTCAAGTTTTCTAAAAAAATATGCACGTCTTTCCTCAGATCCCAATAGATTGGGAAGAGTACTTCTTATTTCTCTCGTCGGCTCCTTATAAGCACTAATCCGATCTAGTCGGTTGAGGAGGTCAAGAAAGCTGCCTACTAAATTCGACAATATACCCTCAAATTCATACCAAAGAACTTCAAATTCCTCTCTGACCCGTGGGGTCTTCCATGCTCCGTGGCGGTGAGCGAACTTATGAAATTGGGTAGAAACATTTATCCATCTGATAGCAAAATTTACACGGGGGTCATCGGTAGAAAGAAGAATAACGGTATCATCAATACCAAGAGCTGCCAAAATTGAGGCGATATGGCCTTTACGGTCTTTTAATTCGCTATAATTTCCTAACTTAACCAAAACGACTTCTGTAAGTTGATTCTGTATGTTTGCCTTGGTTTGGTCATTAGATAAAATATCTCGTAAACCACCGTCAATTTCCCGCGCAATATGCGCTAAAAGACTTGCTGCTGTTTCTAAGTCTGTGCTATGTAGTATTTTGATCCCATCCAGATAATAGGCTGCTATTTCAGGTCCAATTGCTTCCAGGTTCCGGCGAATCTCACGCTGTTGAGGGCTTAAATCGGGAGTACGACCTGGAATCCGCGATAAGTCCCGATCGCCAAACCCCTCATTCATTCTGCTTTCACATCCTTCAATCTAAAATTCAATAATCACATACTAACATATTCCAATGCGAATGTCAAGCCATTTTGCCAGATATGTTCGCAGTGCAAGCTAAAGAAACCTGACATCGTACCACCACAAACACAAGCTTTTATAGGGCTTAGATAAGTGATAGTGTTAGCATATTAAGCAGCGCGCTCAATAGACCAATGCCGATCGGTGCTTTGGACGACGGTGGCACCAGGCATGTCCATCTGTGTTAGCATCTCATTGACTTCTGCGATGGTGAAAGCGGCGAGGAAGGAATCGTAGTATAATTTCTGTTGGTAAGGAGTATCATCTGCTGCATAGCGATCGACAAAGGCTTGTGCGTCCGCTGGGGTTTCTGGACGGATGAGGTCGCGGATGAGGATAACGCCTTCGGAACGAGCAACTCTGCCCATCTCTTTGAGTGCCTTCATCGCGTCGTGGATGTGATGCACGATGCTGTTGGAGATGAGTCCATCAAACGTGTTATCGGGGTAGGGTAAGGTTTTGGCATCGACGCGTTCGAGGGTTATCCGATCCGTGAGACCGGCATCTGCGACATGGCGTTTCGCTATCTTTAGCATCTCCTCGGATAGGTCAATGGCAGTGATGTGGATATCGGGACAACGTTGTGCAAGTAGGATGGGAATCTGTGCGGGACCGGTGCCGACATCAAGAAAATGTCCGGTGCTCGCGCCGAGTGCGACGACGCGGTCAACAAAAGCCTGATCAACTTCGCCGTGCCCCATCGCATCGTAGGCTTCGGCGGCTTCCGCTGTATCCATAACTTCCGGTTCTACAATTCGGTTCATTTTCTGACTTTCTAATGAGTTCAGTAACAGTTCGTGCGTTCTGCTGAATCTGGTCGGGTTGAAATTGCGTGTACATTCCGACTGCCATCGCGTCTGTCGGTTTGATGTTTTCGAGTGAGAGTTGAAATGCCTCACGCGGTTCGTTTCTGCCAGCGGCTAATACTTTTATGGTGATTATCGGCATCGGTATCGCCTGTATAGCAGCGAATGCTGCGGACCGATCGTCTGGCAGATAAAGTTCTTTATGTCTTGTATGATTATACAATGCACAGACATAAAAGTCAACATCATATCCTTCGGTATAGCAGTATTTGAGGATCTGCGGATCGTGCGTACCGAGTCCGACAGCGCAGCCGAGATCCCGAATGTGTTTGAGGCTTTCGTGCAACGAATCCAGTCGTCCTTCGGCATATAACTTATCGGTGGTACCGCCGTGATGATAGATAGCAATCGGTTTATAGCGCGCGATCATCTGGAGGTACTCGTTGAGATCGGCGTATTCTGTATCTTTGGGGGTCTGCGCGATCCACTGAATTGTGCCACCGGTATTCCAATATTCGTTGAGGACGCGCATGATATGTTGATCGGCGCGAGCGAGGACGGTATTGATTCCGTTTTCCTCTGCTTGACGGAGGTCTGCCATAATTTGGTGCGTCGTATAGTAATCTATCATTGCTTTCGATGCCGCGGCAGAGCGGTGCGAAATGCCACTATACGGATTGCCGCCGATAATAAGTCGTGTGACGCGATGTGATGTGATTGAAATTGTGGGTAGTTTCATCGTATTATTTTTTGCCCCCCGGCCTCTCTTGAGAAAAATGGGAACTCCGAGAACCGGCACTGGGGTTCAAATCTCTTTTCGCCGAAATTTTGTAAATTACACCCTTTGGGTCCGTATGAAACATAAGTTGATACATTTTAACTGTTCTCTCAGGTGTCTGTTCTATGCGGCGTCCGAGGTTAATTGACTGTCTGCTGGAAATGATTTCGCGGTGTGCTTGCTGTAGAAAAGTCAGCGAGGGTGTCTGCCAGATGTAAATTTTTGAACCCGTGTCGGTGTTGCTGATGCCATGCGGTGTTCCCCATTTTTGAATCGCCGTTGAAATGTGCCTTCCGTGCCACACCTCCAGAATTTGCTGGACTTCTTTCCGCTGTATTTCTTTTTCCTCTGGCGAAGGTTCGGGGGCATTCATCAAATGCTTGGATGCCGTACAACCGACGAGTAAGATACTTGCGGCGAACACGAGCAGTGTGAATTTGTTCATTTTCAAATCTCCTTGTGATGCCATGGAAATTGGCGGTAGTTTCATCATTTACTTCGTGAAGTTCTGGCTCTGATACACCCGAATTTCTCGAATCACAATATCATCAAAGGACACTTTAGTTTTACCCGTCAATGGCTCTCGCGTAGCACCTGCTAAATCACGATTGACGTGGATAGCAACTTTTAGCATCCGCACGGGCCTGTCGATGTCAATACGTATCACTTCACCGTTTTCGGATCTGGCAATCTTATGACTTCTCAGTGGCTCAAAGCGCGACGCTTTTTCGTGCGCGGTCTCTGCGGTCGATGTTGCTACCGAGAGACGATAAATGCTTGAAATTGGATGGACCTCAATGTAAGCGACAGGCGTAAGCGTGTCAAGTTGAATCAGTGCCTGAGTGTTATGTGTGCCTTCCACCCAGTCGCCATATTGAATACTATGCTTGTAAGCAGTGTTACCCTTTTCAACAAAGCCCTTTACTTTCAGGAAGCTGGTTGTCGAGAGATCGCCATCAACGAGCGCTGGGTACGTCTCACAGGATAGACGTGTAGCCTCTATTCGTCTCGGAAGTGGCTGATACAAAGATGCACAACCTACTGTGAATAGCCACACGCCGATTGCCATACATAAGCGTAAAAAATCGGGTCTAATTGACATCGGTTTTCACCTCCGTTTCATCCAGATTCAATCCTGACTTTTGATTTCACCCCATGTGGTTGTGAACAATTGTGGCTGCGGTGAAACAGGTAAAGCCAACGGGTCAAACCAATCGCCTACATAATTTCTTCCATCATGCGTAAGTTGCGTGATTTCACGCGTTACCACATTGATTTTGAAAATCTGAGATTTACCATCAACCGCTTGGGAATAGACAAGTTCATCACCAGATGGCGACCAAACGGGTGCGTTTGCCCGGACATCAACAATCTGCTGAAGCCTGCTACCATCGCGATTGACGATAAATATGGATTGCCGCGGAGGTTCTGATCTATTCCAAACAAAGGCGATTTTGTTGTGAACGGATGACCATACCGGTTGCCACATTCGCGGAACATCATCCGGCAGGAGCGTCTCTTGCTTACGGGTTTTTAAGTTGATAAATCGGATCTGGCGGCTCGCCCAATGAATCTCATCTACCACGACATAAGCGATTTCTGATCCATCTGGGGACCAAACGGGATCTTCGCCCTCCGCTTTTTCCATTTCAACAACGCGATTTACCGACGTTCCGTCCGCCTTGGCAGTGCAGATGGTTGCAAATTCAGCAGCAAAGTCATGCTGAGAATAAGCAATTTTTTTCCCATCAGGGGACCAAGTGGGATCGTCTCTGTATGCGGGTGCTGTGCGAAACACAGGTCGTTCACCGCCTCCATCAGCACGCATAATATAGAGATCACGCACCCTACCTCGATCAGAAACAAAGAGGATTCCTTCCCCTGTTGGTGAGCAGACTGGGCTGAAATCGTCTGCTCGGTGATTGGTTAATCTAACCTGTTCACTGCCATCGGGGTTCATCATGTAAACATCCGAGTTGCCATTCCGATAGGACGAAAAGATAATTTTTTCGGTTGTGAGCGGTTTCGCAGAGATAGCATACACCAGCCCCAAACTCAAGCAACACAAACAGAAAGCATATAGCCGTTTCATAGGAAATTTTCCTTAAATTAGATGTCCGGTATTGTATGTAATTCTTTGTCAATTCCCACAATAAATGCTGTTTTGTTAACCTTGTGTAGGTAAATAGCAATTTCTATGCCAATTTAAAACAGTGAAAAGAATGGAAGATATAGCAGACTTAGCGGGTTCAGCGTGGATACTGACTGCACGAAATGGGGCAAACGGGAAGATAACTGCACGGATTTGTGCAGACGCAGATAGGAAAGAGAAGGGATTATGGGACAGCAGTGCTGCTGTCCCACTATAAGCAACTATCGAATGGCGATCGGGTTACCAGGGGAACCCGTTGCACCTTTGAGGCGCAGGGGTGCGAAACTGAAAGCGAACTCGTAAACCTTCGCTGCCGCTAACTCCTCTGTGATAATATTTTCAAGGTTGTAAATCCCGTGTTTGACAATAAACAACTGATGCACCGGGAACGCAAGGGTTTCATCCGGATTCGGAACGACCTCGATTCCCCAGTTATCACTACACAACATTACGATTTTCTGATCAACGAGGTATTGTCCTGCCTCTAACCCGATGCCGGGTTCCGTGGTGCCGTAGCGGTCATTGTCCGTCATCCAGAACTTCCCCCAACCGGTATGGATAATCACGACATCGCCGGGCGTAATCTTGACACCCTGCTTTTTCAGTGCGCCCTCCAAATCGGCGCGCGTAATCTCATAACTATCGCCAAGATGTTCAACGCCTTTATAGCCAGCGACATCAATGAGTACACCCCGTGTTACGATGGGCCCCACATTCTCAACACCGAGTTCTGTGAGTCCTTCGGCTTTGGCGAAATCATGCTGATCCAATCCGTTGTAGTAAAGGTCGCCGATGCCGATATGACCGAGTCCATCGAATTGCGTGCCGATCTGACCGATTTCGCCGCTGAAGATCTCCTCAAACCACGTCGTTTTATTCTCACCGAGTGGACCCGACATCGCTGGAATCCGTAGGCTATAGTGTCGTGTTCCGAAGACAGGGATGCCGCTTTCATAGACTCTACCGAGTTGATAAACCTCACCAGTTTTGATTAAACTCGCGGCTTCCAACACTTTTTCCGGCGTTAATCGGTTGACAGCACCGCGCCGATCATCGGCACCCCATTCAGACGGAAACCACGATTCTTGCGTTAGCGTAAACGTCGCAGTGAGTGCGATCAACGCGACTGTAAGTGCAAATAGTATGAAACGTTTCGATTTGTTGAACATTGTTGCCTCCTTATGAGTGGTTATTTTTTACCTAAAATGCCCGCCAAGATGGCGCGCTGTAACTTCGTCGTTTCTGTCTGTTTAGTGATACGCACAACCACTTCAGATTCTGTCGGCGGATTATCGGAAACACCTTTCAATGTGGCAGGTACTGTAACGGGCTTACCCTTTTCTTCAAAACTCAACGTTACCACTTCGCCAGATTTCCAGTGCTTGGCAATTTTTTGGAGTTTTTTAAGGCTGCCAATCCGCGAGCCGTTGATACTGGTTATTTCAACACCCGTATCACGTCCTAAACTTGCCTTAAGCACTTCTTTGACATAATCGGAAGTGGGCAATTCCTCGGAAGTGACCTGAACATTAAGCCCTGCTTTATCGAAATATTCTGACAGGGGCAGCCGCTCTTTTCCTGTAACATAGGTTTCAAAGAACCTATCAAAATCTTTACCTGCGACTTTCCTGACAGTTCTAATAATATCGCGCTGCGTATATTCTATAGAATTGTCAGGAAATTTTCGATACATTTGCTGCATGACGTGATTAAAATTTTTCCTATTTTTCGTAAGATGCCGTATCTCTAAGTCTAATGACGCGGCAACAAGGCTCCCTCCGTCATAGAGCAAGCGACTGTCCCTGAAATCGTCTCCTATCGCAAATTCGTTAGATACAGACAAATACTCTTCGCAAGCACTTTCAAGGCGTTCCAAATATTCACTCTCAGATAGATAGCCGATCTGTTTTGCTGTCATGTCGGAATAGTAATTCGTCACCCCTTCAAGGAACCATCTTTCCTTTGATGTAAAAGGGTTGAGTGCGGTGAGGCCGTTCCAGATATGGAATACCTCATGTCCAAGGAAGGGTGCCCATAGATGTCTGCTTGCTTCATCCAAAGTACTATGCATCAAAATGTTGACAGTTCGTCCTCTCCCTTTTCCTTCACCTTTCAGGTCATCAGTTTCGTAAGGATTTATGATAAACACCACACGACTATCCGGTCCATCTTTAAAAAATTTTGAGTACGCGCGTAGAAATTTTTCAACGGTGCGTTTGATCTCATCCTTTGATGCCTTCAGGCTACCGCCGATACCGATCACGACCTCTGTGTTGTCGGATTTTGCGACAATTTCAGTATGCTCCCCGATGAGTAGATAGTTCGTGGTTAATTCTTCTTGATTTTCAACAGAGAATCGGTGCCCTGTGCGTCCGATGCGTTTCCAAGGTGTCAGGAC
Organism: Candidatus Poribacteria bacterium; assembly: GCA_022819945.1. Lineage (GTDB taxonomy): Bacteria > Poribacteria > WGA-4E > WGA-4E > WGA-3G > WGA-3G. The sequence goes on from JAJEGI010000073.1 coordinate 13,949, forward strand.
TCGCCATCCTTCAGGGAGTTTGAATTCTACCTCAATATTGTCGTTTCTTCCACCGACAATAAACAGTTCACTACCTGCCCAAAGCATACAATCCTCTCGGAAATAGGGGTGTATTCCTGAATATGTTTCAAACCCGTACCGATTTACTTGGAAAGCTTTGTAATCCTCAGCATATTTTTGCGATATTTCATAATTTAAAGTTATCGGAAATTTTCTCTCATGTTTTGAAAATTCAATTGTCCAATTAGGGTAAAAAGTTTTATTAAAATGGGGTTGGCGCGTCCAGCGTCCCTCAATGTTTACGCCACGAGTCGCATACTGACGGTGACGATCTAAGTGGTAATCTTCATCTCCTTCAGCAATATACTGGCCATGTTGAGGAATGTAATCACTATCACCATCAAGACGCAATTGCATTTTTCCCAAACTTGGCACTTCAGGAGTCAATGTGAAATCAACCGTCATCTCTCCTGGCGCGTTTGCATCTTCTATTGTGACAACGTAAGCAGCCTTTTTAAGAAGGGTTTCAGGACGGACTTTCGGGTCGCTGAGGACGACTTTCTCAATCATTGGCCTGGGTTGATAGTCGTTTTTCCACTTGTAGGTCCACGTTGTACCGACATTCAAGGGTAAATAGTCTGTACTTCCGCCAGGCACGTCATATTCATTTAATTCGGCTTCTGTGATAACACCGTTTGAATGTTCATAACGCATCTTTACAAGTCCGATACCTTTTGCAAACCATAGGTACCGTGTCCCATTAATCAAGGCGATTCTTTCAAGGGTGTCTTCAGTTGCATCTGCATCTGCTGTCGCGCCTGTAAAATGAGATTTATGTTTGAGGCAATCTTTGAATGTGCCAAGAGAAATCTGCACGGATTCGTAATCTTCTATCGTTGTTATGACTTCTGAGTTCCACAAACCTTCTTTAGTCCACGTTTTTCCAACAGTCAACGGATACCGGAAGAGTTCTGGCCAAAGGTTTTCGATATTATCCGAAAATATACTTGTGGGCCCTTCTGGCGTTTCGCGTCCGGTGTAAGAGGAACCTGAACCTCTTATTTTTAAGAGTGGATCCCCTTGATAAAAGTAAAAATTACCATCTCCGATGCTTTTACCAGTCTCTGTAGTGATCATGGAGTTGAAAGCCAGTCCGTTTTTGTTATTTTTATTTTTTATGACAAGTAATTTTTCAATAAGTGTGTTATTTTCAAAATCATTTTTCCATTTATACGTCCATGATGTTCCTAAATTCACAGGAAAATATGAATCGTTTTTGACTGGTACCTGACTATCAATTAATTCTGCTTCGGTTATGCCCCCGTTTGAATGTTCATAACGCAGTTTTACCACGCCGAGACCGGGTGACAACCACAGGTACCGTGTTCCGTTAATGAGAGACTTTTCTAATTCAGAGTAGTGTTCCCAGTTAGCATCTGTGATTACGGTTTTATGTTTAAGGCATTTCGGGAAGATTCTATTAGAAAGTTGAACATCCTCATAATTTTCTAGTATTACCTGCTCCGTTCCGCCTCGATGTCCTCTTTGCTCCCAAGTATCACCAATAGTCACGGTATTTTGGAAGAGTTGTCCTTCTATACTGCCCACCAAGGTCCGCATTATCCGTGGTGTGTCAATACGTGAAGTAAATCTCCAAACCCTAAGCGTTAAAAACGAATCTGTTTTTTGTATGCGCCCTCTTCCTTCTCCGAGTTCCTCACCAAACCCTGTGCCAAATTCCCTTCCAATCGTAATGGTAAGGTCGCGTTCTACTTTTCCTGCAAGGACTGCTTTATCCGCAGATTCATCGGTTAACTGACAAGCTATTAGGCTTAATATTGTACAGCAAAAGAAAAATAATGTTTTCATTTTATTCTCCTTGCCTCGCAAGATTTCATGCTTTAGTATATAGGGACATTTGGTTTTTGCTTCATGTTTAAAAGTCCAAGGGAGGAGAGCAGGTCTTGTGTCTGCCTGCCAATCATAGCAGTGTGTCGCAAACTGTTCGTTTACGACACACTGGCGCAAACTAAAAGTTTATGCTACAAAAGAGATGTAGCCTCTCTGAGACGAACATAAAAGAAAATTGCCCAAACATCAGTAATGCATTAAATATAAATATGAAACTGAAGAAGTTTAGGGTAAATTTACATTTTTTTGGAATTTGAGAAAAAACAGAGCAATTTTATGGGGCTGACTTCAATCTCACTCATTCTGCTATCAGCATTTTGCCATGCATTATGGAATTTCTACAGTAAATCCAGCAGAGATACACGCATCCTCTTTTTTTGGTGTGGATTTTACACCGTAGCTATAGCGTTCGTTGCTTTTGGTATCAGGCATCCGGTAATTCCGAAACCGGTATGGGTCTATATCGTTGCCTCCGCACTGGTTCATCTGTTCTACCGTCTGTTTTTGACGCACGCCTATACGGTTGGCGAGATTTCGTTTGTCTATCCGATTACGCGCTCAGCACCCGCTTTTCTACCACTTTTTGCCTTCCTTTTCCTAAATGAACGAATTTCGGGGCAAGGCATGATCGGTATCCTATGTGTGATGGTATCTATAGTCCTCTATCAACAACGCGAGGCGCGTATCCAGTTCAAGACGTTCTTTCGTTACCTTGGCAAACCCGATGCCCTTTGGGCTTATGCTACCTTAGCAAGCGTCATTGGATACTCACTGATAGACAAGCAAGGCATGTCTGAATTTCATCGCTATTCAACGGATGTCCCCTTGTGGCGCGCTGTCACCTACTATTTAATGGAGAACAGTATTTCACAGGTCTTTTACGGGTTGTCCTGCCTCGCCCGGTTTCCACACCAACAGATTGCAGAGATTGGACGCACAGAATGGAAACGGACGCTCGCTGTTGTTGTGCTCTCGTTGACCTCCTATTCGCTCATCCTCTACGTTTTGATGACGGAAAAGGTGAGTTACGTGACCGCGGTTCGGCAGTGTTCTGTCATTTTCGTTGTTTTGCTCGGTGGATATGCCTTGAAAGAGACCTATACAAAACGCCGCTTGATCGCTGCTGTCGTGATGGTACTCGGCATTTTTTTCATAGCATATCAGTAGCGGACTAACAAACGGACTATTTCCGTATAACTACCCGAAGGAGACACCCAATTTGACGCTCCGTTCAGGGTGGTTGTCCATCTCTATGTATGCCTCGACTGAATCTTCAAACGGCACCACCGGATCAACGACATCTTCACAGTCAAACCGTCCTTCTTCAAGCCATTTCCAGCAGGTATCCACGATGCGTCTGAAATCCCAACGCGGATGATCGCGGTTCGGGTCGCTGTTGGCACGCGCAAAGATGATGTTCGGAATATTGACGTGCGCGACAGCCCCGAGGTCAAGTCCGCCAGTACACAATTTCGCGCGTCCAGCGTAGACGATTGTTCCCTCAAAAGTGACGCTGCGAAGGGCATCATCAAGGGCTTCGTAGACTGCGCTCGTTTCTACAGCCACATCAACGCCACGCCCACCCGTCGCTTCTTTGAGCACTTCGCCAGTGTTGGAGGTAGTTGGATCAATGACAAGTTCTGCGCCCGTCTTTTCAGCAACTTTCCGCCGCCTTTCAAGCGGGTCTACGGCAGCGACAAAGTCAGCCCCCGCGATCCGTGCCATCTGCACCGTCATCAATCCAATGGCACCGAGTCCGAAGACAGCGACCCGCTCGCCAACGCGGACTTTTCCATCACGAATCGCAGACATCGCGAAGTGCAATGGATCATAGCAGACTGCCTCTTTCCACGTCATGTGGTCTGGCATTCTGAGGACACTGTCCGCGCGCCATGTATGCGTCTCCTTGAGATGTCCGTGATGCGTGACGCGTTCTCCGATCTCGAAACCTTCTACATCATCACCGATTTCAATAACTTTTCCGACGCACATATTCCCAAGTCCCATCGGGAAATTTGCGCTGTTATATCCGTAGTATGCTGTCAGTTCGGTACCGCGTTTGGGTGCACCGAATTCGACTTGAACGCGGACATGATCCGCGGGGACGGGACCATCTTCATACTCTCTTAAAACGGGTTGCCGAGGAGCAACCGCGACTAATTCCCTTGGCATATTTACCCCCAATGATGGTGTCGTTGGGTTGTTGGGTTTCGCTATGCCTATTTCTATCGACGGTTCGTTGGAAAACAGTATCTCCTGTGAAACCTGATGGCTATCTGCCTTTACCGCTCAACCCAACCTACAAGAACTGTCTAAAATTACTTTAATGCGGAATACCTAATTGGTGCATCCGACGGTGAATCGCCTCACGTGCCTCTTGGAACGGACGAGAGAGGAATTCCAAATGATCATCCTCACCGTGGTGGTGTGTCACAGTGCCGTGTTCATGATGGCGTGCTGTCTGCTGGATATAGGATAATCCACCCTCAATCAAGGTCAGCATATAGTTCGCTGTTTCTGGATCGAACATCCACCACTCGCCGCCGACAGCAATATAGACAGGAGAGGTATGGGCAATGATACCGCGTCCCCATCCATCGTAGTGTGGAACGGCTTGTGCGTAGTTAGGTCCGCCGCACCGCGCGGCGATCCACGAATGTTTATCCACTTTCAAATTCGCTTTCAGGTGCAGATGTCCTGTTCCATCTTTGTCCTCAGTTGAGGCAACGACCTGTCCCGCCTGAATAATCTGTAACGTATGGATAGGGAAGATGGAATCGGCAGAGGCTTCGACTTCCACAGTGCCACCGTTACCGGGTAGGTTAACCGTGCTACCGATGGGATGTCCATCAACGGAGAGTCGGATCATCGGACCGCCGCTGAGGAACGTGTTTCCGGCACTCATGTATTTGCACCAGTTATCGTAATTGAATTCCTCGTTGTCAGGGATGTGAACGTAGGTGCGATAAACGCCTACCGGTACATCGCTACTCATCTTATCTGTCCCACCGACGAGCGGCAATTTATAGCCACAGTTAAGATAGCGATAGTACTCAAGGTGTCCATACATGGCGTTGGTGAGATACTCAACAGCGTCAACGCGTTCCGTAGCGATGAGCGTCGCCGGTTCACAATTCGGATTCGGAATGTGTGGCAAAACAACGGTGCCACCCTGGGCATGGCAGGCATCTGCCCAGTGTGAGAGTGTGACCTCCATGTTTCCACCGAGTTCGGCTTCACCCGGTCCGTCGGAGCACCACGGCGCGACCTGTTCTTTTAAGCCGAGGAGCGTGAGATGTCCAAGGAGATGCTGACGATTCTCTTGCGTTGCATAAACGATGCTCCGTCCATCAGCAGAGGTCGTAGGTCTCCCGATGAATTCCTCTGTATTCGTGAAAAGGTGCCCCCACTGTGAGAGAAGGAGGTTGACAACACCGAGATCCTCGCCTTGTGCTTCGGTATGCGCGCCCTGCGTAGAGAGGAAATGGACGTGCGTATCACCGCTGAAATAGCGTTCAGCGTTCATATTGCCCCACCGCTTTAAGCGGAGTGTCAATTCTCGTTGTCCCGGTTTTATGTTGACGGTCGTCCGCAAAGGCGTGTATTCAAAGCCGCGAGCGACATCAACAATAACATCACCGCGAGGCAGCCAGCCCTGACACGTGCCGTCAATGTAGGCGTAACTGATTTGTCCTAACCGCACATCACCGCCGATATCTACGTGCCACGTGCCCATATTTGAATTAACGTGTGCGTGGTGTCCGTGTGGCGCGTAAGGCACGCCGTGTGGCGAACGGAAATGGACGCGACACGGGACGGGTTTGCCTGTGTCTTCATCAATCACGGTGGTATGCACCCAGTTTCTACCGGTGTCAATAACCTCTACCTTGACGCGTTCGTTGGGTTGCACGCTTCCCTTTTCTTGGACTTCGCCCCAGTTGACTTCACCCAGTGTCTCCCCATGGTTCGTGATTTCAACACTTGCAGATGGCGTAGCGGATACTTCAACATACGCCGGACTGCTCTTATTGTTTTGGGATTCACCCCAACCTTTAAAATCGTCATTAATAAAGGCATCAGGGTCGTTTTCCGGTAACGGATAAGGGTAGGTCGCAACGCCACGATCAACATTGACTGCCATATCAAAGGGTTTGTCAGCGTCATCAGATTGCGGCAGCGTGATTTTAACTTCGCGGCGCGGACGCCGCGGTATCGGGTCTTCGTCAAGGTAACCGAGCGTGATTGCCGCAACGATAAAACGCCGTTCCTGCGGTTGTATCTCAATAGATGCCACTTCAGCACCGTCTCTCGGATTTTTCCATATCCATAGATAGTAGTCGCGTGGTGTCCCTTGGCTTACTTCGGTCTGTCGGTTTCCCGCGGACCCCCAAGGTCCCTCGTGCCGTGATGCCAAGCTTTCCTGCCGGTCAGGTATCGCGAGGAACGTCTGTTGTCCCCATCCTTGTGGGACACTCCCGATCTCAAAACGTTCACGAATTGGAACGCTGACCGTTTCGCCATCGGTATAATGGAAAACATAATTGGCGATGAGTCTACCGATCGGTTCGCCTTCAGGGATGCGCGACTCAAGTAAGCGATGCACAAAAATCACCCGTTTCGGGTTGGCATTGACAGGCACTTGGATCGGATCGGTGTTAACACCTTCACCGAAGCCTAAAAAGCAGTTTGTTCCATCAGCAATTTCAAAAGGAAGCCCGTGAAGCGTCTGGGACCCGATACTTGGTGTTGCGTTCTCGCCGATAATATCTGTGCCGATATTGCACAAAGCGGAGAGCAAAATAGGTTGGTAGTCTTGCATGATATTCCTCAATTTGGTTTAGTGGGCAAAAAGTAAATCTGAATTAAATAGAATAGTATAACTTATGGTTGCACAAGGCAATTATCACCTACGATGATTCGATCGCTTGGAGGCGTTCAGCTAACCACAAGTTAACCAAAGTTTCCGGTAAGATTCCCTGTTCCAGTGCTTGCTTTTCTATTTTTTGATAGATCTCTGGGGTAAGCGTTACACGACACTTTCGCTGCATCCGCACCTCAAAATCGACTTCGTATGTTTCATCCCAGTGGTCAGCCAAACTATGCGTGTCCCAATAGTCGGCGATCTCCTCCAAGTTGCGTGCCTTAGATATACTGGTAATCTGTTCGTCTTTATTTTTTTTCATAACCTGCTACGGGGAACCCTTCTTTCTACGACCTGCGTTTCTACAGAGATACCGTTGCTACGGACCTCAAGAGGTTTTTGAAGTCTTCAAGGTTTCCGCGTAGTATCCGGTTCGGTTAGGAAACCGAACCTACCGGACCTGGGGACCGAGGCGGTTACTTTTTCTTAACTTGATGCTTATGGTGCGGTTAGGAATGCACGTTGCAAATGTAAAGCATTCTCACTGCGAAGCAAAATTTTGCCGCGTGTGAGAAACCAAATTTGCGTGAGTACACCGCAAAACCGCACCTACCGTCCCAAAATAAGATAAATCCTGTTAATCTTGTGTTAGAGTGGAAATTCTATTGCTTGTCCCTGTTCGGAGGACATATAGAACGCTTGCATCAACTCTGTGAGGTTGCGCCCATCTTGGATCGTAATCGTCATCGGTTCATCGCGGAGAATTGCATTGATCCACTGTTGCATCGGTTCAGGGGGGGCAGCCGGTGCATTGGCGATGTATTCTGCTTTTTCTTCGTCAGAGAGTTTGCGGGTGTCAAAATGCATTTCGCCGTGTCCTGCGGCAAATGAACCTTCTGTGCCATAAATCTCAAGCATGTTCGGACCGGAACGGTGCGTCCACGCAACATCAATCACGCCGAGTGCTTTGTTCGCAAATTCAACGACGGAAACGCTGTTGTCGTCAATCGGGAAATTGCCGGTGAAGTTGTTAATCTTCGCAATCGCACTCTTAGGTTCACCCATCAGCCATCGGATAACATCGACACGGTGACACCCTAAATCGAAAAGTGCCCCACCACCGGCACGGACCGGATCTGCGAACCACGCGCTCGTGCCGCTGAACCAACTATCGAGTGCTGCGGAGTGTGCGATCCGTCCTCTACCGAATGTGATGTCTCCAAGCAGCCCGTCGTCGATTGCCTTTTTCGCGAACAGGATTTCAGGGTTCGCACGGGACGGTAGCGAAATCATGAATTTCACACCGGCTTTCGCAACGGCATCAATAATCGGATCGCATTCGGCGACGGTAATCGCAAGTGCCTTTTCGGTGAAGATATGTTTTCCAGCTTCAGCAGCGGCGATAATCACACGCGGATGGTCGGATGTAATAGCGTCAACGGAGACAGCATCTACATCGTCACGGCTGAGCATCTCATCAAGATCCGTGTAGAATGGGACTTCGTATTGTTCCGCGGCATCTCTACCGCCGTATTCTTCTTCGTCCCAGACAGCGACGAGTTCGGTTTCAGGGTTTTCGTGAATTCTTCGGGCATAGCCACCCGCGTGGACATGTGCCATACTAATCTTTGCGACTCTAATCATTTAATTCTCCTTTTATTTTTATTTCCTTATCAACATCTTGCGTGTTGCAGTGAAATCGCCAGCGGTGAGCGTATAGAAATACACACCACTTGCCACGGGTTCACCGACTGCGTTCCTTCCATTCCAATACGCCGCCCGTGAGCGATTTTGATAGATCCCGACAGACTGATGCCCTAAGTCAAGTGTCCGGACTAATCTCCCATCTGGCGTATAGATGGATATATTCACATCAGCAGGGGCTGCCAACTGATACGGTATCCATGTTTCCGGATTAAACGGATTGGGATAGTTCGGTAACAGGGCAGTTTCTTTGGGTGTCAATGCTGCAAGGAGCTGTTCCAGCACATGTATCCCGCGCTGGAAGTCGGGGTCTGTCCGGTTCAGCTGCCGTGCTTCACGGAGCCACCGTTTCACTTGGTCTCTTGTAGGTGTGACCGCCGGGTTGTGGCTCCATATTTCGGGTGAGGCGGCGGTATTGCCAAATGCTGCAGCGACGAGTGTTAGGTCAATGATATTGACGACCTCATCACCGTTAACATCCGCAGCGTTCGTTCCGGTTTTTCCGAAATTTGAGGCAACTAAGGTTAGATCAATAATGTTAACAACGCCATCCTTATTAACATCTTCGGGCAGTTGTGGCGGTCCAGTTATTTCTGCTCCTTCTACTTGTGGTGCGAAACTGCCACCGGCACTGTCAGTCAGTAACACGTCAGATAACGTCACGGTGGAAGTTTTGGCTGCAACGACTTCAAACGTTATTGTGGCGAGTGTGCCGTTGCCGTTGCTTTCGCCTGCAAAAGACGTTGCTGCAACTGTGACGGTATTACTTTCCGTAACTGTGGGAATAGCAAACGCGCCTGTCGGTAAATAATCACTGTTGCTGCTTTGGACGTACTTAAGTGCGGTGGTATCAAAATTGAGGGTAGCTTGATAACCTGCGATGTTTGCACCGTCGGTGATGTTCAGTGAGAATGTGAGTTGTTCACCGATAGCTGGCGACTGCACACTATCGGGAGAAAGACTCACCAGAGTATTCATGAAAGGCGTAACATCCCACAGCAACACTGTGCTATCATCACTTCCACTTGCGAGTGTTCTCCCATCCGGGCTGAAAGCAAGGCTAAAGATCCAATCTGTATGTCCTGTAAGTGTATTTTTCTCTGTGGCAGTTTCCACATCCCACAGACGGATGGTGTCGTCAACACTTCCGCTTGCGATAGTTTTTCCATCCGGGCTGAAAGCAACGCTAAGGACCCAACCCGTATGTCCTATAAGTGTCCCTTTCTCTGTGGCAGTCTCTACATCCCACAGGCGGATAGTGTCCAGACTTCCGCTTGCGATAGTTTTCCCATCCGGGCTGAAAGCAATGCTATCGACCCCTTCTGTATGTCCTATAAGTGTCCCTTTCTCTGTAGCAGTTTCCACATCCCACAAGCGGATAGTGTTGTCCCGACTTCCACTTGCGATAGTTTTTCCATCCGGGCTGAAAGCAACGCTACTGACACCTTCTGTATGTCCTATAAGTGTCCCTTTCTCTGTGGCAGTCTCCACATCCCACAGACGGATGGTGGTGTCGTACCGACTTCCGCTTGCGAGTGTTTTGCCATCTGAGCTGAAAGCAATGCTAAGGACCCAACCCGTATGTCCTATAAGTGTATCTTTCTCTGTGGCAGTTTCCACATCCCACAGGTGGATAGTGGTGTCGTGCCGACTTCCGCTTGCGATAGTTTTTCCATCAGGGCTGAAAGCAACGCTATAGACACCCCACTTTGCATGCCCTGTAAGTGTCCCTTTCTCTGTGGCGGTCGCAATATCCCAGAGGCGGATAGTGTCCTGACTTCCGCTTGCGAGTGTTTTCCCATCCGGGTTAAAAGCAACGCTACGGACATCATTCGTATGTCCATCAAATCTGTGTATCTCTGTGGCCGTGGCAATATTCCACAAGCGGATAGTGTCGTCCCAACTTCCACTTGCGATGGTTTTTCCATTTGGACTGAAAGCAACGCTACTGACCCCACTTGTATGCCCTGTAAGTGTGTTTTTCTCTGTGGCAGTTTCCACATCCCACAGGCGGATAGTGGGGTCCCGACTTCCGCTTGCGAGTGTGTTCCCATCAGGGCTGAAAGCAACGCTAAGGACCTGATCTGTATGCCCTATAAGTCTACTTTTCTCTGTGGCAGTTTCTACATCCCACAGGCGGATGGTGTCGTCATCACTTCCGCTTGCGATAGTTTTTCCATCAGGGCTGAAAGCAATGCTAAGGACCCAACCCGTATGTCCTATAAGTGTATCTTTCTCTGTGGCAGTCTCTACATCCCAGAGGCGGATAGTGTCCAGACTTCCGCTTGCGATAGTTTTTCCATCTGGACTGAAAGCAACGCTACTGACACTTGTATGTCCTATAAGTGTCCCTTTCTCTGTGGCAGTCTCTACATCCCAGAGGCGGATAGTGGGGTCCTGACTTCCACTTGCGATAGTTTTTCCATCTGGACTGAAAGCAATGCTAAGGACCCAACCCGTGTGTCCTGTGAGGAGTGCAACCTCCGCACCTGTTTGTGCGTCGTAGAGCCAGATGCCGATACTGGTCGCTACTGCCAGCCGTGTGCCATCGGGAGAATACGCTATTTCATGAATACTTCCTTTGCCGAGCCGTGCTTTGGCACCTTCGGGTAGGTTCCATTGCGTGTAATCTTGGGCAAAAGGTGTTGATAGGTAGCCGGTTGTAATTAGCGTAAGTGTGAAAAAAATAAAAAAGAGTGTTTTTTTCATAAAATATTTTTCCTATGGAACGATGAAATCAAGGTCGCTTCCGGCAGTCGCTGTCCTTCGCACGTAAGATCCGAACAAACCGAGAGCTAAATAGCCCTGCTGCGGAACAAACTAACAGTTTTGCGGCGTACTCGCCCAGATGCGACGTGCATCATTCTACATAAAGAGAGTTTTATTAACAGCAATGGTATAAGATATATGCTAATACGCCTAAAAAGGTTGTCTAATACCAGATAGGACTTACGCGAAAAGTTGGAATTTCCGTCCTTTAAACCCCCTAAATCCCCCTTATCATGGGGACTTTAAGTCTGCTGCGCTGAAACTTCGTTTGTGCGCTTACCGAATCCTTCCGACGGAAGAACGGGTTGCGAGATGGTTCCAGCCGCGGAGGACCAATTGGACGTTGGTGTGGCGATTTTCGGCTTCGATCTCATCGTCACCGGCGTGCATTTGTACAAGCACACTCTTTCGTGTCTGGTTCGAGCGGTTCGGCATTGAACCGTGCAGCGTGAAGTAACTGAAGAAAAGCACATCTCCGGGTTCTGCTTCCAAAACGGTCGCGTTTTCAATCGGGTATCGGTCAGTAACTTCAGCGTTTTTCCCGCTTCCCATCATACCGTCGGTGCGTCCGAGCTGCTTGTGGGAACCAGGATAGACGCGTACACACCCCATCTCATCAGTGGCTTCCGAGACGTAGATAATCGCGGCTATCATGCTGTCTTTGACTGAGGGAAAGTATTGCCAATCTTGGTGCATCGGGAAAGGCGCGCCTTTTTCCGGTGGCTTACAGAACAGCTTGGAATGATGGAGCATAATATCTGGTCCGAGGATGGCTTCGGTAACATCAAGAAACTTTTCCTGCATGAACGCCTGCATCCAGACCCCAGAGAAACTCTGGATATTGTGCGTATGGATAATAACGGATTCGCCACCGTCAAGGGCATCCATCAATCTGCCACCCCAGCGTGCGTTGACATTCTCATCGCTTTTGAGGAGTTGATCCACGACCCGATCAAAGTCGCTTTCCATCGTATTGATTTCTTCGGGTGAATAGACCCCTTTGGCGAAATAGTATCCGTTTTCGTCAAAGAATTTTCCTATATCTGACATGACGGTTTTGTAACCTCCAGACTTTTGTAGTAAGTTTTAACTTGCTGCGCCTCAGACGCTATTCGCTATGGTAATCCTGCGCGAAAAGTTTGGACAACCATTCTGAGGCATGGGTTTCCGCGGTATCGGTTTCCTTGTTTTCCGCTTGCAACTCGCGAAATGTTTTGAACGCAGCAAATTGTCCATCGCTGAGGATTCCGATGTAATTTTTGTCCTGCACATCCGTACTGCCCAACCGATGAACATCTTCAAGGCGGTTGGTCGCAATTATGACAGTTTTTCCCATGGCTTGAAGCTCACTAAACAATTCTATCATCTCAACCTGTCCACTCGGATCAAGAGGTGTGAGCGGTTCATCAAGCAGCCACAACTGAGGTTCGTGCAGAAAGGTTTTTGCAAATAAAAGCCGTTGTCGTTCACCTGTTGACAGTATACCAATTTTAACGTCGCGTAGGTGTTGGATGTCCATTAATTCAAGCACTGCATCAATTGCGTCCGTGCGCCCACGTTTCTCTAATTTGTATGCAGCAGCGAAAAAATTGAGGTAATCCACAACAGACAATTCAGGGTATCCCTCAAATGCGACGGGGATATATCCAATAGACGGACGTACCTGTTTAGGGTTTGCAAATGCGTCAACGCCGTCAATAGAGACAGTGCCTGATGTCGGTTCGACTAAAGTCGCTAAGATGTTGAGCAGAAGCGTTTTGCCTGCACCATTTTTGCCGATAAGAATGAGGCACTCACCCGCTGTAACCTGAAATGTGAGTTCCGTGAGAAAAGGGTTTTTGTCAAAAGATTTACATAGGTTTTGGACATCCAACACTTCCACTCTCCCATGATTCGATCTCTCATCCTTGGAATTGGAAGAGAAGACTGGAAGAAGGGAAGGATGGGGTCTCTATTCTTCCACCCTTCCATCCCAACGCCTTTCGTCTTTCAATATCTGTTTTGTGCGTAAATCCTGTTCCACTAACTTAGATCGACTTTGACGGGTCTACCGAGTTCGGCAGATCGCCATGCAGCCTCGGTTAATTGGATGACGCGCAGCCCATTTTCAACACCGATCGGGTTCTCTGTGCGTTCACCACGGATCAACTGAATAAAAGCGACATCTTTGTTCCCCGACGCTGGCATTTCAGAGTCGTCAACGGGTTCTGGCGATCCTGACTGTTCTTGGCGAAGGAGTTTGCCTTCACGAAGATGCAGCGCGCCTTCCTCTAACCAGATAGAAAAGGCTTCTCGCACGCCACCATAGGCATGCCCAACAATGCTGATATTGCACAAGGCACCCGTATCAAATTTGATTGACATCGCAGTCAGTACATCTACTTCAATGTCCAAATTGTCTATCATTGCAAAGACGGTATCCGGACTTGCCTCTAATACCCAGAGGAGAATGTCGATCAGATGGCTTCCTGAATCGTTCAGTTGTCCACCACCGCCGAGGAACGGATCCTGTCGCCATTTTCCTTGTTGATTCCGATACCAATTCTGTGACTGATGCGCGGCAACGAAGTTAACGCGTCCTAACTCACCACTCTGTACCACGTTGCGGCAGTATTGATAGGTAGAACTTAGATGTCGTTGGTAACCGATCATCAGATGCAAGCCGGTCCCTTCGACCTTCGCCATCACCTGTTTGGCGTGATCCACCGTACAGACCATCGGTTTCTCAGTATGCACATGGCAGCCTGCATCAAGTGCGTCCATGATATGCTGGAAATGTAGCCCGTGCGGTGAGCTAATAACGACAGCATCCGGTTTGGCAGCGGCTAACATCTCAACGTGGTCAGCATAAGTCGGGACTGAATCATCCAAACCGACAGTCTCTTTGAACGCCTCAAGTGAACCTTCACTCGGATCCGCGAGGGCAACAATCTCAACGTTATCGACACTTGACACACTGCGCCCGTGTCCGCGTGCGTTACCACCACACCCGATGAATGCGAAGTTTAATTTCTGTTTTGACATACTTACTCCTGATTGTATTATCGTTCATATTCAGTGAATTGATAGATATAACATTAGGACTTACGCAATTTTTTCATGAAACTCCACATATTATGTGCTGCAGGCGAGGTTTGTGTAAGTCCTGAACATGATGCAGTTTACAAGTAATTTTACTTTTTCCGCATTCCGTGCGTGAGCTTAAAGATGCTTCCGTCAGCAATCACCGCATAACTGACAAACATACCTTCTTCGGTAACCCACAGACCATGGTTTCCATTGTTCGTAACAATTAGGGGCATCCCCTCTTTCTGAATATATCCGTCTTTATGGAGGCTAATGAGATAGCGACCTGCTGACAAACCCCGACACTCGTATTCGCCATCGGCGTTGGATATGTCACTAAACACAATCCTGTCTGCGCTCTCAATTACAACTTTAACATCACTCAAGGCAGGCCAAAGCGGAATCATCTCGTGAATCCTGCCGTGGATAACATTCTTTACGTTTGACCAATCCGATTCTGGTGCTGGTGTAACATTGGCATCTGTGTTTTTATCCAAAATTGGGCGGGATATACCGGCATCGGTGATTTTGTCGGGATGAACAGTCATAGGACAGACAACGTGATAATCATTTTTGATGAGCGTTACGATGTAGGTACCCGGAGACAATTTGTCGCTTAGATATTGTCCGTGTACGCCGGTAATACCAGTTACTACTGGCGGATCAATTCCAACAGTGCCGGTAATTATAATCTCAAGTCCCTCTATTGGACCTCCGGATTTAGTGCGATTGTGAGCCCGGAACCGGAGGACACCACCTCGATTGCTGTCATCGTCGGGATTCTTGGATATGTTCATCGTTAGGGGGACATAATGACGACCATCGTCAATAACTGAAACACGTTTTCCTACACGGTCTTCGTATCCGGATTTATAGATGTTGACAACGTACTGACCTGCGGGCAAACTTGCACGTTCAAAATGTCCGTCTTCATCGGACTGTGTTTCAAATTCCTGACCATCTGCTTTTACAAATATAACCCGAACCTCGCTGAGATAATTTTCAAGAAGTGTTGTATCTTTAATAGCCCCTATGATCGTGCCGCCCTTTAAAGTATCTTGATTTTCTGGTACAGCGGTTCCACTGGACAGTATCGCGAATGCCATCAAAACAAGGCTCAACCTGAAATGTGTCATCTGTTGAATGCTCCTTTCGGATCTACGAGATTATGTCATGTAACTTACCACAATCTATAGCAAAACGCAAGCGTTAATTTTTAAAATCACGGGACGGATATGCTGTATAAAATCACTGACAACTACTGTTCAATAAATGAACACCATAGCACAAATTATGGCGGAAAAGCGTCGAAATCTATCAATTTCATATTGAATTGGGAATGGCATACAATTTGCTAAAAAGCGGAGCATAGGTTAAGATGTTCTAAACTATCCATACGATACACCACAGTGAAATGCAAGGGAGCGTACCAATATGCGAAAATCGCTTTATCTTTTTCTCATTACAAGTTTAGTACTCTTGGTAATTTACATTCCATCTACGTTCGCGAAAAAACATAGTGATAAGAAAGTTGAGAAAAAAAATGTAGAGGAGGAGATTGTAGAGGTGCCGGAGGTGACGGTGACAGCCACACGTGCTGAGAAAGAGCCTTTCAGAACTCCAAACGCTATCACTGTTCTTAACCTAAAGGAGTTAGAACGGACCAACGTAGAACACGCCTCCAATCTACTTCGTGATTCGGTTGGCGTAATTGCTCAGGAAACGACCGTCGGACAAGGGTCGCCGATGCTCCGAAGCTTAACCGGTTATCAAAGCGCGATACAGATTGATTGGGTCCGCCTCAATAACTCAACATTTCGTTCGGGCCCCAATCAGTATACAGCAACAATCGCTCCGGAAATGTTAGAGCGTGCAGAGGTGTTACTCGGTTCAAATTCCACGCTATACGGCAGCGGGGCAATGGGGGGTGTTGTCAGTTTCTTTACCAAAAATGTCCTGATTGATCCATCGCAAGAGACCTTGGCTATCCATCCACGACTTCTTGCGCGCTACTCAACTGCCACACAGGAAAAACTTGGTCGGTTAGAGGTATCAGGGAACCAAGGGAACTTTGGATTCCTCATTGGTGGTGGTGTACGAGACTACGGTGATACAACACCCGGAAGTGGGTATGATCTCCACTACAAGAATCGGAAATACGAAATAGTGAACGATATGCCCAGTGGTGTGAAACTCTATGACTATGATGAGATAAGCGAGATACCGAAGGATAATATCCCTGACAGATGGCTCATTGAAACTGAAGGTCCCCTTGGTTGGACAGCCTTTAATGCGGATGCAAAATTGGGTTACCAATTGAGCGATACCAGCAATCTCAACATTGCTTACCAGATGTGGCGGCAGCCGCAAACGCCGCGGTATGATAAAATCGCACCCCAGGAGTTTGCCGAGTTCTTTTTTCAACCGCAAAATCGCGACCTTGTTTATACCAACTATACAGTTAACCCAGCAGCAGCGAACATTGACGCGTTCCGCGTGACAGCCTCTTATCACCGCCAAAAAGAGGGACGAAACGAGGTGGTACGCGGCGCAACAACTCGACGGCAGCGATACGATACTGTTAACACCATCGGCTTGAGTGCACAAGCAGTCAGCTCGATCCTTCCTCGCCAACGTTTGGTCGGCGGTGCTGAATTCTACTTGGATACGATACAGAGCCGTACCATCAAAACGGATCTTAAGACAAACAAGGAAGATATTGACGAAAAGAAAGGACGCTTCATTAACGGTTCTCAGTTCTGGGATGCAAGTCTGTATCTTCAAGATGAAATTCGGGTTCATGAGCGGGTGGAACTCACGCTGGGTGGACGTGCGACGTTTTATCAAACGAATGCAGACCTCTCCGTTCGAGATCCGGCTTTTGATGAATTTAATGTCTTCGACAGCAGTTTGACAGGAAGTGCGGGTGTAGTGGTCGGTTTAACGGAGTACCTGAACTTTGTTAGTACCTTTGGAACTGCTTTCCGTGCGCCCTCTCTAAATGACACAACGGCAGTGGAAGTCACCAATGAGGGTGTCACCGCACCGAGTCCTGATCTGAGACCGGAGACTTCGTGGACAGCTGAAGCCGGGTTCAAGGCACAACATTCCTATTTCAGTGGTGCCTTAACGCTGTTCTACAGTCAGGTTAGCGGTTTAGTTGGGCGCAAACCTGTTCAAGAGGCATACGCAGGTCAAGAGATACCACAACTCCACCAGGACCTAATCAAACAATACGAGGGTATTGACGTACTCGTGTTTGATAATATTGATGAAGCACAGTTTCAGGGCGTAGAAGCAGCTGGACTCGTTCCGATTCTTCCGGAGTTGTCAATTTTTGGTAATGTGGCATTGCTGCGTGGAGAAGTGCTCACAATTAGTGGTAAAGCACCCGATCCCAAGAAGCCGTGGGAAGCACGCACTCGACGGGAACCCCCTTTGAACGGAATTGTCGGTATCCAGTGGGAACCGCTAAATACACAGTATTGGGCAACGTTTTTTCTGCGCGGCGCAGCCGAACAGAGACGGTTGAACAGAAGCGACATCCGTGATCCACGTATTCAGGGATCAACACGCGATCCAGCGGAAGTTAAATTCGACGACAACGGTGCCGCAATAGATGCGGGTACACCCGGATGGTTTACGCTCAACATCCGCGGTGGTGTCAAACTCTTTAGTTACACACGTTTGACATTATCGGTTGAGAACCTGCTTAATAAGCGGTATCGTCAGCACGGGTCTGGTGTAAATTCACCGGGTTTCAATGTGAGCTTGAGTCTTGACAATCGGTTTTAATAGTTTTCAGTGAAGAAGTTGCCAGTAACCAGTTGCCAGTAACCAGTGAAGAAGTCTCTTTTACTAGAAACTGACAACTGTAAACTGAAAACTGAAAGGTTTTTCGCAGAAAAACCGAACTGATAACTGACGACTGATAGCCATTTACAGCACATCATATTTTTTCTTTATAAACTTGATCACGATTTCTGGCACCATCTCCCGCAGCTTTTCCTCGCTCACCTGCCGTTGCGACATCTGCACGACC
>JAJEGI010000102.1 GCA_022819945.1 Candidatus Poribacteria bacterium
GGGCATAAACCGGGCAACTATAAGTGGCATATTGAACGGTGTGTCACAGAGGTACTTGATGCTTTAGAGACGCGTTTCTATGTCGGTAAACTCGACGGTCACGTGATTACCAATATCATGACGGTTGAATATGAAGGGGTCGGTATTTTAGGGCATGTTTTTACGCTCCCTGAGCAGCGGAGGAAAGGTGCGTGTAAAGGTGTGATGGCATATCAGATGGAGGATTTTCGGCAGCGCGGGGGGTGCGCCCTCTACCTCGGCACCGGATACAATAGCCATCCGTATTATATCTATCACAGTTTCGGGTTTGAGAGCGTATTTTCAGAATCCGGGTTCATGAAATACCATGTGAACGAAGATTTTGAGGAACACTACTTCGCGCCTGCGTCTGCACACCCGAAAGCCGTTGAATGGCACGACTGGCCGAAAGTCACGGCATTATCAGGTATCGTCGGATGGGATGCGCTGCGGAGTCTGGCATGGAATGTATACGGTCCCACGAACCTTGAAGGCGGTTTTCTGAGTTTCAAACACACTTTGGAGACAGAAGATGGTTATGACGACGCGAAGTTACTCATTTCATCGGCGGGGGCAATCGTCGGATGGGCAACTGTCAATCGTGATACGCGTTGGCGACCGGCAACTGCGGTATTGGATCTCTTTTTCCATCCGAATTTTGCGGACAGTATTCCGGCGTTGCTTTCAGCCGTGAAGTTCCCTGATGCGAAGGTGCAGTGTTATGTTGACAGCGGTGCTGAGAAGAAGGCTGCGGTTTTAGAAGCGTCAGGCTTTACCTGCGAAGGACGACTCAAGAATCAGTTTGAATACGGCGGACAGCGTTATGATGTTTTGGTGTTGGCACGGGAGCGATAGGAATAGAGAACGTACCTTGCTGCGTTTGCTGTTTTTATTTTTTTAATTTGACAAACTCTTAACGTTTGTGGTATCCTATTCTTAGGTTCACAAGGATGCCTCCAGTCCGCGGGAAGGGTTTAACCTGCCTTGTTTGCTTTCAATCCACTGTAATCTTCTTTCTTTGCCTGTAAATGCGGACAGCAGGTGTAACGAGAGGAGATTCTCATGCAACATAAACAGTTACCCGCCAACCCGAGCCTTGAACACCTTAAGTCTCAAGCAAAGCAGCTGCTTAAGGCACATAAGGACGGTTCTCCCGATGCACTCCAACGCATTCGCTCGTTTTTCCCAAAACTCTCTGATGCTACCGATGTAGAAATTCAAAATACTGCTTTCGGTCTGCAAGATGCACAACTCGTTATCGCACGCGAATATGGGTTCGCCAGCTGGACGCGGTTAAAGGAAGCGGTACGACATCAGGAACGGGATGCAGAGAAAATATCACCCAAAGACCTATTGTTCCAAATACTCGGCATAGATGATCACACACAGGCGGATATTCAACGTGTAGAGGAATTGATTACTGCTGATCCTTCGCTCGTGTCTGTGAAAGATGAAAACGGACGAACCCCTATCGAAGCACTCGCTGCAAGAGACCTGATAAATTTCGGTAAAGAACGATGGTACAGACCGATACGGCAACTCTATGATCTCTTAGTTGAAAACGGCGCAGTCCCTGACTTAGCTGCAGCACTTGTGATGGACGATTGGGCGAGAGCTGGCGCGTACGTTGCTGCCAATCCGAGATTGCTTGAGCAGCAATTCGTTTGTGGCAATCAGATTAAATTTAGACCTATCGAAATTGCGGCAGCTTATGGGCGTGATTTCGCCCTCGGAATGCTGTGTCAAATGGCTACAGCGAATGGGATAAACATTGAGAAAGATTTAGCATCTGCGTTGACACAGACCTTCGCTTTGGACGTAACGGAGCGACTGCTTGAAACCGCTAAACCCGCTGCTTCAGTTTTAACAAACGCGCTTGTTTTTGCGTGTGAGGTTTATCAGCCTGAGAAGGTACGACTCCTGCTCAAATACGGTGCTGATCCGAGTGCATCCGTTAAAGCAAAGTTTCGCTACGATGTCGTGCAGAATCTGAAACTGGGGGACGATGGTTCTCATACTTGTGAGAGGTCTCCGCTTTTCTTGCCAGGCACAAAAACACTCGCGTCCGAAATCGTCTCTCACACCGAATACACCATCGAATTTGTCCCGAAATTAAAAGGCACGAAAACACTCGCGTCCGAAACCGTCTCTCACACCTACGAGATGTCTCCGCTCCTTGTGGCGATAGGGACGTGGTATGGGGTGAGAGAGGCAGCAGAAGCACTTGACGAATGCTTGGAGGTCGTTGAAGCACTTCTTGAAGTGGAACCAGATTTGCAGCGGAGTTATAAGGTAGACATAGATGGTGAGATTTTGAAACTCACACCGTTGGCGTATACGCAGAAACTCGTGTCCTTGTTCCCCGATAAGCCTTTTGATAAGATTATTGAAGTGCTGCTCGCAGCTGATGCAGCTTAATTCGGTACCAAAGGTGTCATTTAGCTCACAGGCGGGGTTTAAAACCCCGCCTGCAGTGTCTACAATGTTCACGTCTCTTAACTACTTCCGTACGGCTATTTTTCCGACTTTCTGTTTGCGGACTGTATCGCCTTCGGCATCGGTGAATCGGGCAGTGAATTTGTAGAGGTAAACGCCGTTCGCAAGCGGTTCCCCATCGGCATCGTAGCCGTCGTAGTGGAATTCGTTGAAAGAGACGGACGCATCAAGCGTGTCAACGGTGAGGATGAGGCGACCCGTTATTGTATAGATTTTCAGGCTAACTTCGTCGGCACCTTTAGTGAGATAGTAAGCGAAGTGCGTGCCGCTTCCCGGAACAAAAGGATTCGGGAAGTTCGCTATGTTTTTGATCTCAAATTCGCCTGCTACGGTCGCAGTGCTCGTTGTGTCTGATGCATTACCGTTTGCGTCTTGTGCCTGTAACCGAATCCGATATTCACCGGGTTCTAAAACAGGGGTATAGGTTACAAGGATCAGGTTGGTGTTGGTAGGCGATGCGGCAATTATATATTCGTCTTCCGGCACCCGCTGCCCATTTTGGGTGAGGATTATGTGCTCAGGACGCGAATCGATACCGTTGGCATCCTCAATTCGTGCCGAAATCGTTGGGGTATCAGAGATGTAATCGCCATCAACGAAGCCTTGATGCTCGAAGGTTAACGCAAGCGCGGGTGGACGGGTGTCGCTGTGAGATAATAAAGCGAATGTTCCAGGCAGTTTAACATCTGCTGAGATGGTCTCTTCATGCGTTGTTTCCTTGTTGCCGACCCAAATCCAGTTTCCGTTGTCGTCGCGCCGATAGATATGTGGATTGTCGCTTTCTGACTTTAAGAAATTGACGGTTGCTGTCAATTCGGTTTGTTCACTCAAGTCGAGTTGATAGGCGAACGCCGATGAAGGTGTCGCGCCTACAATATCGGGTTGGTTGGTGATGGTAAGTGCCTCTTCGGTGTAAGTTAGCACCGTAGTCGTTTGAATGCTGCCCTCTGGAAAAATTGCTTGGAAGTTGCCGTCTCGGCTCTGAATTAACGGGTTAGGCGTTTCAGGTATAAGCACGATACGGTTACCAGTAAACTCGCGAGAGCCTCTGTTATTTCTTTTTACTCTTTCAATGATACTTCCTTCTGGCAATTCGGTAGAAGGCATATCGACATAGATTGTGATTAGATAGTTCCCTGGTGCGGGTTGCCACGGTACACTCACGGTGATTTGTGCATCAGGTGGGATTTCGGAGATGATCTGCACACCTTCTATTGGGGCGGTGTTCTGTAGTTCCGTAAGTGGGGGGATAGATGCATCGGTTTCAGTATCCAAGGCTTTCTCGAAAAAGTACACAGGGACATTTCGGGCGGTTTTGGTGCCTGTATTACGGATTTGGGCGGAGAGCATGAACGGCGGTGTGGTGCTCCATGCGATAGTTTGCTCCAAGAGCACAAGATCGATTTCAGGTTCAACATATCCGACTTCATAGTAAACCGTTTCAGTTTGCAATGTTTGTCCACCTTTGACTTTTACCTCTAAGTAATAGTCAATAAACGCGAAGTCAGGGTATGCGGGGATGGGTTGTTTACTTCTATAGGTTGTGCCGGTGTGAGGTACAACTGGGATTGTAAAAAATTCGGCACCGTCTTCACTCCAAAAAAGGTTCAATTCTTCAATGCCGCTTTCGTCTATAACTTCTGTATAGAGATAAACAGGTTGGTTCGGTTCAACTGGGAAAGGAGCGATACGGACGTTATCAACGTACCGCGATAGAATATTATAGGTGGCAAACCCCATTGCGTCGGTGTCTGCATTCCATGCGTAAACCTGTACACTGCCGGTGTTAAATTCGATATCTGCTGGGAGTTGTATTTGTGTGGTGAACTGCCCGTTAACGACAGAGGTGATTTCTTGTTCCGACGGGGCATCATTGGTAGTTTCAGTTGTCGGAACCACAGTAACTTCGACGTCACCGTTAAAGTTACGATCAGTTAGTGTGCCGGAGATGGTGAGCAGCGTCTCTGGTTCAAAAGTGCCTTGGACGGATAGCGGATCGAGATCGACTGCCATTTCGATCTGTTTGTTGGGTATTTTCAGCTGTGTTGCTGGGTCACCGAAGAGTGTGAAAACTTCAGCCAAATCGAGATATCCGGGGGTGTTTATGAGAAACTGGGTTTTGGATTGGGCGAAGATCGCACCGATGTTCCGCGTATGTCCTTTGAAGATAACGTCAAAAATCTCGCGGTTGAGAATGTAGTCGCCATCTAAAAGTCCGATACTGGTTGCTCCGATGACAGCAATCGCACCGCCGTTTTCCGAACGAAGCAGTTCCTCCGCGAGGCTATTTTTATTGCCATCAAAGGCCCCTGTGTAGCAGGTCATGCTGATGACCAATGGCAGTTGCGAAATATTGGTTAAGTTCTGTTCTGGGTCTTCAAAGTCAAGCATCCGACTGTCTGACCAGATGCCACCGCCGCCGTGACCGATATAGTTAATGAGGCTTGCTCCTTGGTTGAAGCCATCAATGACCTGTCTGGCGATCGGAGTCGTAAGGTCTTCGCTGATGTTCAGATTTAGTTGGTCTTTATAGGGTGCGTAGATACGTTCAGTTTCATATCTGCTGCTGAGTTGATTGCGTGAGACGAGTTGGTTAATCTGAAAGTGGAATATGGAATCCGATCCAGCAAGCATGAGAAGCCGTTTGTGCCACGGGCCGATCGGTGAGGTGGTTTCATGTTCGATTGTACGTTCAACGAATATCCGTGCATCGACACGGGTATTGGCGGGCATCCTGCCGATGAGCATATCTGGGAAGTGGTCTTCGCCTCGGAATGTGACGAATTGGTGATCACTTGCACTTGACCCGAAACCGGGTATTTGTACCCGTATTGTCGGGACGAAATTGATTTTATTTTTTATGTCGATATGTGTATCGCCTACGAGCAGGACGTAAGTTGGTGCGGGCGGTTGCCAGTTGTAGTAGGCATATTTAAGGAATTCACGGATGGCATTCGGGTTCAGGATCCCGTGGTTGAATTCGTCGTAAATATTTTCGACATCAACAACTTTGGTACGCAGTCCTTGTTGGCTGCGAAAATCGGCAAGCGGTTGAACATCGTGGATAAAGTTGTTGTGTGTGATGATGATGTAATCTGCGCCGTTATGGATACCGCGTAAATCTGATGGCGGGTCTAACGCAATTTTCGGTTTTAGGAACTGGTTCCGGGTGAGTGCGATGTATTGGATAGCCGGATCGTCCGCAGCCTTAGGTCGGATTTGGTTGGATCGGAAGATCGCCCTATAGGTGCCGGGAAAATCTTTTTCATCAATAAGTGGTTTCAAGCCGACATAACGTGTCCCGTCAACGCCATAAATTTCGATGTCGGGCGTAGAGAAGTTCTGTAAGGTAATTTTGAAATTTGGATTGATAGCACCGGTTTCGTCTGGAAATGGGGTGATAGCAAAAGGCAGTACATCCGATACTGCATGAAAATCTCGCCAATAGTCGACTTGGATCCAGTTCAATAAGATGATGTCAATAGGTTCTTCAGGTCTTTCGGGATTCAAGATTTGAACAACGTTGCGTCCATTTTCAAGGAAAGATTGCGGGAGTTGTTGATTCTGAAGTTGGTATTCGGTTTCACCCGTCCATTGTGCTTCTCCAAGTCTGATTTTATGGTTTAGCCATATATCGCAATCGTGTCCTGTGTTGGACCTGCCGTGGAGATTGACGCGAACTGTTGCGGGTCGAGCCGTATCTGCCAGACCGGCAAGATTGAGGTTGAATGATTTTGATTCTGGGGCAGTCAGTTGTGACCAGAACCAACTGTCATTGGGGAGTGGCGGTAATTCAGTGAGTCTAAATGAGCGTGTCTGTAGACCTTGGCTGAATTCTTCGTATATTTGGTTCTCTGTGAGGTTTATGTCACGGAACCGTCTAAAATCTGTGTCTTTTTCAATGTGGGCACGGGTGAGAAAAAGGTTATGATCTTGAGTGTTGCTTGTATCCGAGAGCGTTGTTTTTGTGTTCATCCGGCTCCCGGGTCCAGCGTGCCATGAAAGCCAATAGATATTTTCATCGGTGAAGGGGTCGATGTAGCTGGTTTCACCTCGCTGGCGTTCGCCGTAGAAAATGATCTCATCCGCTGGATCGAATGTATCATCGTTTTCGCCGCGAACAAAGATTGGAATTTGGTTTCCACGGTTTATTAACTTTAATGTTCTCGGTTTGATGGTCGCGACATCAGCACCGGCTGCTGCGAGCTCCGATGCCGTAATGCTATACATCCCGGATTCAGTAACGCTGATTTTATAGCGCGGACTCATAGAAGCGATGCTTGGTGCTGAAGGTGCCTGTAAGATAGGAGAACGCCATTGTATAGCATTTTGTGGATTGACAAGTAGATCGTTGAAGATGGCATTATAGGTGGTGGATTCAGCACGCAAGCCGCTCGGCGTTGCAGATGGTGCCCGCGTCACCGCTTCAATGAAACGTACTTCAACTACAATCCGATGGTAAAGCCGGGCCTCACGGCGGACGGGGTTATACTGAACCGGATTCAGTTGGATGGGGAGGATACGGTTCTCTCGGATCCAGCCTGCTTCCCTAATTTCAGCGATGTTGTTTGGGAAGAAGCGATCTTTTTCTGGTTGCGTCGCGCCTTGCGGCGTTGGCGTGTATGCAATCCTTTCTATATTCTTTTGCGTCTTGAAACGTTTTTCGACAATCCGCAATTGGAAGTCTACATCAGGGGGGACTGCGATGAGTGTGGTTTGCACGGGGAGGCGTGGCATCCCCGGCTCGGTAGTGAAGCGGCATCCTGGGAAAGAGAGGGTCTGGCTCTCAACTTTACCTACTTCCGGTGTGATAGCGGTGTTATTAAGGCGAAAATCGGATTCAGGGATGATCAGTTGGATTGTCACACCTGCGGAAGTAGCACTCACTAATTCAACTTCTCTTTGGGGTGCTGGGTTGTGCCTTGTGGCAGCACGGGAATGTTGATCTCTTGGTGTAATCGGTGCGGCGGCTGCTATTCGATTGAGGACAGGCAAGGAACCCGTAGCCAAACAGAGAACGAGTGTTATTAATAGGGTCAGGAGTTGTAGATACGCGGTGGTGTGCGTTTTCACGGGACATATTTTCATTAACGGATTAACTCCAAGATGCAAGATTTACGAAACGGGCAGTTGTGATTTTAAAATATCCGTGAGCGGGTGAACTTTTCGTGGTGTTTGTTGTCAATTGCCTCGTTTTTCTTTAAAAAATGTGGAATTTACAAAGACCAAGCGTTATCGTGGATTTGTGATTATAGTGATAGCACCCAATTAATGATACACCGGTAGAAAACCGAGCGATATCAACAAACAAATTTTAGGTTTGAGGAAGCATCGAAAAAGGAAGGTTGGAAGAAATGGTGTGTTTGTTATCTTCCTATGGGAACACCTCCATACTCCCAACTTTCTAACGCATCTGAAGATCAAAACATAAATCTAATATTGAAACTTGATTAATTGTTGTCGATCTGTGACTATCTACTTTTTGGCGAGGTGATAGATTTCAATTTCTCGGATTTGCGCAACCGAG
The DNA here is from genome assembly GCA_022819945.1 of Candidatus Poribacteria bacterium. Classification (GTDB taxonomy): domain Bacteria; phylum Poribacteria; class WGA-4E; order WGA-4E; family WGA-3G; genus WGA-3G. The sequence goes on from JAJEGI010000102.1 coordinate 8,042, forward strand.
GGTTGCATGACGCGAAAGTGTGGATAGTACCTGCCCGCAAGAGTCGTCCGCCGGTTAATGATTTTGTCTCCTGGATCTGTCGTGATTTTGTTCACGATAAAATCATCGACTGTGCGAGTGACGGCGATGCGGATCATCTTCGTTCGGAAGTTCAACCTATCAAAAACGTATTCCGCTTGTGCCATGTCATCGCCAATATTGCGTCGCTGAACGACTGTATGGAAAGTCTCCCATTCGCCGGTTTCTTCGTTCAAATAGTGCATCTCAAACCGAAAAAGGTTTCCGTTGTGAATAATAATTTTCCGAACGGGATGGGTGTCAGCAAATCGGATGATGAAGTACCGTTCATTTTGCGCTGGCAGTGTGGCGAGTGTTTCGAGGTTTCCGTCATTCATACCCGGATGGTTTGCTTCGGTCCCGTAGCTGGCACTCGCTATATTTTCGCTGTATTGTGTGGATAGTATTTTTGTGACGCTACACGCATTGAGGTGTAGGCATACGAATAGCAGACAACAGATAGATGTGGCGGCGCGTCTCATTTTTGTTCCTCCTGTAATGTTATATCGACCCGATCTACAATACCCATGATGAGTTCACGGATAGGCGCGTCTTCAACACCGAAGACTTCTTGTGCGACCCCGGGTCCAGCACCTACAATCACCGTATCCCCTTCCCCTGCCCCCACGTAGTCAACAGCAATTGTTGGCGTGCGAACGAGTTCAGATCTGACACTCAACGGTTGGATGAGCAGCAGTGTACGGTTTTCATACGCAGGATGTTTAACGATAGAAACGGCTTTTCCGATTACTTTAGCGATGTACATTATTTTAAGACTCCGTTTCAGAGGGCGCTTTTGCAGGTGTGCTTGACGTGTCAATCAGTGAGATAGAATCGACGATGCCGACAATGGCGACATCGACCGGCATCCGTTTTCCGGGTGTAACGCTGACAGCATCGCCACCGGTAACAATATAAACGATTTCACCGACCCCAGCATCGTTTAACGTGTCAACTGCAACAAGTGGCTCCGAAATAGGATTCTGTTTCTCGTCTAAGGGTTGGACGATAAGGAGGCGACTGCCTTCTAAACTCGGGTCTTTTCGCGTTGCGACAACGGTGCCAATTACTTTTGCTAAATCCATTCGTTTTATCTTCCGCTATGACTATGAAACAAGTTTATACTCAACGAGTTTCGTGTGAAGTGTGTTCCGGTTAATACCGAGTATGTCTGACGCTTTACTTCGGTTTCCGTTGGTGTGTTCAAGTACAATTTTAAAGAGAGGTTTCTCAAAAATCTCTCGGATTTCAGCGTAGAGTTCCCCTGGCGGTGCCTCAGATTCCATATACTGTTCGATGTGTGCTTGGAGCATGGCATAGACCTTAGTATCGAGTTGTCCTGGCTCGCTTATGGGTGTCGATTGCTCTAAGATTGGATCGAAGTGTTCAGGTAGTAGCATCTGCCCTGAACACATCACGAGTGCACGTTTGATGGCGTTTTCTAATTCGCGGACATTGCCGGGCCAATCATAAGCCGTGAGTTGTTTGATGACCTCTGTGGAGATACCGATTTCAGGCAATTGGTATTCTTCCACGAACTGAAGTGTAAATAGATCTATGAGTTCCGGTATATCCTCTTTTCGTTCCCGTAGGGGTGGCAGTGAAATCGGGATGACGTTGAGACGGTAGTAGAGGTCTTCTCTGAATGTTTTCTGTGCGATTGCGGTTTCGAGTCGGCGGTTGGTCGCGGCAATGATGCGGACATCGACAGCGTGTGTCTCGGTGCCGCCCATAGGTTCTACTTCCCGTTCTTGTAATACCCGTAGCAGTTTCATCTGGACTTCAATTGGCAATTCTGCGATCTCATCGAGAAAAATTGTGCCGCTGTCTGCTTGTTGGAATTTTCCTTTTCTTGGGCTATGTGCGTCGGTATAGGCACCCTTGACATGCCCGAAGAGTGCGCTTTCAATAAGACTGGACGGCATGGCACCACAATCGACAACGACAAATGGGTTGTGAACACGTCCGCTGTTTTGATGGATCAATTGGGCGACGAGTTCTTTGCCAGTACCGCTTTCACCTAAGACGAGAACAGTTTCGTCGCTGACAGCGGCACGTCCAATTTTATGGTAGACCTCTTGCATTGCTGGACTCTGCCCGACCATTTTTCCGTGTCTGTCGAAATCAGGGGATGTTGATGCTTTGATGTTTTTCGTCTGATGCGTTGCGGAGGCGGCGCGCGACACGAGATCGAGTAGCTGCTTCTGGTCAATCGGTTTGGTCAGGTATCCATAAGCGCGTTGCTTTGCTGCGTCAATAGCTGTTTGGGTTGTGCCGTGTGCTGTGATTATAATGATTGAAGCGGTGCTGTTGTGTTGCTGGATGTCGGTAATTAATTCGAGTCCATTGGCATCGCCTAACCAGATATCGAGCAGGATAACATCGACATTTTTTTCTTTGACGCATGCGAGGGTCTCCGCACCATTTCGTGCTTTGACGGTCTCATATCCAGCCCTTTCGAGGGTGGCAGCGAGTATGTGTCGCAGGCTGTCATCATCGTCAGCGATAAGCACTAAGTTTGACATTTTTTATATTTCCTTGCGGTTCGGTTTTTTACATTTCCTTGCGGTTCGGTTAGGGTTATTGTGTGTGAAATATCTGCTCCGTATATCCAGTCCTGCGCGATGCTTGGACTTACGCGTCTTTTTTTCTATTTCCTTTCTATTGCCTTACGCCCTTGTGAACACATCCATAGATTGCTAATGTACGGGAAGGGATACAATAAACGCTGTGCCGACTTCAAGATTCGCATCGACTTCAATGCTGCCTTGATGTTCGGCGAGAATTTTTTGGCTAATGTAAAGCCCGAGTCCTGTCCCTTTCTGTTTCGTGGTATAAAATGGATCGAAGAGCATAGGAATATCTTCAGCCGAAATTCCGGGACCGTCATCCTGAACCCGTACACAAACGACTCCCCGTTCTGAAAAGTATTCGGTCTGAATTGTCAGCGTTCCTCCTGTGTCCATAGCTTCAATAGCGTTGTAAAATAGGTTGAGTAGTACCTGTGTTATTCCGTCTTCGTTTATATTCACTTGTGGGCAGTTGTTGTCATATTGCGTGGCTACTGTAATCGCTTGGTGTTCTAATTCGGGACGACAGGTGGCGAGACTGTTATCGAGCAGGTAATGGATGTTAGTCTGTTTTGCGGTTTGCATTGCGGGTTTGCTGAAAGCGAGTAGCTGCTCAATGAACCGATTGAGTCTATCCACCTCTTTGATGATGATTGCGGTGTATTCCTTGATCTCTTTTTGAGAGAGTTGAAGTTTGTCGAGTTCGGTTCTGGCGGGGATGTCTGCCTCCGTTTCAGTGTGCTGGAGTAATTGCGTGCCGAGTCGGATACTCCCCAAGGGATTTCGCACCTCGTGTGCGATGGTTCGGACCAGTCTACCGAGTGTTGCCATCCGTTCTGATTCGACGAGTGCGTCGATTGTCTGCTGGATTTTGACGCGTTGTGCGATGGTTGAGGCGATGATTGTTAGGAGTCGCCGGTCGTCTTCAGCTGAAAATTCATCTGATGCTTTGTCGATTGTCAATGTCCCGATAACGTGCTCGTCTACAATGATTGGGATACACCAAAAGGCGATTACATCTTTTGATTCGACGCGTTCTGGCTCAAAGAATTTAATATAACTCAGCGGACTCCGGGTTTGCGGAACACCGATGGCTTTACCGGATGTCAGCACCTTTTTTTGTATGTCTTCCATCTGGTTATCTGTGCCACGTTTCATCTCAGCGGGCGTGAGTCCTAAGACGGTTTCTACCGAGGTGACAACCTTTCCGTTTTCATAGAGGTGTAAAGCCCCGCGGTATATGCCGAGTCTTTTGGACAGGATTTCAATGATGCGCTGAAAGAGTCCCTTCAGTTCAAGGTCTGTATTCGCCGCTTGGCTCACTTCAAAAAGTGTAGAGATGTCTCGCACCTGTTTTTCTAAATTCGCATTGACGCTGTGAATCTCCTCTATCTCTTCGGCGCCGCTACGGCGTTGCGTCTGAAATTGGCGAATGACACGGATAACACTAAACACGAGGAACGGGTAGAGCAGTGCGATGATGATACTCTCGGTCTGATCTGGGTAACGGAAAACGTAGCCCCAATTGGCTACTGCGGTGATACCGAGCAGGATATTTTGTTCGCGCGGTCGAGCGTATATAACAGCGAGAATCATCACACCGTAGTAACAGTGGCTCAGTGCCGGGTAGTACTCCTGCATCTGGAACAGGTGGACACCAATATTAATAAGAAGGACAAGCAGTGTCAAGAAGAACGTTAGCATTTTTGGGTTTTATGTTTCCTTGCGGTTCGGTTGGGCGGATTTGACACTTGGCATCTTATTCCGTATATCTTGCTTTGCAGTGAGAACCATTTCATTACGGCCTATGTTTTGTTTTTTTATCGAAAACCCGATTTTGACATCGGAAAAATCGGCACAGAAACCCAATATTTAAAAATTCAGAAAATTGTTGAGCATTTTTAACCCGACGCGTCCGCTCTTTTCGAGATGGAACTGTGTTGCGATGAGGTTATCTTGGGCAATCGCGCTGCAGAATTCAAGCCCGTACTGCGTCTTTCCTATCATGATATCTTCGCTTGCGGGTTCAGGATAATAGGAATTGACAAAATAAAAGTGTGCGGGATTCGGGACACCTTCAAAGATGGCATGTGCCCTTGTCTGGTATACTTCATTCCATCCGATTTGTGGGACTTTGTAGGGGTTGGGTGACCCAACCCCTACCATGGGATATTTCTTTACACGTCCCGATAGAAGTCCGAGACATTCGGCGTCTTCCTCTTCGCTGTGTTCAAAAAGGATCTGGATGCCGATGCAGATACCGAGCATAGGTTTGCCGGTGCGGTGGAAGTCTGTTAGCACCTGATTGAGTCCGCGTTTCTGTAGCGTCTGCATCGTGGCTTTTGCGGCACCGACGCCGGGGAATATCACGCGATCTGCCGTAAGTATCGTTTCAGCGGCGGATGTAATCTGATTTTTATAGCCGAGGTGTGTCAATGCGCGCGCAACACTCGTGAGGTTGCCCGCGTCGTAATCTATAATTGCGATCATTTTTTTATAGTTACCAGTTATCAGTTTTCAGTTAAAGAAGTCTGTAACGTGCTCTAAAGTTAGGGAAGTGTTTTGCTTGGGTGTTTCCCTTAGTAAAGTGTTCAACTTTGAAACTTTAGCACACTTCATAACTTTCTTACTGGCCGCTCTCACAGTGAGGCAAACCGATAACTCATGAGATGGCTTTTTCAACTGTTTTATAGAGGTTTGCTGTTTCGATGCCAGCGATAGCGGCTTCAGCACCTTTGTTTCCTGCCTTGATACCGGCGCGTTCGAGTGCCTGCTCTATTGTATCTGTGGTGATGACCCCGTAGATGACAGGGATGCCGGTGTTGGCTGATAGATGGGAAATCCCTTTCGCACTTTCGGCGGCAACATAATCGAAATGCGGTGTCGCCCCTCGGATGACTGCGCCGAGACAAAGCACGGCATCGTACTTATTACTTTCTGCAAGGCGTTTGGCGATGCCGGGGATCTCAAATGCGCCGGGTGTCCAAAAGACATCAACCGCATCTGTGTCAACGCCGTGTCGTTTTAGGGCATCTAACGCGCCGGCGAGGAGTTTTTCGGTAATGAAGCTATTGAATCGGCTGACGACAATACCGAAGGTGAGACCTTCGCCGATGAGGTCTCCTTCGTAAACGTTTGGCATAGTTTTTATTAGTTATCAGTTATCAGTTGTCAGTTGTCAGTTAAAGAGAGATTTTGCAGAACCAAGGGCCTCTTTTAACTGTTAACTGTTAACTCTCCATTCTTTATTCCTCGTTCAGGAGGAGGTGTCCGAGTTTAGAACGTTTTGTTTCTAAATATCGGCGGTTAAAGGCGTTCGGTTTGGTTTGCAGCGGCACACGCTCAACGATTTCGAGTCCGTATCCGTCCAATCCTTTGACCTTTTGTGGATTGTTTGTCATGAGTCGCATTTTTCGGACACCTAAGTCTGCTAATATCTGTGCGCCGATACCGTAATCACGCAAGTCTGCGGGGTATCCGAGATGTTCATTCGCTTCGACGGTATCTAATCCGTCGTTGTCTTGCAGTTGATAGGCACGGAGTTTCCCCTTAAGCCCCATCCCTCTGCCCTCTTGCCGCATATAGAGGAGTACACCTCTGCCTTCCTTTTCAATGGTTTGGAGGGCGATTTCGAGTTGCTCGCCGCAATCGCATCTGAGTGAGCCAAAAACATCACCGGTCAGGCATTGCGAATGCACGCGGACTAAGAGTGGCGTTGCCTCAGTGATATTGCCTTTTGTGAGTGCGATGTGTGTTCTATCTGTTTCGACGTTCTCGCCTGTTGTATCCGTGCTTTCGTAGGCGTAGAGTTTAAATTCGCCGTGTGCGGTTGGTATATCGGCAGTTGCGACGCGTTTAATCAGCGTTTCTGTCTGGCGGCGATATGCGATGAGGTCAGAGATGGTGATAATTTTGAGTTGGTGTTTCGCGGCGAATTCCATCAACTCTGGGACACGTGCCATGGTGCCGTCCGCGTTGAGTATCTCACAGAGGACGCCTGCGGGATATAGCCCCGCCATACGCGCTAAATCGACAGTGGCTTCGGTATGTCCTGCGCGTCGGAGAACGCCGCCGGGTTTCGCCTCTAAGGGGAAGATATGTCCCGGTCGAACAAAATCTGAGGGTATAGCGTCCGCGTCAACAAATTTCTGGATGGTGTATGCGCGTTCTTGTGCGGAGATACCGGTGGTTACCTCTTTTGCGTCGATGGTGACAGTAAAGGCAGTTTGCATTTGCGCTGTGTTGGCCGCGACCATCGGTTGGAGTTCAAGTTCGGCGAGCCGTTCTGAACAGGTGGGTAGGCATATCAACCCCCTGCCGTGTGTCGCCATGAAATTAATGGTCTCTGCTGTCACCTTTTCGGCTGCCATGATGAGATCGCCTTCGTTTTCACGGTCGGGTTCATCAACGACGATAATCAGTTCCCCGCTTGCGATTGCAGAGAGTGCTTCAGGAATGGTATTAAAATTATTTGGCTTCCTTGCCTACCGTTTTAGGGTTGTCAGTTATCAGAAGTCTGGTTGTCAGTTATCAGTACGATTTTTCTGCGAAAAATCTTTCAGTTAGCAGTTGTCAGTGGCCAGTCGCCAGTTCAGTTAAAGAAAGGAAACCTGATGCACCAGACTCTCACTGCGAGGCACTCTTAACTGGTAACTCGTACCTGGAAACTGGTAACTATTAACTAATATATCCGTGTTTTGCTAAGAAACTCAAATTGAGTGTCTCGGAAGCGGGTTGCTCAGTCCAACCCTTCTTCACCTCACTATTTTTAAGAAGCGTTTCGAGATAACGCGCGATGATGTCAACTTCAAGGTTAACGTTGGCACCGATGCGTTTCGTGCCTAAAGTTGTGACCTGCTTTGTATGTGGGATCAGGGCGACTTCAAAAGAGTCAGCGTGGATGCCCGATACGGTTAAACTGATGCCGTCAACGGTCACACAACCTTTGTATGCGATATAGGGTCTGATATTGCTGCCCAGCGTTACCTGCATCAGGGAGGCATCGCCTTCGTCTTTCCATGCACAGATCGTCGCGACTTCGTCTACGTGTCCAAGTACAAGATGTCCGCCTAATCTGTCGCTTAACCGGAGTGAGCGTTCGAGATTAACGGGTTCACCGACTTTCCGTTCACCTAACGTTGTGCGGCGTAGGGTTTCAGCGGATACATCAGCAGTGAATGCCTCCGGTGTCAGATCACGGATCGTAAGACAGGCACCGTCGACTGCGATACTATCACCAACTTTCGCATCGGCGAGGACATCATTCGCCTGAATTTCGAGGATAACTCCTTGCGATAGCCGCTGGATATTTCGGATTGTTCCGAGTTCTTCAACGATCCCGGTGAACATATTATAGATACCTCTGTCAGTTGTCAGTTGTCAGTTACCAGTTACCAGTTTTCAGTTAAGAGGCCCCTTGTGGTGGGTACGGATCTTGTTCCTGCCACAAGGAAGTAAATGAGAACTATTCACAAGCATATCAGTTACCAGTTTTCAGTTAAGAGATCCCTTGTGGTGGGTACGGACCTTGTTCCTGCCACAAGAAGGGAACTGAGAGTTATTCGCATTTCTTTCAGACAGTTTGGAAGCTGAATGGATCTATAGGTACCCTTCTATGAGAAAGTCCTCGTCAGGCATCGGTGTGATACGGATGCGTTGCAAGTGCGGTACGTCCTTCAAACTGGGGGCCCCTTTGCCGCCGATAGGTCCGGGTGCATGCCGTCCACCGATGAGTTTAGGTGCCACGAAGCACATAATCTTATCGACGGTTCCTGCTGCGATAGCCGAGGCGTTGATTTCGCCGCCCCCCTCTATCAACACACTTGTTATCCCACGTTTTCCCAATATTTCCATCAAGCTTTTAAAACAGACCTTACCGTGCGCTGCTGGTGTCGTTACCACTTCTGCACCTGCCTTTTCGAGTGCCTTGACATTCTCTATGGGTGCGTCAGGTGTTACAGCAATGATAACACCGGCACGGCTTTCGATGTTGAAAATGCGTGCGTTCGTGGGTGTCCTTCCGTATGAATCCAGCACAATCCGGGTTGC
>JAJEGI010000036.1 GCA_022819945.1 Candidatus Poribacteria bacterium
CGAAATATCTTATTACTGCTCGTCGTTGTCCCCTTCTGGACAAACTTCCTCATCCGAACCTACGCATGGATACTGATCTTGCGCACAGAAGGCATACTTAACAGCCTCTTGGGAACGGTATTCCCAAACTGGGGACCGTTAGAGTTATTGAATACACCGCTGGCAGTACAGATTGGACTCGTTTATGGTTACCTACCGTTTATGATACTTCCCTTATATGCGGCGCTGGAACAACTGGATATGTCATTACTGGAGGCAGCGCAAGATTTAGGCGCATCGCCGCGGCGTGCTTTCTGGCACGTAACGGTACCACTCAGTCTGCCCGGTATCCTTGCCGGATCGATGTTGGTTTTTATTCCGACAGTGGGCGCGTTTCTGACACCGGATCTGCTCGGTGGTGGGAAGGTAAGTTATATAGGTAACGTGATTGAACGGCAGTTCAAAACAGCACGGGATTGGCCCTTCGGCTCCGCACTCTCATTTATGTTGATGGGGATAGTGCTCGTCGGTACGGTGCTGTACTTCCGTGCCTTACAACAGAGTGAGTCTGAAGTAACCTGATAGCTCCCGTTAGGGCAGAGTTAAAAACTTAGCAAAAGACCGTAGCCTGTAGCCGAAGGCGAAGGCGGATTTTTGAATATAGTGTTTACTGCCTAATGTGACCTGACTTCTCCCGTTAGGGCAATATAAAAATATGAAGCGAGTTCTTGAAGCCAACATAGGGTTGGTTTACCTCTTTTTATACATTCCGATCTTAGCCGTTGTAGTGTTTTCATTCAACAGCGGAGAACAGATATCTGTTTGGGAAGGCTTCACCTTCGGCTGGTACGCAAAACTCTTTGAAGACGCGGCGTTGTGGCGCGCCTGTCGAAATAGTTTGATAGTAGCAGGTGTCGCGACGACCATCGCTACCGTTATCGGAACAACCACCGCGCTGGCGATAGAGCGATACCAGTTCCGTTTCCGAACCGCGCTCACGCGATGTCTCTACCTCCCGATTATCATCCCTGATATTGTCTTAGCAATCGCGTTGTTGACTTTCTATGTCCAAACCCGTATCCCAGTCGGCTTACTCTCTGTAATTATTGCACACTGCGTTTTCAACATAGCATACGTCACGATTGTGGTACGGGCGCGCCTACAAGGCTACGATAACACTTTGGAAGAAGCGGCACGTGACCTCGGTGCCAACGAATGGCAAACGTTTTGGCGGATAACATTTCCGCTCATTGCCCCCGGTATTATCGGCGGGGCGCTGCTTGCTTTCACGCTCTCCATAGACGATTTTGTCATCACCTTCTTTACCGCAGGCGTTGGCTACACGACGCTATCTGTCCATATCTATTCGCTGTTAAAATTCGGTATCACACCGAAACTCAATGCCATCTCAACAATGTTGCTCGCAAACTCAATCGTATTTATCCTATTGTTTCTACGGTTTCAAGGTAGGACTACCGACTCCCAAAAGCAAGAGGCGTGACGGTCGATGCGCGAAAGAGATAGCAAATTTACAAGGTGTGTGGTATCATTTCCTTATTGACGTAGCAAGGTATAGTGAATCCTAAAAATGAGTAGACATATTTGTAGCATAAACTTTTAGTTTGTGCCAGTCTGAATGACCTTAATGGGCATTCAGACTGTTGGAGAGTGCCCAATTAATTATAGGTTTTACCATAAAAAGACAACATGGATTACTACCGCACATACACGGAAATTAATCTGGGGGCAATCCGACGAAACGCAGAGGCAATAAAAGCTTATGCTGGAAAACGCTTAATCGCTGTTGTGAAAGCGGATGCTTATGGACATGGTGTTATCCGTGTCACAGAGGCGTTGCGTTCCGTCGCTGATATGTTCGCTGTTGCGACAATTGAGGAAGGTGTAGCACTCCGTCAGGCAGGTATCCGCGAACCGATGCTTGTCCTCTTTAGTTCACTTCCAGAACAGGCAGTGCAAATCGTCGAATACGAACTAACGCCGACGATTGGAGATTGGGAATTTGCGAACAGGCTAAACGAGATCGCATCCAGCACTGTCCACGTCCATATCAATATCAATACTGGGATGAACCGGAGTGGTGTTCATTGGACGGAAGCAACGCAGTTTTTGAACAGACTCAAAATGTTGGATCGGCTTGAAGTAGCCGGACTCTTTACGCATCTTGCGACCGCAGATGAAGTGGACAAGCGTTATGTCTCTGTTCAGTTAGAGCGATTTTCGTCCGTACTTGAAAAGATTTCTGACGGTAGCGAGTTGATCCACGCAGCGAACAGCGCGGCTGCACTCGCCATACCAGAATCGCATTTTGATGCAGTGCGTCCGGGCTTGAGTCTCTATGGAATCTATCCAGCATCCGAAAAACCGATCGCGTTAGAACCCGCGCTTACGTGGAAGACCCGGATCGGGTGGATCGGTTTTATTTCGGAAGCGGAAGGCGTAAGTTACGGATTGACATATAAAGCGTCGCATCAGGCCCGTGTGGCGATGGTACAGGTAGGCTACTGCGACGGTTATCCGCTAGCACTTTCTAATGTAGGTGAGGTGTTAATCGGCGGGATGCGCCGCCCGATTATCGGAAGGATTTGCATGGATGTGAGTGTTGTGCGTTTAGAACCCACAGATAATGTGTCCATCGGTGATGAGGTGGTGCTAATCGGCAAGCAAGGAGACGCGGAAATCACGGTTGATGAACTGGCACACCACACCGGCACAATATCGTATGAAATCCTGACCCAAATTGGAAAACGTGTAAAACGGATTTTTAACGATTGAGTTTCCGATCGTTTTGGTCCAATGTCCGAAAACGGTTTACTGACGACTACAACGGTGAAAACAGAATAAATCAGTGATCCCATGAACGACAATTTTCACGCAGGAAGTATCTCTAATCCTGTAAATCCTTGAATCTTATAAATCTTAGTTCGGATATTTATCAAACTCACGTTATTTAGGACTTACGCAATCTGTTGATGAGGACCTACGGTCCGCAAGCCGCTGGGTAAGTCCTGGTTACTTATAGACCGCACTCACGCAGATAATTAGGAATAGAGCGTCGCCATTAAGTGCCGCCTACCGCCACGGTTTCGGAATTCGCATAGATAGATGCCTTGCCATATACCTAAATTGAGGCGATGGTTCGTGATCGGGACGGAGACGGTGAAGCCGACGAGCGACGCTTTAATATGCGCTGGCATATCGTCGTCGCCTTCTATTGTGTGTTTATAGAACGGTTCGCGCTCTTTGACGAGTTGATCAAAACTGTTGGTAAAGTCTTCACGAACCGTTGGATCGTCGTTTTCGTTGATGGTCAATCCTGCCGAGGTGTGTTTGATAAACAGGTGCAGGATACCTTCTCGCGGCAATTCGCCAAGCGATTTCACAATCTCATCTGTGACGAGATGAAAACCGCGAGGATATTCAGGTAAAGTTATTTCGATTTGTTGAATCACTTTTAGTGTACTCCAAGTCTACTGATTATACCGTTTATTATATCTTGTATACTCAATTTTTCAAGAGAATTGTTTGACAACTGGTCTCTTTATAGGATATAATTCAATATATTTGAACCGCTACATAAAAGGAGTGACACATGAGCCAAGTACATACTATTGAAGTCCAAGAACACGGATTTGACGAAATCTATACAGTTCATGCAGAGCAGAACGGTGCCGGGTGGATTGGGTGGATACAAGAACTCCCTGAGGTGAATTGTGAGAGGAAAACGAAAGAGGAATTGTTGAAAGTATTGGAAATTGAACTTCACGAACGCTTAGAAGTATATAAAGCGGAGGCGGAAGTATGGGATAGACAGTTTGAGGAAGATGCTAAGGCGGGAAAATTTGAACGATTCGCGAAAGAGGCACTCGCTGATTTTCAAGCAGGTAAATGCAAAGATATATAAAGCACGTAAAAAACGCAACGTTTTCGGAAACATTACCGGGACCTTCCGCACCATGTTCAGCAACTCGCTAACAAAAGTTTTGAGCTGCTAAAACAAAACCCACAGCACCCATCTTTAGTGTTAAAGAAGGTTGGTATCTATTGGTCGGCGAGGGTCGGTCCTAAATATCGTACGCTCGCTTCTGAAAGAGAGGGCACTTTTTTCTGGTTTTGGATTGGAGCACACGACGAATACATGCGACTGATATGATGGTTGATGGGCTTATCGCCTTGAAATCTTTTGAGTTTGATAGGGAGGAATTTTATGGACGTTATCTGTGCTTCAATCTGTTACCGAGGCTACGCCGAAGACGAGGTCGCCGCTACCTTGAAAAACGCACCGAAAATCGGCTACCGCCTCATGGAGATCCACGGACCGCTTATCTGGAGCGTGGATGCCGCGCTCGCTTTTGACATAGACAGTATGAAGGCAAAAATTGACGCATCCGGCATGAGGTGTGCTGGACTCTACCCACCCGGCTGGGGCGGACAAGACAACGCCGATGTTGACGCACGCGCAGACGCAATCGCGAGATGTGTCGAAATCGCCGAAGGACTGGACGCAACGCATTTGACGACAAGCGGCGCACAACGGAGAACAGACCCCGGTGCCTTGGATAGAGTAACCGCTTGTGTCCGTGAGGTGTTGCAACGCATGCCAGCAGAGAGTCAAATCAAACTAACGCTTGAACCCCACCACGGCAATGTCCTTGAACAGGCAGAGGATTTCCAAACCGTTTTAGATGCTATTCCCGATGAACGCGTCGGTGTCTGCATCGATACCGGACATTTCCACGCATCCGGTGTAGACACGCTTGCCGCGATTCGTCAATTCGCATCGCGCCTCTATGCAGTACATCTCAAAGATCATCTCGGCACCGTATCTGTTGGCATCGGGCGCGGTGAACTCAACCTTAAAGAGATTATTGAGACACTCGAAGTGGTAGACTACCAAGGCGACTTAACTTTGGAGTTGGAAGTCGAAGATCCTGAGAATCTACCCCGTTATACTGAAGAGGCGTATTTCTATCTCAGCGGAATGCTCGGTTTACGGTTGTAGTTCCCACGTTTTGATGAAATCCGCAACGCCGAAATTAGCAGGCATTTCATTGAAATAGTAATGCATCGGACCGGATTGAAAACCCGGTAGGTACTGCTCTGCGTCGGTCTTGAGAAGCGCGTCAAGCGGCTTAAAACGGTCCCACACGGTGGCTGCTTCATCTTTCGTAAACCGCTCCGCAAACGGTGGGCCCCAATTCAAGGTGATCGGGTGAAAACCTTTCCCGCGGTTCTTGAGTTCATCGGGGATGTCCGCGAGATCACAATCGTGTGCCATTGCCACGAAACAGGCGGCTTTGCACAAAAAGACAGTTGAGAGCATCTTCCCTTTTTCGCCCCTGCCTGGGTGCAAATTTTCAAGTGCTGTGTGATAGGCATCTGGACGGTTCTCGATGACCGATCGGAGCGCATTTTCCGTCCATACTTGCATCTGTTCACTACGGGAATTCCACCGACGGAATTTGTCTTGTACTTCTGGCGACAGGTAGTCGATGTAGTCAAACGCTTGATAATGGGTGTGGTTTGAAAACCCACCATGAATCGTACGCCGCATCTTCCGACTATAGTTACTCCCCCAATGCAAAATAGGAAGGATATAGACAACGCCATCACCTGCGTTAAGATGTGTCTGTACCGCACCGGGTAATGGGATTTTCGGATCCGCCAACAATTGCTGATTCTCCGCGTCAGTATTGACGCGCAGATGGCTGCCGGGCAGCACCCAGAGTACACTATCGTCATAGAGTGAGAGATTCCACTGCACATAGCGCGGTCCCGTCTCTATAATATCGTCAATATAGCCTTGGAGTGGTGCTGTATCAATCGGGTGATGGTCCCGATGCCATGCCGCAGGCCCGCAGTCTCGAACAGGGCTGCACATAAGCATCATCTCAGTAACACCAGCATCTTCCTCACCGAGCAGCTCAGTGCTGGCACCTTGCATGTTTTCGTGTGTCCAAATCTCAATGGTACTCGCTGTCTTCTCATCAACAAGTCTTGCGAGTGGATCACGTCCAAGCAGTAGACGCGGTTGTGGCGAAGTCTCCCATACGCCGCCAGGGGGGTCATTTGCTCCCCGTTCTCGCTCCCAGATTTCCCGCTGGCGTGATACCATCAGCTCATAACTCTCCCGAAGCGCATCTAATTCTTCCGGCGGAACGACTTCCCGTAGAACAAGATACCCTTCTTCCATGAATTGATCCCGATTCACTTTCATGATTTTTCTCCGGATGCGCGTTAGCCTCTACCGATATAGAGTTGACCGACCGGTAGGACAGTCGCATCTAACATATTTATATTCGGTGGAAGCGTTGCCATCAGAACAGCGGCTTGTGCGAGATCATCAACATCCATCATCGGCTCGGTCGGTGCCTGTGAGCGGTCCTGGATGCGTTCCACATAAGTGTTGCCGGGTTTCAAACAACTCGCCGTAATTCCGTGCGGTCTGCCTTCAAGTGCTGTTACTTGTGTCAGTCCCCAGATACCGAATTTAGTGGCACTGTAAGGCGCAGTCCGCGGACGAACCCGATGCGACGAGATACTTCCAATGTTGATGATACGTCCACCCTCACCTTGTGCCTTCATAATCCCGAACGCCTCACGCGTGCAGAGAAACGGCGCGCGGAGGTTCACTGCGACGACCCAGTCCCACGCCTCTGTTGAGAGTTCATCTATGGGACCGGCATCGAATGCTCCAGCATTGTTCACAAGGATGTCCAAGCGTCCGTGTTCCGCCATTGATTTTTCAAAGAGTGCTTTGATCTGTGCCTCGTCGGTTACATCGGTCGGTACAGCCAACACCTTTGTGCCGTTTGCCCGGAGTTCGTTAGCGGTTTCCTCAAGAAGTTCGGCATTCCTTGCAGCGATCGTCAAACTCGCACCTTCAGCGGCGAGTCCTTTCGCAATCCCTTTACCGATACCGCGGTTGCCACCCGTTACAATCGCAATTTTTCCATCTAATTGTCCCATTATTGAATTTCCTTTCTTTTTATGAAAACAGTTCTGTCAAGAGAGATTCCGTTCTAACTGCGTGTACTGTGTCACCCGCAAGTCGCATCGCTGCGATGTGTGCATGCAGAAATGCTAAATCTTCAGCTGTATCTATATCATACCACAGTGGTAGAAGTCCAAGCGTTGCTTCTGCTTCACGAATGCGTGTAACTGTCTGTTGAAAGACATCTGCCGTGCTCCATGCGATTCCTTCAAATACGTGTGGTACTGTCGTTATTAATGCGGCAGCAGAAAAGCCGATGAGGTAATAGCCGCCATCTGTGCTCGGTCCGATAACAATATCCCGTGAGTCGAGCAGTGTGATCGCTTGGGATATGTATGAAATCGGTAAAGTCGGACTATCCGACCCGACGAATAATATCTTGGTATATCCGTGTTCCGCTGCCCACTGCGTTGCTGAAGTCAGGCGTTCCCCGAGGTCTGCTCCGATTTGTGGAATATAGATAACATCATCTCCGATTAATGCTTGTAAATCGGGTTGTGCCTCTGGTGGTGTATACGCAATGACGAGATCCACGATGGTAAGTTTAGCAAGCACCTCACACCAATCTGTAAGGAATGCAGTGTAGAGTGCTGCCGCTTGTTCCGGTGAAAGCGTCGGTATAAGCCGCGTCTTGACCTGATTCGGCACTGGATTCTTAGCAAAAACAATAAGGCACGTTTTCACCGGCAAAATTCCTTATTTTTATCGCTTTTATGGCTTTATTCCGATAGTGGGTGGGACAAACGTTCTGCTTCTACAGATGGAGTGCTTGACGTAGACGCGACAGCAACCTCCCAGCAAAGTGTTTTTGCGGTGGGGTCTCCGGTTCCGCCAGTGCTTCAATATAGAGATCCACCACGCCTTCAAAGGCAGCGCGTAGTTCTTCGTCTGTGTTTCCATGGAAACAAATGATGTCATCAATACCGACAACATCACCAACGAAAAAGCCATCTTCGTCACTATAATGGATTTCAGCGGTATATCCCTTATATCTCATTGTTTTCACGGTGTTATTCCTACCTCTTGTAAAAAATTTCGGGCACGCCGGATTTGGTAACGGTGGACTTCTTTTTGAGGATGAGGGATATGAAATGTAACCCTTTTTCCATTCAGGTGAAAGACTACACCAGATCCTGTTCTCTCCTTTTTTGTTGCGCCGAGTGCCATAAAAAGAACTTCAATACGTCGCCATTGCAACGTAGCAGAGGTTTGCGTGCTAAAAATAGCCTCCAATGTCTTTTGATGTTTTTTATTTAAGCGTACGTTCATGCTATAACCGTGGGTGTGCTTTAACTCTTAACTCTACCATATACCGGTTGAAGTGTCAACTTAAAATTTTCAGTTCACCTACCACTTTAATACCAAACCCGATACACCGGTATCTCAAAGACAGCACCAATTAAACTCCAAAACGTGCCAATCAGAAAATCACCCAAAATCACCCCGACAAAGAATGGAGCTGCTTTCCGATAGAGTCGCAACCCCCCGAATTTGAGTAAGATCGCCTTGATGAACCAGCCGACACACACCGCGCTCCAGACCCAAACCATCCCTGCGGATAAACCGAGCGCATACCCCGCTGGATGAAAAGGAAACCAGATAAATTGCCTTCTCAGAAACATGAGTCCCAACGTGAACAACGACGCAAACGCAGTGAAACTCAAGCCTGTACTATCCGTAGCGTGCGGTTGTTGCAACCACGGCAACAGCATCCGTTCAAAGGTTTCAAAGCCAATACCGATAATATATCCCTCCGTCCGAACCGCACCGTGTTGATAGATGAGATGCAAATACGCCCAGAACGAGACAGGCGTAGCAACCAGTAAGGCAACGATCATGGCAATCGCCATCTTTTTCTGAGAGATGGGTGCGCGCTCCGCAATTTTGAACCCCTCTAACTGGCTCGGCATCGGGTGCGAAACATTATCCCGAACATAAGGATACAAAAAAGACAGAAGTGTTAAGTTTGTTGCACCGATCCGTCGGACCCCTAAAACCGAGACGAGCATCAATTGGGGGTGCGTCCAAATAACCTCATGGTAAGGCACTCCAACCGCCGCCCTCGCATAAGTTATGGCGATGGACATGAGAAAGTAGAGGCATAAGAAAGCGAGAAGAATCCCAACGGACATGCCAGACTGTTGAAAAATGAAAACGAGAATTACGGTGCCTATCAAAATGCCGAGCAGCGCAGTACGATATTGAAACGGTTCGTTTGTGGAAGTTGGAGGTTTCAAAGCCATCGTAAAGACCATTTTCAGATGCTTGCGACTGACCCATAAGATAAGAATGCCGAGTGTCAACCACGCGCCAATACCTTGTTGATTATAATAGGGAAAACCGGGGAACGATTTCCAACCACCGATGCTCCCTAAAACCAACTGAAATTTTGTGAACAGAAAGAAAAACCAGACCGAAAACGAGAGTTCGAGCGGGACAAAGAACGTCAACCCGATAACCCACGGATAAAAGAAGAGCGGTAACCAGCCAATAGCACTCCAAGGTTTCGTCGTAAATATTTTCGCGCCGAAGTCGGGTATTTTGAGTGGCACACCCGGCACAAAAGGATAGAGAAAATGGAGTCCGTTAAGGAGTTCTACCGCCGCGCAGATACCGAATCCGAGCCATAACAGTTTTCTTTCAAAAAAGCGCGGGGTGGTCATCTCTATCGGGAGTTGGGCAATCGGATAACTGAGGCGTTCCCGCTCGCTCCACTGCAAACGCTGAATACTGTTGAAGCACATCAAGATGAAAAAGAGGACAAACGTAACAAACGACCACAGCAGTGTAGGACCTATCCATGCGGATAGATGCTTCGCCGTGTATAAGGTCGAATTGCCTTCAAAGAAACCGGTGAGCGCGCTTTTATCCTGAATCGTGAACCACGAAGGGATATACCGATGAAAGAGGGCTGCATATTCGTTTTCAAAAGTAGCAAACCAAAACGGATGCGCGAGGATCCCCAAAATAAAGTCCATCGGGTTGTGTCCAGAGACCAGACAAAGCATCACCAGCATCTGATAGATCAAGAGCAGTTGTGCGCGGCTCAAAGCGAGTTGTGGAAAGAACCGTTTTAGCAATGTATTGAGTAATACCAGAAAAAAGAGGTTGACAATCGGGGTAATAAACAGAGAGGCGTAAGCAGGGTTCAGGGAATGGTAGATACCGCTGACCAATGCGATCCAATACGCGTTGAAAAGAATCAGAACCACACCGATAGCAAGCGGAAGTAGAAGCGATGTATTTTCAGTCCCGATTTGAGATGGATGTCTTTTTTTTGACATGGCTGCCTTCCGCGCATCAGCACTATCTTGGGCCGGATTATGAAAAGTCTACTGTATTATAGTAAATTCCATAATTATTTGCACACGCGGTAGGTTCGTAGGGGCTGGGTCACCCAGCCCCTACGAGGGGGCGAAGTGTAAACATATCTTCGGATTTTACTATAACTCAAGTTACCACTTCTTAGAAGACTATAGGTGTTCAAATCTTATTTTAACCTAAGTTGCCACCTTATACAAAATAAACATGAATCGTCGGTACAAAATGCCACAGAACACCAGAATTAGAGGAAATATCAAATATTTTTGAACAAAAACGATGTATGTTTGTCTAAAAATTTTATAGACAACAATTTGGGTTTTAAATAATTTATTGGATTGTTCGGACTTTGCCCGCTTTTTCAACACCCGCGCCTCTCCCCAGTAAAGGGTGGACGCATTGATTACAAAAAACACCTACCGGGGCCGACTATCCAGAATCGTAATAAAAAACATAAAACTAAATAGACCCAATAAATTTATAAGGAGAATACACAAAATGTTGCGGCAAATAAACCTCAGTTTATTGTGGTTAGTAAGTCTTGGTGCTGTTCTGATTATCAACTCCATCAATTGGAGTGAATTTGATGGTGATGAATGGATCGGGACGTGGACACTTGAAAGCGTTGGGGGTCAGAGTATTCAACAACAGGTCGAGGCAATTGAACTGTTGGTTGCAGCTTTCGGAGCAGGCGAAACAGACATCTCTTATACCGATGATTGGACGTTTGATAGTGATGGGAAGTGGCATAGGGATGTTACATGGAGCGAACGTACAGCCAGTAAACAAGTAACGACACCCTTTGGATTCATGGGAACTTATTCTTTATCCGGTTCCAACTATATGCTCACACTTACCGAGGGTGTTTGTACGGCTTTAACAACGGATACTGACAATGTTAAGGGTGGAATTATTGAGTTAGAAACCGAATCTGATTTTGCAAAGATAGATACTGGGACATGGGCGAGAAATGGAGGAACGCTCACACTCACCAGCGATGGTGGTCATGTCTTAGTCTTTAAAAAGAAATAGCACCTTTATCTTACACATAGGACTTACGCAAAGGGCAATGAATTGCACCACTACAAACCACAAGTCTTTTGAAAAACACACATCTTTTGTAAGGTGTATCTGTTTGTAGTAAGGAAACCCTTTATCGCCTGTCTGCGTAAGTCCTAAACTTGTTGTATTTTCTGTGATTTTATAGTAAAATCCGAAAATAAGTTTAGGTGAGGCTATCTAACAATTCCTGCTTTGTCCGCTCTTGGCAGTTGATTCCACGGATTTCTTGTACCCAACCAATCCACCATCCGGCACTCTGTTGGATTACAGCAGTGTAGGTTTGTGACATCGGTTTTCCTCCTTACTCTCCAAATTTCACGGGACATAGCACTATTACTATAAGTGGAGTGCTTGACGTAGCCGCGCCAGCAACCTCCGGCCGTAGGGCTTTTGCGGAAGGTTCTCCAGCGCCTCGCGAGTTGTAATATAAAGATCTACCATATCCTCAAACGCAACACGCAGCTCATCATCGGTGTCCCCGTGGAAACCCGATATAGCATCAATATTGACAATACGGCCAACAAAACATTCATCTTCGTCACTATAAATAATTTCCGCGGTATAGCCTTTATACGTCCTTGTCTTCATGGTGTTATTCCTACGTGCCTGTTCTATGTTTGTAGTAGCGACAAATGTTCTGTTTCTATAGATGCAGTGCTTGACGCAGACGCGACAACAATCTCCGCGCAAAATGTTTTTGCGGTGGATTTTCGGGCTGCTCTTTGACTTTGATGTGAAGATCTACCACGTTTTCAAAGGCAACACGTAGTTCTTCATCGGTATCCCCGTGGAAACCTATAATATCATCGCCAGGATCGACAACATGGCCGACAAAACACTCATCTTCGTCACTATAGACAATTTCCGCGGTATAGCCTCGATATGTCATTGTTTTCATGGTGTTATTCCCACTTTTTTAAGAAAATCACGCGCATCAGGGAAAAATCAATCCGTTGCCATTTTCTGAAAATCCGCGAAAATCCGTGATTCAGACAAGAAAGACATCACAACAAAACTCCTGCAAATCCTGATTTAGACAATTGACAAAATCTTCACACGCTCTACCGATCCTCAACCATCTCGCGGGCAGGCGGAGTCGTTGGCTCCACAGGTTCCGGACGCTGCGCCAACCACCACGCAAAGACGACAACAAGACACGCAAGCACAATCGCACTCAGTGCCATCGGGATACCCGTCGATGCCCCTTCACTCGCATCAATCTGATATTTCGCAGCGACAGCAGATGCTACAGCGACAACTGCTAACACAAGGTTCACAAACCAAGGCACTTGAAAAAGCACAGCGATGAGCGAAACCACGGCAACAGTAAGACTCAATTGCGCAAGTGGATGGTAAGGCGTTGCATCCAGTTCTTCAACATCCGAGGCACCACTGTGCCTGTGAGAAACAACGGTAGGCGCGCCCTCTTGATAGGTCATCTCAATCAGTCGGATGAATTCTGCGAGAAGTTTCTCCTCTTGAATCCACTCAAAAAGATCAGGATATTCGTGGCGGAGCAGAATCACAAACTCTTGACGTTGCGCACTGAAATCCGTGAACTCTTCCCAATCGCTTTCTGGCACGGTGACGTACGGTTCGGAACCCACGCGGATCTCATACCCCTGTCCCGCAACATAGACGACACTGCCGATGCCTTCGCGTTCCGCCATTACGAGTTCTGACGAATCTCTCGGATCAGATGCTGCAGTTGCGTCATCTTGAACGACAGCCATATCGCGTTGTTTGAGTGCCTCGGCTGTCTCTTCGGATTTCGATACCATTTCGTTATCTGTAACGGCTACCCCGATACGACTGACCAGTTCCATGGCTTCCACTTCATGCTCAGGATCCACAAGGAGTGCTGTCTGACCTTCCTCTTTTAATTCAATCGGTCGGCATCGGATCTGTTGCGCGTTCAAAGTCGTTTGAACCAGGTTCGCTTCCCATTCGTCGCTGGTGCGGTGGATTTCCACCCACTCACGGGTATCACCGATAGCTTCGCCAAATAATTGCGATACCTGCCTCGCTTGTCCTCGGCTGGTTTGGGTCACTTCTGGTGGCGGGCTGATTTTTTCTCTCATAATAACTCCCATTAAAACATTGCTAACAGGTCGGCGTAGACAGCCTCCGTCAAAATAGCGTTCTTTTCACTTATCAAGACATAGGATATTGGATTTCGATGTGTCGGATGTTTTCATCTTCAGGACTATCTAATACTGATCCAGAAATTTCATCATCGGCATGTGAAGCGTTTGTTCCTGCAAGGGTTATGTGTATTTTTATACAAGTATCGGGCAAGACCTCTGCCATCCGTTCCGCCCACTCAATGATGCAAATCCCATCGCCTTCCACATATTCGCTGAGTCCGAGTTCAGCAACCTCTTCACTGTTTTCGAGCCGATACAGATCGATGTGGTAGATCGGCACTATCCCGTTATATTCGTTAATCAGGATATATGACGGGCTGTTAACAACTTCGCCGGACGCGATGCCAACACCGCGTGCGATGCCTTGCGTCAAACAGGTCTTGCCGGTCCCAAGGTCGCCAATGAGTGCGATGACATCCCCGCGTTTAAGCGTTCTACCGAGTTTTTCGCCGAGGGCCTGCGTCTCTTCTGGACTTTCCGTTTTAAAGTTTTCGTTTCTATTTTCCATCTGTTTCTCGTAAGATTGAGACTGGACGATTCTCACGCGCCAGCTGCACACCGCAAAATCTCCTCTTGTGTCAGATTATCGTTGATGAACTCACCTGTGATTTTGCCTTCATGTAGCACCAAAACTCGGTCGCTCATGCCCAAAATCTCCGGCAGCTCAGAGGAGACAAACACGATCGCAACACCCTCTTCTGCAAGTTTCGCCATCAGCGTGTGAATTTCTGCTTTCGCACCGACATCGATACCACGGGTCGGTTCATCAAGAAATAACACCTTTGGACGCGTCATCAACCATTTGCCTAAGACGACTTTCTGTTGATTTCCGCCACTGAGATGGTTCACTGGGACCTCCAGCGAAGTCGTCTTAATCTGAAGCGAATCAACATAGTGGGCACTCTTTTCGGTTCCAGCATTATGGTTAATTATCCCATGAGTTGCGAGGTCTGTCGATAAACCGAGGCTTGGGAGGGTCATATTACGGGTAACATCTACATCTAAGAGGAGTCCATAGCGTTTCCGATCTTCACTGACGAGTGCCAGCCCTTGTTGTATCGCCTCGTATGGAGAATGAATCTCGATAGGTTCACCCGCTATGAATACTTTCCCACTCCATTTACCGCCATAAGCACCAAAGATAGTGCTTATCAGTTCTGTTCTGCCTGCGCCCATCAGACCTGCGATACCGAGGATTTCCCCGCGTCGGACCTCAAAACTAACGTTTTCAAGCCGTGGGGGTTCTGATGGATAGGTGCTTAAATTTTCAACCTGTAGTGCGACTTCCGCTCGGTTTGAACCGTTTTTAGCCTGTCGTTCTGGAAAAAGTGCCCTTAACGCCCGACCAACCATCTGCGAGATTAAGACATCTTCTGTGCATTCAGGGGATTTAATGGCGTGTGTTGCTACCGTCTCCCCGTCTCGTAGAACTGTCACCCGATCAGCGATTTGAAAGATCTCCTTAAGTTTGTGGGTGATATAGATACACGCGACACCCTTCTCTCGAAGCTGCGTCAGAATCTGACGTAGAATGTCCACCTCGCTTTCGGTCAAGGCGGCTGTCGGTTCGTCAAGCACAAGCAACAGTGCATTTCCGGATTGCAAGCTGCGCCCTAAAGCCTTCGCGATCTCTACGAGTTGCTGCTGTCCAATGCCGAGTTCATAGACAGGCTTATGGAGCGGAATCGTCAATCCAAACTGCGATAGGAGTTCGCCCGCCTCGTGATAGAGGCGGTTCCTATCAATGACCCCAAACCGTCGCGGTTCCTTACCGAGATAGATATTCTCTGCGACTGTCATCTCTGGGATGAGTGCTAATTCCTGATGAATTATAGCAATTCCCGCGCGTTCCGCCTCGCGAACAGAATGGAACTGATGCTCGTTGCCGTTAATCCGTATCCTCCCCTCGTAGGTGCCGTATGGATAGACACCGCCAAGAATCTTAATCAGCGTCGATTTGCCAGCACCATTTTCCCCACAGAGCGCATGGATTTCGCCGGGGTGTACCTCAAAAGAGGCATCATCTAAGGCACGCACGCCAGGGAAGTCTTTGGTGATTGCCTGCATCTGGAGAAGTGAGGTTGGCATCGCTCGTCAGTCCTCTGATACTCAATTTTCTGCTATTATAGCAGCATTAATGATGTAAATCAAGTTTTCCTGTTGTAAGTTATGTCGAAATTATGCTATCATTGTGTTAAATATGACTTACGGAATATGCAGCTTGGATAGCACACGTCCGTAGCGTATAATACATTTCCAACAAATAGCATCAAACACCTAAGGAAAATTCCATAGATGAATATCCGCACACAACTAACACTCAGGTACATAGGCATTGTGCTCTTGGTGTTATTCGCGATGTATCTCTATCTCGGCGAGATGCTCAAGGATTCCATGAGTACTCGGATTACGAGTGAATTGGAAATCCAAGCGGGATTAACGCGAGAATTTCTCATTGAAAAACTCCCGACTAAAGATAACTTTACCTATGATGCGATAGACCCGCTTGTTGATAGACTCGGAAAGACCGGAAAGGCGCGGGTGACTTTCATCGACTTAGAAGGCGTTGTCTGGGGTGATACAGAACGGGATGGCCAGGCACTGCGCGCGATGGATAATCATCTTAAACGTCCAGAAGTACAAGATGCCCTCCAATTCGGCAGCGGAATTCGGGACAGATACAGCGATACCACCCAGACAGAATTCCGTTACTATGCAATGCCAATATACAAGCAAACTTCACAAAATGGCAAAGGCACCCTGATTGGCATTTGTCGCCTCGCGCTGCCGATGGAAGCCGTCAATACAGCAATCGGTAATCTCCGACAGATAGTCCTGTTTGCGAGTGTAGCAGGCCTAATTCTCGCAATTTTGTTCAGCATTTTTTCTACCAAGATTATTACAAAACCGATTGAGAAGTTAACACAGATGACCCAATCCCTTGCCGATGGAAAGATAGACTCGCGTGTTCCTGTCGATTCTAAAAATGAACTCGGGCAACTCTCACGGAACTTCAATCTCATGGCAGACAGGGTACAGGAACAAATTGATAAGATTTCCGAGGAACACCGCCGTTTAGAAACCATCCTGACAGATATGGGGGAAGGGGTGCTACTCGTAAACGGCGCGTCCGAAATTACCTATGCCAACCCTATGGCTATCTCTATGTTGTCACTTCCGAATGCTTATGTTGGAAAAGCACTGATCGAAATCAATAGGATCCCTGAATTACACACATTGATGCAGACAGCAGAGCAGACAGAGACGGTCGCGTTCGCAGAAATTCGGCTCGGGAACCTAACGGAGCCGGAAGCAGAGGTCACAGTCGTACCGGTCTCCACAGGTGAAGAGTACGTTATCGTCATCCACGATGTGACCAAGGAACGGCAGTTAGAACGCATCCGTGCTGACTTTGTCGCGAATGTCTCACACGAACTCCGCACGCCACTCACAACCATCCAAGGTTACGCCGAAACCTTACTGAATGAGGATTCCCCGCGATCAAAGACGAGCGAACAGTTTATTGTGAAAATCCTCAATCATTCATCCCGACTCTCAAGATTGGTCTCAGAGCTGCTCGAACTCTCTCGGCTTGAATCTGGTGATGTCGAATTGAAACGCATACCCTGTCATCTTAACACCTTCCATGAACCCATTTTAGAGGTGTTTGAGCCGATATTAGAGGAGTCTGAGTTGGTTTTAAAATGGGAGATGTCCGAAAACCTACCAGAGGTTAGTGTGGATCAACAACTTTTCATGCAGGTGCTTGTAAATCTGATTGATAACGCCATCAAGTATACACCAGATGGCGGGACGATTACTGTTTCAGCAGAGATTAGCACAAGCGAAGCGTTTGAAGGTGCCAATATAACTTCGGAAGAAATTAGCATGCATGTCGAAGATACAGGTATCGGCATTCCGCTGGAATCCCAACCGCGTGTGTTTGAACGATTCTATCGCGTGGACAAAGGACGCGCACGAGAAATGGGCGGCACAGGATTAGGACTCGCAATCGCCAAACATATCGTACTCCGCCACAATGGACGGATCTGGCTGGAAAGCACTTTAGGGGAAGGTAGTGTATTTCACGTCGCCATTCCGCTGTAAACTTTCGGGTTTTGTGAGCTAAATTTTCCACGCTTCTTGCGTGTAAGCCATCTCCCAAAAGAGGTATTCATAACGACTACTCTGCAAAAAGTAGTTTTTAATCCGTTCCTTTTCAGAGACGCTATACTCCGCCGCAAGATTGTTGAGTAAACCGCGTAACCACTCACCTAACGACAGAAATTCGGGGGAAGCGTACATGTCAATCCATTCCTGATAAAGCTGTTCCGGTGAACCTCCCTGTTCAGCAAGCGTCGTGCCGATTTCGGCGTAGCCCCACTGACACGGCAATACACCTGCGACGAGATCCGCCAATGTGCCGGTTTCTGCGACATTAAGCACATGTCGCGTATATGCATGCGTTGTAGGTGCCATCGGTGCAGCTTCCATCTCAGCAGCAGAGATGCCAAATTTCTCGCAATATCCACGATGCAAATCCATCTCTGTGTTCAAGGTTTCGTTGAGAAGCCGCGCAAACATCGCCATCGTCGCTTCATCATGCGCTTTAACAACGCCGTATGCGAACACCCGGCTATAGTCTAACAAGAAAAGATAATCCTGAATCAGGTAGAACTTGAACTTCTCTCTCGGAAGACTCCCATCAGCCAGACCACGGACGAACGGATGTTTAAGATCTGCCTCCCAAATCGGTGCGGCTGTGCGTCTGAGTTCATCGGTGAATTTCTCATTTTGTGCCATACGTTCTATCGAAACTCCTCAGAGACAGGACTTACGCATTTTTCTATGCACTGCTGGCGGGGTTTCAAACCCCGCCAGCAAGAGGGGTGCGTAAGTCCTAAAGAATATGCTATAATATTTTGCTGTGTATGATACCATAATAAGAAAAGGATGTCAAAATGTTTGAACAACTCGGAATCGTAACCAACATCTGGGCTGAAGAGATAGAGAACGGTGCACGCTTTGACGCACTGATGGTAGCATTCGGTGCGAACGGGTTCAAGGATATGGAAGTACGGGAAGGTGATTATCTTCGCAACTCAGAATTTGGGGAACTGATTCAAGGACTTGAAGCCGCGATGCCTGCGTATACCGACACCGAATTCAAAGCTATCTGTGACGCTGTCTGGACAGAACAGCCTTATGAACCAAAGCACGCAACCCTTTTTGAGGAGGTTGCTGCCTTCACTAAGAAAGCATCTGGACTCACCTTGAGTTATGCCATGTCCCACCCGTGGCTTTCACCACCCACCGATAGCGAAACGGATACACAAGAGATTATCAAGGCAAAAAAGTTGGCATATCTACTGTGTCCAAAGCGAGCGAGACTCCGTCTCGTTGACCTCGACACCGAAGGAGACATTGACGCATCAGTAGCTGTCGCTAACTTAAAACGTTACAGTGAACTCCTACCGGATTATCCGATGATTTTTGCTGTAGAGAATGCCCGTCAAACTGCCACGTTAACCTTGAGGCTGGCAGTCGCAGGTGGCGTAAAACTCACTTACGACGAAACGAACACGTATCTCGCCGACGGCACAACGGTGAATCCACCCGAAGAATTCTGGACTGCTGTCCGTATAACGGATCTCACATCGGTGCATTTCAAACAAAAAACGGAGGCAGGCGTGTTGTCAGAAGTAGGAGACGGTTTTGTTAACTTCCGTGCAATTGCGGGACACCTGAGAACACGGCACTATACGGGTGATCTACTCCTCGAAAATACACCGACTGCCCATTCTTTGCAAGACGCGCTGCGGAGTCGAGCGTATTTGCTCAGCTGCATAGACTAAAAAGGAGAGTCTTGCGCTTGCGTTTTTTCTCCTTCCTTCTCATCGGAAGACGCTGCCTCTTGGACTGCGGGTTCTTCAGGTACTGGAACATCACTCTCTTGGGCAGCTGCTGTTAATTGTTTGATGCGTTCGCAGAGGTCATTGAGGAGTTGAGGAGTTGTTTCCGCTGCTTTGAGTTCCGCCGACAATTGCGTCCATTGCATCTCACTCATGTCGTTTCGGGATTCTACACTGTATTTACGTTTGATGTAATTCCAGAGATCCGCCTTTGTGATCCCTTTTTTCTCAAGTGGTTCTTCGAGATTGTTCGCAATTGCGAAAGCGGCTTTTTGCGCCTGTGCGATATTTCCGCCACCTTGTGGAATCTGTTGTTGTGGCCTTGAATTCCCACTCCCTGCTTTTCGATGCAAATAGAAGTTGAGTACCTCACGGATCACTGGAACAGGTATGAGCTGCTTAATTGCATTCCGCTGTGCTTTGTGAACTGCTTTCGTAAAAGCGAATGGGTCGGCACGACCGCCGCTCATCTTCGGTTGTTCGTAGGCACCCCAACGCGATGAACCTGTGATTGTATCAACTGCCTTAACAGTCGCGAGCCAAGAGTTATCAAGTTCCTGGTACTCCATCTCTTCGACTTGGATGCCGCCGCGCCGGTTTGCGGCTTCGTTAATACCCGCTAAGGTTAACCCTTCAACAGTGCGTCCACCCTGTTTAAAAGAATAGACATAATCCTGAATCGTCTGTCCAGTCATTAACTCAATAATAGCCTGGTCATCCACCTGATCAACGACTTCATATTCAGCGGTAACCGGTACCATTTCTTCTTTTTTTTCTTCAGCCATAATAGCCTCCAAACTCAAATAATCTATTTTATTAGGACTTACGCAGTCCCCTTGCAGGCGGGTTCCAAATCCCGCCTGCAGTGCGTAGGATGTCCACTATCATGGCAAAATGC